>JALSJP010000018.1 GCA_026989265.1 Micavibrio sp.
TAAAATGGTGAAAGAGCAGCGCAAAATTAAACAATCTCGTGATGGGAAAACCATTGACTGGATAGTTATGAGAAACCGCATGACTCACCTAAGCACAAATAACAACAGAACAATCACAAGGCTACTTAATGATATATCAAAATTAGCAGGATTTAGACTCGCTCATGGTTTTGGGGAGCGCGTTGTATTTAAGGAAATGTTTCTAAAGGGGCTTACTTTGCTTGATCTTAAAGAGGATCAGGACGGGGGACTTACCTTGTCTCAAATATCAGCTCGCCAAGAAGTACGCAATTTAATCATGGAAATAAACCCCGATAACATAAAGAAAAAGGCAGCCTAGCACATGCCATATCTAATTTTAATTATAGGGGTAATAATCGGTATATACGCGCTTTTCCGCTTTTTCACCAAAGCAAGCCCTAGCCAGATAAAAGTCCTTATTCGCATTGTTATAACAGTTATATATTGCATGATAATGCTGTTTTTTGCCCTAACAGGACGCATTATTATCTCAATTGCACTGCTTACCCTTGCAATTCCATTTGTAATCACCTATTTAAAAAATAAAAAACGGGATAATGAACGGGATAATGAAGATGAATAAAAATATAAAACCAGTTAGAAAAGCAGTATTTCCAGTTGCGGGGCTTGGAACAAGGTTTTTGCCTGCTACCAAAGAAATGCCCAAAGAAATGCTTCCTATTAATGATCGCCCATTAATTCAACATGTGGTTGAAGAGGCGCGCGCGGCAGGAATTGAAGAATTTATCTTTGTTACTGGTCGTCATAAAAATATGCTGGAAGAGCATTTCGACTTTCAGCCAGAATTAGAAAGCACCCTTATATCACGCAACAAAGACGCTATGCTCAAAAAGGTGCGCGATTCTGAAATGCCCGCAGGTAAGTTATTCACGACGCGCCAGCCTAAGCCTTTAGGGCTTGGTCACGCCGTATGGTGCGCTCATAAGCTAGTTGGCAATGAGCCATTTGCGATTATTCTGCCCGATGATCTTGTTGATTATAAAGAAGGCTGCCTTGCACAAATGATAAATACATATAACGAGTATGGCGGAAACGTAGTTGCGGTTAAAGATGTCCCTCGCGCAGAAACCTCCAAATACGGTATATTAGACATTGAAAGCGATAATGGCACAGAAGTTTCCATTCGCGGGCTTGTCGAAAAGCCTGATCCAGCGGACGCGCCTTCTACCCTATCAATTATTGGGCGCTATATATTACAGCCCGAAGTATTCGAACATTTATCCGCGTTCGAGACAGGCGCAGGCGATGAAATACAGCTAACCGACGCTATGGCTAAGCTTCTTGGCAGGCAAGCATTTCATGGCTTGCGATTTAAGGGCAATCATTTTGATTGCGGAAGCCGCCTTGGATTTATTGCTGCAAATATAGCATATAGCCTGAAAGACCCTGAAATCGGCGATGGCGTTGGTAAAATATTAAAGGACTATAGCTAATGAACGATGCAGATAACATAAATATTTTAGAGCTTATGGCATCAAAAATATGTCATGATCTTATAAGCCCTGTTGGAGCTATATCTAATGGCGTTGAGATATTGGAAGAGCTTGGCGGTGAGGCTGATAGTGACATTACCGACCTAATAGAATTTAGCGCAAACCAAGCAAATGCAAAACTCAAAACCATGCGTCTTGCTTATGGAATTGGAGGCAGTGATGCCAGTATAAAAACAGAAGATGTTCATAAAATATTCGGCGAGTTTATATCTGGCGAAGCTAGGTTATCACAAGATTGGAATCCGCATGATGATTTAGGCAACCAGCCACAAAAAGGCTTTCCTAAAATTCTTATGTTATCCCTGCTACTTATTATTGATGCACTGCCAAAAGGCGGGGTTATATCCGTCAAATCAGGGGGTGATAATACTACAATTATAACGGGGAAAGGTGAAAATGCGCATTTTCGAGATGAATACATACATGCTCTTGAACACAAAACACCGCCATCAAAGTTAGAACCTAAACTTATACATGCCTACATTACTGGGCTTTTAGCGAATAATTATGGATTTATAGTAGAACCCTGTGAAGCAGAAAATAATTTTATTTCCTTGAGATTAAAAGCTACTAATGTATCCTTATAATATGGTATAATGAGATAACTTTACATCTGCATTTATTATCATCTGCAAAACCATCTGCAAGTCTGCGTAAAAAATAACTTACTAACGAATCCTTAAATATTTTAACAGATATTTGACATGGATAGGAGCAATAGCATGGACGATCTTATAATTGACTTTATAACAGAAACAAACGAAAGCATTGAAGAACTTGATGCTGACCTTGTTAATCTTGAAAAAAATCCAAATGACAAAGACTTGCTCGGGAAAATATTCCGTCTTATGCATACAATCAAAGGTACTTGCGGATTTTTGAGCCTTCCCCGCCTTGAAAAAGTTGCACATCACGCGGAAAATGTTCTTGGACGCTTTCGTGATGGTGATCTAGAAGTTACAGCTGGCTACGTTACTTTGATTTTTGAATCCATTGACCAAATTAAATTTATTGTTGCAGAAATAGAAGAAACTGGTGGAGAACCTGAGGGAGGCGATGCTGCCCTGATTGCCAAACTTGACGCAGCATATGAGGGAAAAGATGTTTCAGGTGATGCTAGCGCCGTTGGGGAATCTACGTCTTTAGGAGACGTTTCAGGCGAAAAAGATATTGTGGTTAATATCCAAGAAAAATCATTAGCACCCGGTGAAGCTAGTATAGACGAGCTGGAAGCCGCATTTGCCGCAGCCCCCGGTATGGATGGCATTGTAAATTCTGCTGACTCAAAAGAAAAGGACATTGTTGTAAATATTCAAGAAAAATCATTAGCACCCGGTGAGGCTAGCATGGATGAGCTGGAAGCTGCATTTGCCGCAGCCCCCGGTATGGACGGCATTGTAAATCCTGCTGATTTGAATAAAAAAGATCCTGTAAATCCGAAGAAGAAGAAAGAGGTTAAAAAGCCTAAATCTAAGAAAGAAAAAACTGATAAACCTAAAGCTAAAAAAGCGCCGGCTAAAACTCTGCGCGTTGCCGTTGATGTGCTTGAGGATCTAATGACAATGGTTAGTGAGCTTGTCCTAACGAGGAATCAGCTGTTGCAAATTGTACGGACGCAAGGGGATACTGAGTTTTCTACGCCCCTGCAACGTTTAAGTCATGTTGTGTCCGAGCTGCAAGAAGGCGTTATGGCAACGCGTATGCAGCCCATAGGAAACGCATGGTCAAAACTTCCGCGCATAATTCGTGATTTATCTATAGAGCTTGATAAGAAAATAGAGTTAGTCATGACAGGGCAAGAAACAGAGCTTGACCGTCAAGTTTTGGAGCTTATACAAGATCCTTTAACCCATATGGTTAGAAACTCTGGCGACCACGGAATAGAAACTCCCGCTGATCGCGTTGAAGCAGGTAAATCTGAAACGGGAACAATATCTCTAGATGCTTTCCATGAGGGCGGTCACATCATCATAAGGATTTCTGATGACGGCAAGGGGCTTCCTGAAGATAAAATCAGAAGCAAGATTCTTGAAAATGGCTTAGCCACCGAAGAAGAGATTGGGGAAATGTCCTCGCAACAAATCCAGCAATTTATTTTCCATGCTGGTCTTTCTACAGCAGAAAAAGTTACGGCTGTGTCAGGACGCGGCGTTGGTATGGACGTTGTGCGTACAAATATAGAGAAAATTGGTGGATCTATTGACCTTAGATCCACAGAGGGCAAGGGTTCTACCTTTACCATAAAAATACCGCTAACCTTGGCTATTGTTTCGGCTCTAATAGTAGAGGCGGAAAATGAGCGTTTTGCCATACCTCAATTATCTGTGCGTGAGCTGGTTATGATATCAGATCATGGAGATAATCGTATTGAATATATCAAGGGATCTCCACTATTTAGGCTGCGGGATCGTTTGCTTCCGCTTGTGTCTTTGGGTTCAATTTTAGGATTAAGCGATAAAAATGCGTTTGACCAAGTTAGCAAGCTTACGAAAGAAAATGATGAATCTGAATCTGAAACTGAATCTGAAACCGAAGGTAATGCATTTGACCATAAAAATCTTTATTTGGTTATAGCTCAAGTTGGCGGCTATGATTTTGGTATAATAGTTGATCGCGTTTTTGATACGGAAGAAATTGTTGTTAAGCCCGTTGCCCAAATGTTGAAAGATTTAACATTATTCTCAGGAAACACTATACTTGGTGATGGTAGCGTCATAATGATTCTTGATCCCAACGGTATCGCTAATGCCACGGGCAATATTGCCGCGGTTGATGACCCTGAATCTAAGAAAAATTCAGATGGTATTAAAGCTGATTCAGAAAAGAAAACATCACTACTTCTGTTTAAGGTTGGGGGGGATACCCCTAAGGCAGTGCCGCTATCTCTTGTGTCTCGCCTTGAAAACATAAAATCAGAAGATGTGGAATATTCAAGCGGACAAATGACCGTACAATATCGCGGTACATTAATGCCATTAACACCTTTTGATCCTTCTGTGAAAATATCAGAAGGCGAAGAAAAGCCTGTATTAGTGTTTTCTGATAATGGCAATGCTATGGGCATCGTTGTTGATGAAATAATTGATATAATGGAAGAAGTTATAGATATTAAATTACATGCAACCCAAAGTGGGCTTCTTGGAAGTGCTATAATTGATGGTCAAGCAACTGACGTGGTTGATATTGCGCATTTCCTTAAAGGTGCGAATAAAGACTGGTTTGAAGATGGTAGTGACACTCCGTTCATTTCAGATGGTGATGAAGACGAAGATATTTGCCCTAAAAAACTCAAAAAACGTGTTTTATTTGTTGATGACAGTCCATTTTTTAGAAATATGATAACGCCTCTATTAAGCATGGCTGGATATGAGGTTACTACATTAGAAAAACCACAAGATGCCATTAAAATGTGTGAAGATGGTGTGGAATTTGACGTCATAATTAGTGACATTGAAATGCCTGATATGGACGGGTTTGAATTTGCCGCTCACATCAAAAGCGAAGATAGCAAATGGATGGATACGCCTTTAGTTGCTCTATCATCTCACGCAACGCCCAAAGATATAGAGCGTGGTTTGAATGTTGGATTCAATAACTATGTCGCTAAATTTGATCGCGATACATTACTGGATACATTGGTAAAAACACTTGCTGATGCTGAATAAATAACAGGAGTTACATATGCCCAACGAATTAATAGAAGAAAGCACCTCAAAAGATTACCTCACCATAGTGATTGAGGATCAAACTTTTGGAATTCCTGTGCTTCAGGTTCAAGATGTTTTGAGGGAGCAAAAAGTCACGAAAATACCCTTAGCCTCCCGTGAAGTTGCAGGGTCGCTTAACCTTAGGGGCAGGATTGTAACCGCCATTGATGTAAGGCGCAGGTTAGGGCTTGGCGATAGAAATGATAATGAGGCTAGCATGAGCGTTGTTGTTGAACATAAGGGCGAGCTATTCAGCCTTATAATAGATAGCGTTGGTGATGTTTTAAGCCTTGAAAATTCGAATTTCGAAAAAAACCCTGGCACTCTTGAACAAACATGGAAAGATATATCATCAGGTATATTTCAATTAGAAAATAATTTGCTAGTTGTTGTGGATGTGCCATCCCTATTAGAAAATATAAGTAATTCAAAAAAATAAAAATTTAGTATTTATTTACAATTAAAATGTTAGTCTACACAGTATAAATTTATCAGGGGAATAAAATGAAATCATGTTTAATAGTTGACGATAGTCGCGTAGTAAGAAAAGTTGCACGTCGCATCGCTCATGACCTTGGGTTTGATTGTAGAGAGGCTGAGGATGGGCAAAAAGCTTATGAAGCATGTGAAGAGGCTATGCCTGACGCTGTTATATTAGATTGGAATATGCCTATTATGAGCGGAATTGAATTCCTTGAGAAGCTAAGGCAAATGGATAATGGCAATCACCCAAAGGTTGTGTTTTGCACCACAGAAAATGATCTGGCACATATACAAAGAGCCATGCAAGCTGGCGCAAATGAATATATAATGAAGCCCTTTGACAGTGAAATAATAGAGTCAAAATTCACTCAAATCGGGTTGTTGTAACAAAACAATAAAAATCAGGTTATTATAATATGAATAATAAAATCACAGTTATGTTGGTTGATGATTCTAGCGTCATCAGAAGAGCTCTATCTAGAATAATTGATGCTGACAGCGATATTGAGATCATAAGCTCCGTTTCTAATGGTGAGATGGCGGTTTCTATGGCTAGAATAAAAAAGCCTAACATCGTGCTATTGGATGTAGAAATGCCCATAATGGACGGCTTGACCGCCCTTCCCAAAATATTGGAGGCATCGCCCGAAACTAAAGTTATAATGTGTTCTAGCCTGACAGCAAAGGGCGCAGATATAACAATAAAAGCCATGACATTAGGCGCGGTTGGATCTGTAGTAAAGCCAAGCAGCGCGCAGGAAACTGGGGAAGGCTCAGAATTTCAGAAAAACCTTATAAGGCTAATAAAAGCTCTTGGCGATAATAAAAATGCCCATACCACGAAACCTCAGCCTTCAGCCACTGTTAGCAAAGAAATAAAGCCCAGATATGGCGCAAGCGATTACACATTAAAAAATAATATATCAGTGTCTAGCTCTCCGCCTAAAATACTAGCGATTGGCAGCTCTACTGGCGGCCCCAATGCCTTATTTACAGTATTAAAAGACGTTGGGAAAATTAATGTCCCTATCGTTATAACCCAACATATGCCCGCAACATTTACCGCTATACTTGCAAAACATATTGAGCAAAATACTGGTATAGAAACCCTTGAAGCGCAAGACGGCATGATAGTTGAATCTGGCAAGGCTTATGTGGCTCAGGGTGGAAAACATATGCTGTTCGAAATGGTAGGCGCTCAGCTTAAAATTAAACTAGATGACGGGGCGCAGGAGAATTTCTGCAAGCCTGCCGTTGATCCTATGCTAAGGTCGCTTATTGAAATATACGGTGATAAAATACTTTGTGTTATTCTAACGGGCATGGGTAGTGACGGGCTCAAGGGGGCTAGCGCTCTATCTGACAAAGGCGGGGAAATCATTGCCCAAGACAAGGAGACAAGCGTGGTTTGGGGTATGCCAGGGGCAGTGGCTATGGCGGGAATATGTAGTAAAGTTTTACCTGTTAATGATATTGCCAGATCAATAAAAACTATAATTAAATAACATTGGAATAATAAAAAATGAATATTGCGGATTTCGATATCTATAAAGACCTACTAAAAGGCAACTCAGGCCTTGTGCTTACTCAAGATAAATCATACTTGATAGAATCTCGCCTAAAGCCTGTATCAAAAAAATGGGGCTATGATGATATATCTACAATGACGAATATATTGCGCGGCGTGCCTCCTAAAGATCTTGTAAAAGATATAGTAGAGGCGATGACAACTAATGAAACCTCATTTTTCAGAGATATAAAGCCGTTTGAAATATTTAAAACCCATGTTTTGCCCTACTATAAAAACAAGCTTGGTCATTCTAAGAAAATACGTATTTGGTGCGCGGCGGCGGCTAGCGGGCAAGAACCCTACTCTCTTGCAATGACCATAAAAGAAGAGGCCGCCAAAATGCCAGGGTTTAATTTCGAGATAGTGGCAACGGATATATCTCAAGAAATTTTAGATCAAGCAAAAGAAGGTACTTATTCTCAATTTGAAGTACAGCGCGGACTTCCAATCACTCATTTGATGAAATATTTCACACAAAATGGTGATAAATGGACCATAAATCAAGATATTAAAAATATGATTACTTACAAATATTTCAACTTACTTGACCCGATGGCTTCTCTCGGCAAGTTCGATATAGTATTTTGCCGTAATGTTTTAATATATTTTGACCCCCCTACCAAAAAAGACGTTATGGAGCGCATAAACGGTCAAATAAATGATGATGGGTTTTTCTTCCTTGGCGGAGCGGAAACAGTGCTGGGCATAACCGATGTTTTCAAAGGCATTAAGGATAGGCGCGGGCTTTATGCAAAAGTAAATAGCGAACATGTGAAGGCTGCATAAACCTATTGCACATAAGGTTATTACTGCATATAATCCGCTCCTAACTCATAAAAAATCGGTAAATATAATATGTCAGATAATACTATAAGCGACCCAAGCGCTGTTAAAATCAAACGTGCGCTTATTTCAGTTTCAGATAAAACAAATATAGAGGATTTTGCCCGCAAACTTCAAAATCATGGTGTTGAAATATTATCCACTGGTGGCACAGCAAAAGCCCTATCTGACGCAGGAATTAAGGTTACCCAAGTATCTGATCATACTGGCTCTCCCGAAATTATGGACGGGCGCGTAAAGACGCTGCACCCTAAAATCCATGGAGGAATACTTGCGCGGCGCGATAATCCTAATCATATGGATGCGATGAAAAATAATGATATCCAGTCAATAGATATGGTTGTTATCAATCTATATCCTTTCGTTGAGACAGTTCATAGCGGCGCAAACTTTCCCGAATGCATTGAAAATATTGATATTGGCGGGCCTGCTATGATACGCTCTGCTGCTAAAAACCATGATTTTGTTACGGTTATCACTGATCCACAAGATTACGACCGAGTGATAGAGAACATGGATCATAATGACGGCGGAGTGACCAAAACAACTCGCCAAAAGCTTGCCTTTACGGCATTTTCAATGACGGCGACTTATGACTCAAGCATTGCAGGGTGGTTCGCCACGCAAGTAGAAGAGGAAACCCCAAGGCGCATAAGCTTTTCTGGCACGCTAAAGCAAAAGCTTAGATATGGCGAAAACCCGCACCAAAGCGCGGCTCTTTATCTTGTTGATGATAGCTTAAGAGCAGGAGCAGCGCGCGCAACGCAAGTGCAAGGTAAGGAGTTATCCTACAACAACCTTAATGACACCGACGCCGCTTTCGAGCTTGTATCTGAGTTTGATACGCCCACCGTTGCTATCATAAAACATGCCAATCCTTGCGGAGTTGCCACCGATTCTAACATGTTAAACGCATATGAAAAAGCTCTTATTTGCGATGAAACCAGCGCTTTTGGTGGGATTATAGCACTTAACCGTACATTAACTGCGGATTTAGCAGGGGCGATCATAAAGCGCTTTACCGAAGTCATTATTGCCCCTGATATTGACGGAGCGGCAATTGATATATTGAAGAAAAAGAAGAATATACGCGTGCTTACAACTGGCGGATTGCCTGACATAACGCAAAAGCGCCCTATGGTTACGCGCATTGCTGGTGGCTTGCTTGTTCAAGATACTGACATAGAATTACTTGATGAGGAAAATCTGCAAATAGTGACCGACCGCGAGCCTACAAGCAAGGAAATGCAAGATTTGTTATTCGCGTTCCGCGTTAGTAAGCATGTTAAATCGAACGCTATCATATACGCCAAAGGCGGCGCAACCGTTGGTATTGGCGCTGGTCAGATGAGCCGTATAGACAGTTCTCGCATTGCTGCATGGAAAGCCACCGAAGCCGCAAAAAATGCTGGCTGGGATGAGCCTTTAACAAACGGCTCTGTCGTTGCATCGGACGCATTCTTTCCCTTTGCTGATGGGCTAATAGCTGCGGCAGAGGCAGGAGTTACCGCCGTTATACAACCCGGAGGCTCTATCCGCGATCAAGAGGTTATAGATGCTGCAAATGAGCGCGGGCTTGCCATGGTATTTACAGCTATGCGTCATTTCAGGCATTAAAATTTAGCAAGATATACATAAAAAGCTTGCAATAACCGCTCCAAATATTCTATACTTCAAATAAGAATTTATAAAAAGCGCAGGGAATGTGCTATAATTAAAGTATTATGTGTATATTATACGAAATACTTGCGGTGATAAAAGGAAGGCTTATGTTGAAAAACTCCAACATTTTAGGTATTTGCAATAAACCTTACCACGCCCCCACTCTTATTTTAGGGAGGGCTTGCTGATGGGTTTACCCCTGATAATTGCTGCTTTTACTGCCGTTACTGGCGCGGGCAGCGTGATTTACCAACGCTTTCAAACAGGAAAACTTAAGGGTGATTTCGAAGATGTTCAGAAATTTGTTGGGCAAAAAGCAGACAGCCCAACACAAACATTAGACGAAGCACAAGAAGCTGCATCGGATGCTGGTAATTGGCTACACAATACCGCCATGTCAACTGGTGAATTTTTGCAAAGCCCTGTAACCAAAACCAAGGATGCAGCGCAAGAACTTGTTGATGAAACCGTAGCTAATACATTTGGAGCAAGCGCGAAAGGTGACGAAGAAGACGGCTTTAACTGGGGTAAAGCTCTTGGAATTGGCGCGGGAGGTGTTGCTGGTGTTGGTGTGCTGAATTGGATAGGAAAAGCGATTGGCATTAAAGATGATAAAAGTGGTGCTATGCCAAGCTTTGGCACTATGATATTAATTGGACTTGCAACCACAGCATATATGAACAAAGATCATCTAATGGATATGGCTGGATTTGGTGATAAACCAGAATCAAAACCAAAAGCCACCATTGCTGCTGCCGAGTTTGATCCATTCACCCTAGACGTGTAAGGGTATGGTGATTTAGATGACAGAACACACCACATCCCGTTATGAAAGAAGACAAAACAGAATCTCAGCAGCAGAGGAAAACGAGCTGTTTTGGGATAAGCTAAAAGCCGATAAAACCTACACAGCTCACGAATATGATTCCTCTATATTTTCAGATACTGATTACACAGAAAGTGAGCTAGAGCGCAATACTAGCTGGCATTATGCTTCTGAGCTAGTCTATAACATGGAACATGGTGACAATGCATGGCGCGATCTAAGGGATGAAAACAACTGGAGCGATGAAAAATCTAGAGCAGAGATCGATGAATGGGGTCTTGGCTATATGGGGCGCTTTAATTACAATATGGTAATTATGGGCGCAAATGCCGCGCAAGTCGCCTCTGACGAAACCTCAATGGATGAAAAAATTGCCTTCAAATATATGATGGATGCATATGAGCATAAAAGCATGTCATTGGCTGGATGGGGGCGTGCTATAGCTGGCATGTCATACGACCCTAGCTCATATGTAGGACTAGCCACTTTAGGCGCGGCAACTATTGGCGCACAAGGGGTTAAAGCAGGCATTAAAATGACGCTTGCACAAGGAATAAAAGAATCAATAGCAACAACCGCGGGACACGACGTTGTAAAAGTAGCTATGGCAATCGGCATGAAAAACACCACAAGGTCAAGCGCTTTAATCGGCTCAACCGCGATGGGGGTTGAGGGCAGTTTTTACTCCTATAAAGACGATGAAAACCGCCAGCAAGTAGATATTACCGTAGGCGCACAAAAGGATTGGGATTACGACAGATCAGCACAAGCCGCAGGATTTGGATTCGTTTTGGGTAAATCCCTTGGTATCGCCATTCCATATGCAGTGCGAAATACAGGTGGCTGGGCAAGAAACACGAAAGAATTTGCTGGTACACGCTCTGGCAAAGTTATAACCGCTACGGCGGCAATGGGAACTCCCGTAGCAGCAATCGCCGCAAGCAGAAATTCAGATGAGCAAGAGCAAGAACGGTTAGACAAAACCAGCAAGTCCGTTGAAGATGCTATTGATGATCATTACTCAGATGAAATAAGGTCAAGACTAATTTCATCCGAAGATAGCAAGCCAGAGCCAATAACGGGCAAATTCACAAGCAGCGCCGACCACTTCACACGTAACAACAGCGCGCAAAGCCAATATACCAGCACAGCGACCAACCCATTAGCTATAGCATTCCATAATCAAGTGTACGGTCTAGAAATCAGACCTGACCAACCAATCATCAGCCTATATATAGCGCCTGACGAGGCTCTTGAAATCCAAAGAAGCTTCAAATCGTAATTAAATTTGACAAGCACCTATTATTTAAGCTAAAATGCTGATAAGAATAAATAAAAAATGTAATAAATTACATATAATAAGCGGTGATTGTTGAAAGGTAAGCTGAATGGCTTTAGGAAATATATCAGGGAAAATATCAAGGCATATAATGGGGGTTACAGACTCTCCGCCTGATTTTGCTGCTATGCTTAAAAAGGCTCTTAGCGGTAACACTATAAATCACGAGCTAATAGACGAAATATCCCCCGATCTTTTAAAAGCTGTACAAGACGGTAATGTCGAAAAATGGCTTGATGATGCCAAACTTAACGCCAGTGATGAAAAAATGGCTCTGTTAAGTGACCCATCATTTAAGCAAGTAATAGAATTTAGTTCTAGAGTTGATAAATTTGCGACAGAATTCGGTGATGATCTGTTTAATGGAAAAGACATTGATATAGAAGGGCTTGCCGCCAAACATGGCATATCGCCAGGGCGCAGCGTCTATAAGGCTGCGGCTGGTCTTATTGAAAACAGACAAGCTCAAATCGATACAAAATGTGAAGAGCTTGCGGAGATTTTTGGCGGTGAAAAAGACTCATATATTACAAGAGCAACTCAGAATTGGGTTGAAGAACAAAAAATCCAGCATGAGAAAGTGTCGAAACATCAAGCTAGAGCAAGCGCCAGAACCCACACAATGGACAATGCTGAGATTGAAAAATATATTATGAGTGATATTAGGGAAGGTGATAACCCTAATATTGATGAATTTATAAATAACAATCTTAACCTTAATAATGCATCTATTAAATTAGCTAGTGATCTCTTCAAAGAAGCTAACGAACGTTTAATTGCTGATGCTAAAATCATAGCGGGACCTAACGGTCGCTATGAAGATTTCATGGTGCTTGCGCGTAATGATATGGTCGAAGAAGATCGCATAAAAAACCCAGGGAATTACATAACATCAGAGGCATATAAAGAGCCTGATGTCGAGTTTTTAACCAGAACTAACGACCCTGATTTATTCCTTAATGGCATAGAGAACACTAATATTATCAAGAACTTACGATCCGATCCCGTTTATACAAAAGATATAAAAACTAAGCCCCTGAATGCCTTGGAAAAAGCCGATAGAGTGAAGGAATTTGCTGCAATTGCAGCGAATGACCTTAGTATTAATATTGATACAGCACTTAAATCAGGTGATGAGGCTGCACTTAAAAAACTGCAAAATGATATCGTTATTCTTGCAAAAGATTACGGCAACCCCCAAGCTGAAGACTTTTATAGCAGACCAGAATTTCTGAACGGTTTAAAAGACAGCTCCGAGCGCATTCAATTTGAAACTGAATTATGGGACTCTATCCAATATGGCAGAGAACTTGATTTTCCAGAAATGCACTCCAAATACAAGGATGTTGATCCTGACTATTTATATAAGGCTCAAGATTTTTTTGATGAAGCAAATGATGAAATTACTACTGCAACTAATAATGGTCGTAATGCCGCCTCAGCGCGTGAAGATTGGGTTTCCGCAAGAAAGCCCATAAATGTATTAGGCGAATATGAGCCTCCTAACACTTCGGAAAAAGATTTACCCAAATTTAACCCTGCTTGGATACTTAACAGGCATAAAATCGGAATGCGTTTGCATCCTGAAATAATTGACTGGAAAGATAGGGTTTATTCATCAAAGGCAATGCTTGCAAAATCAATTCATGTAACGCGCCCCGTTACCAAATATGTTGATGAAGCAATGGGCGATGCTGGTTTAACAAAAGCCCTCCAAAAACTTAATAAAGATGTGTTAGCTGTTGCTGATGGTAAATCTAATATCAGCGCATCTGATGTTATTGATAATTTTGCCAAAGATAATCGTGAGATGCTAGCGCAGTTCCGCAACCAAATGCGTGAGCTAAGGGAGCATGTAGATAGTACTTTTAAGACAAATTCCGAGAGAAGCAAAACAGGTGATGATCGAGCAACAAATGGTGATGATTTAACAATTGGTCAAAAACAACAGCTACTTAAATATGTCCAAGATATGGAAAAACTAGCCGAAGATATAGCCATGGGTATTGATGGGAAGAACGGTCAAGAAATACTTGAAAATCTAAAGTTAATAAGATCTGGTTATTTCAATATAGAAGAAATGAAGGACAGCATAACAGGGGCGTCTAGGTCAGCCCGCATTGCCAATGACGCGGAGACAAGGCTAACTGGATTTTGGCCAGACCAAGATCACATAGAACCATCAAAAAGAGTTCGGGCATCGGGTCAATATATGACCACCCTAGAGCAGCAAATTGAGAAAAGAATTTATGATCACACCGAGTTTAAGGGCAAGCCAATAACATATACTTGGCTTAAAGGCAGCCGAAGAGGTGAAGAAGGCGGCGATAATCTTGAAAATACAGAGCAAAAATTTATAGAAAAATACACAAAAAGGAACGCAGACGGATCTTCTGTTTTTGATTGGGAAAATGACCGCGCTGGTGAAACATTCCTTGCTGAGATAAAAGAAATATTCAAGAAAAGGCAAGGGCAACATGCAGTTGGCGCCATAGAATTATTAGCAAGAATGACACAAACCAAAGGTAATCAGGGTAAAACAATAATATCTTCAACAAACTGGACTGACGCTGTCAACGCAATGAAGGCAGGTAACCCTGACCCATTCTGGCATAGTGAAACATTCAATATATACAATAAAAGGATTAGCAGCTTAATAAACAGGGAATCCTCTGGTGCGGCGGGCTTCCAAGATACTTCATTTTGGACTAGGGGTCGCCTTGAATACGCCTTTGGTGATAACAGACAAGCAAGATCAAGATCTGCACGTGCAGATTATCAAGCAACCTATGCAACGCTTCATTCTAATAACGGTGAATGGAAATTATTCGGTATTCCTTGGCTGTCCACCAGAGACTTATCCCTACCCGGCGGCATATTGGCAACAAATTTAAGTAGATATACAATATATAAGCCATTAGCTTGGAGTTTTGGTTATGACACATATAAACCAGGTACAAAAACGACCACAGGAATAGAAACTAAAGATTTTTCATCAGACGCAGCCCATGATAATCTTGTAAGATCTTGGCGCGCAATTGATGCGGATGGCAATACAACTGAGGGCAGAATAAAAGCATCATTTAGGGGGATTACAAGATGGGGTTCATTAGGGCTTTTCGATCGCACAACCGTAGGCAAGGGCGCGTATTCCGAAGGTATTAAGGAAATGGCGTGGTCAAAACCCACCACATGGTCTAACCCTGCTGGATTTAAAATGACCAAATTTGGAGTGCTTGCTATTGGCTCTAGCTCCCTTATCGGCGCGGGATCAGAAATATATAATGGTGAATATGAAGGTCTTACTACTGGTGAATTCGCCTTTGAATTAGGAAAAAATACTGCATGGGGGCTTGGCGCGGGGGCCGCGTCCACAATGGTATCTTACGACAATGAAGCCGGCTGGATGCTCGGCACTATCCTTCGCCTTGGTGTAAGAGCTACAGCCGCAGGGCTTAATGTATTAACAGATGGTTTGGGAGGCATTGGTGAAGGTGTTGCACATGCTGCTATATCTGGCGACCTTTCTGAATTTCTTGACACAAACCGAGAGGAAGATGATGGTTTTAATCTTTCTGCTTGGGCGGATAAAAAATGGCCTAGCCTTAGGTGGGATTCACATTACAGTGATGATTACAAAAAAGCTCTAAAAATCCAGCAATCCTCTGACGGCAGCGGCAGTAGCGGCAAAAGCTCAACCTTAACACGTGGTGGTGCTTCGGATATTGCTGCGGCTAAGGAAATGTCTTTTGACAATCTTAAGGCTGCGCGCGATAGTAGCACCAACACAGACGCTGCATTCAATAACCTAATAGTGCAGCTAGATACATTCGCAAATGACCGCACGGCTGCTCTAGATTCAAATATTGCTGTAAGTGTTGCCGTTGGTGAAACTGATAAAGTAGAAGCATATGAAGCATTAAAAACTCAGCTTGATACCACAATAGATGCATTTAAAGGTCAAATTGCAGCAGACAGATTAGCAGTAAACAAAGATGCTATCGAGAAATTAACAGAAATAGATAAGCTACATAATATAGTTATAAGCACAGCAGACACCGCGCATGTTAGTGGTCCGAATGCTATGCTTGAGAGGCAAGCATCCATCATTAAAAATCTTGATAGCATTTCTGACAAATCCATTAATTTGAGAATGGCTGAAATAAATGCGATGACCACTAGTTTTGATAGCGCAATAAATAGCGGGGCGCCAATAGCGGCAAGCTCGATCTCTACCCCAAGAGACTTGGTTGCTGAAGAAAAAGCTAGAGCAGATGCCGAAGCCAAGAAAGCTCAAGATGCAGCAGATAAAATCGCGGCTGACAAAATCGCTGCGCAAGAAAAAGCTGAAAAAATTGCTGCAGATAAGCTAGCTAAAGAACAGATAGAGCGCATTAAAGATACGCCGCTTGGCAAGGCAAAAATCGCCGCTATAACTGCGCTAGCGGCTGTTAAGAAAGA
>JALSJP010000019.1 GCA_026989265.1 Micavibrio sp.
GGTGAAAGCAAAGCTAAGCCCGCTATATTCGGAGCTAAGCCTGCGCCCGCTGCGGTTGAGCCTGTTAAAGAAGAACCAAAGATTGAGCCTCCTAAAGTTGAAACGCCAGCAGCTGAGCCAAAAGTTGAAAGCAAAGCTAAGCCCGCTATATTCGGGGCGAAGCCAAAAACAGAAGAGCCGCCAGCAATACCACCCGCCGAAAAACCAGACGACAAGCCAAAGGCTGATATTGGGAAAAAGCCTGCCATATTTGGCAAAAAACCTGAGGCTTCCGATGAAAATGATGACCAAGATTAAAACCTCAGAAAAGGGCAGCGTGTTCTTCTATATCATTCTTGCAATTGTGCTTTTTGCTACTCTTGCATTTACCGTATCGCGCGGAATGAGGGGCAAGCAAACAAGCGCAATGAGCGAGCGCAAGGCAGAAATAATTGCTAGCGATATACTAAGCTATACTCAAAAACTATCGCAAACCGTTGACAGGCTTCGCCGTAATGGTTGCTCCGAAAGCGAGCTTAGCTTTTCTTACGATTCAGATGGCGATAATAATTACCAAGATAGCGGAGATACATATTATAATGCAAACGCGCTAACTGATTTATCATGCCATGTTTTTCACCCATTAGGCGGAAATATTAAATTTATTAAAATCCCTGAAATCCCAGTGTCAGAGCTTAATAGCGGTGACTCTTTATATAATATAACAGGGAGCTTAAGAACTTCACTTGGTGATGCCACGCAAAATGAGCTTGCTATAATGATAATATCAAATGCTAGCAACACCACATGGACATCGCCAGAATATCCAAATATGCGTCTTTTATGTGAGAAGATAAATAATCTTTTGGGTAATTCATTCAGCACGAATGGAAGAAATATTCTAACCGCAGGAAATCACTCAACGCTTACTTTGCCGCAATTTGATGGAACTTACAGCGGCGGGCAAGCCATAGTTTCAAGCAATAACACCGCTTGTTATAGTGATATATCTGGCAGCAATAGATTTATATTCTATCATGTTTTGATTGTTAGATGATATCTAAACCTTACTATACCAAGTGGCGCGCGCACGCCCATGGCGCATAAGATATCCACCATCAACAAGCTCAACAAGGCGCAGTTTCAATGTTGAACGTTTGCCGCGTGTAAGGCGCTCAATCTCTTTCATGCTAAGGCGATCATGCTTGTTAAATAATTTTAGAATTTTAGTCGATAATTCGGGCATATTCACAATTTCTGCACTGCCTTTTTCAATGCGAGATTGCAGCTTATCTTTTTGATCTTTTAATATGCCAAAGAAGAATTCAAGCCATACATCCCAATCAATTTTTCCCGTCGCCAAAGTTTTTTGTGTATGTTGCAAGGCTTTATAATACTCGTCTGCTTTTTCGTTCAATATATCATCTAAAGTACTGTAAGGAGCGTAGCTATAACCCGCCTTAAACATAAGCAGGATAATAAGCATCCGCGCGAGCTTCTGATTGCCTTTTTCAAACGGGCAGAACTGCAAATACATGGCGGTAAATATCGCGATAATAAATAATGGGTGGAACTCTTCTTCCTCAAAAGCCTTTTCTGTCCAATCCATCAGCCGCGGCATTAGGCTGCGCACTTCGGCGGGCGAGGCAACATTAAGCGAGCCAAGAATTTTATCGTCTTTTATTATATCTAAAAGCACGGATTCTTCTTTGTAAATGCTGATTTGCTTTGATCCAGTAAAGGCGGCATGCAAGCGACATAGCAAATCTACATCTAAAGGCTGGTCATGCCAGCTATTAGCTATCTCTTTGAAATTGCGACCAAAGCTTGAAACATCGCCGAGTAATTGCAAGGATGTTGTATGATTTTCAAGCGCACCCCACGCACCCTTGAACTCATCAACTTCACTGACAAGTTTTAGCATTTTGGGAGTAATTTTTACGTTTTGCAATCCTAACATATAGCCGACTATAGCCATAGAATTAGTGTAGATCAATCAGATATATCTAAAATTTACATCCGTGCGGGGATTTCAATTCCAAGTAGGTTTAGGATAAGCGATAATTGCTTATATGTTTGTTGGCATAGGGCAAGGCGACTAAGTTTTAATATCTCATCTTTTTCGGATAAAATATGACAGTTACCGTAGAAGGAGCTAAATTCCTGCGCGAGTTTAAATGCATAATCACATAGTATATGCGGAGCATAAAGCTTCATAGCGTTATCAAAATGATCGGGCAATTCGCTTAATAATAATGCTAAACCCCTATCACTATTAGTTATTTTAAGCTCTTCGCAAGCAATATCATTTTGAGCATCTGCCTTTTTAAGTAGGGACTTAATCCTCACCGTTTGATAAAGCAGATACGGGCCTGTCTTGCCCTCAAAGGAAGTCATGCGGTCAATATCAAATATATAATCTGCGCTGCGGTTATTTTGAAGATCAGCGAATTTAAGCGCGGCAATTGCAACTTTATTTGCTATATCATCGCGCTCATTATCATCCATATCCTTGGCAAGTGCAGCCTCATCAAGGCGGATTTGCGCTTTTTCTATCGCCATAGAAATAAGTCCTTCTAATCTCATAACCCCGCCATCGCGCGTTTTAAATGGCTTGCCATCAGCCCCGTTCATAGTGCCAAAACCTGCATGTATAAGCTCTATGCTATCTTGCGGAGCAATGCTAGATTTGCGAGCAGCGCGAAATACTTGTTCAAAATGCAAGGCTTGGCGCTGGTCTACTACATAGATAATCTTTATTGGATTATGGCTTTTAATGCGCTCAATAATAGTGGCAAGATCAGTTGTGCCATACAAAACCGCACCATCAGATTTCAGCAAAATAAGCGGCGGAAGCTCTTTTTTATCATCATCGTGCGCCACAGGAACTATTAAAGCGCCCTCACTTTCAACAGCAATATTTTTAGACTTTAAATCCTCAATCATGTCTTTAATAAAAGGATGAGCATCGGACTCGCCCTTCCATTCATCAAAATGCACTCCCAGCGCATCAAAATTATTTTTCATGCCTTTAATGGAGACATCTATAAACTCGCGCCAACGATTGGTGTAATAATTATTACCATCTTGAAGTTTGCGAGTAGCCTCCCGCGCTAGAGCCATACGATTTTTATCTTCCTTACAAGCAGCGGAGGCTTTGGGATAAATTTTGGCTAACATCTCCATAGTAATCTCGCCGTCAAAGCCCGTTAAATCAAGCTCGGATAAGATCATTCCCATAGGCGTACCCCAATCGCCCATATGTACGTCTCCAATAGCTTCATAACCAGCGTGCAAACACATACGGCGCAAAGAATCACCAATGATAGAGCTGCGCAAATGCCCAACATGCATGGCTTTTGCAACATTTGGGCCGCCATAATCAAGGATGATTGTTTGGTTTGGCTCTACAGATAAAATGCCAAAACGTACGTCTTTTATAAGGTTTTTAAGATGCGTCGCTATGTACGTGTCTTTAAGCGTTATATTTATAAACCCCGCCCCGCCTATGGATATGTCTTCAAATATATCTTTATTATCAGTATTTTGATTTACCTGATCTATGATATTTTTCGCTATCTCACGTGGATTTTTACGAGCAATTTTCGCGCAAGCCATTGCGCCGTTACATTGGAATTGCGCCGCTTGCCCTTGCCCTGATATTTGCACGCGCGCATGCTCGGTGGGCAAACCTAATGCTTTAAAAGCCTTGCACATAATAAGGGTTAATTCTTGTGATAATGAACCCATGAATTAACGCCCATATTTGGCGGTGATGCTGGCTTTTTCTATTGAATGAGCATTTAGAAAATAGCCAACCATTGCGCCGCTTGCATTCTCATCAATATCAAGTTTCTCAACGTCAAGAGCATGAAGAGTGAAAATATAGTTATGAGGCGCGTTGCCTTCGGGCGGGCAGGCCCCGCCAAAACCAGTGCTTCCAAAATCTGTGCGGCTTTCAATTGCGCCATTAGGCATAGACGCGTCACTATCAAGTGATTTCACATTAGCAGGAATATTAAACACAACCCAATGCCACCAGCCGCTACCTGTTGGCGCATCGGGGTCATAAAGGGTAACGGCTAGGGATTTTGCTCCCTCAGGCACGCCCTCCCATGAAAGCTGCGGTGATTTATTATCACCGACACAGCCAAAGCCATTAAATACTTGCGCATTAGAAAGCTTTTGACCTTCCTTAATATCAGTGCTTTGCAAAGACATTTGTGCAAATGCTGGCGCAATAGAAACAAAACAAAACAATGTTAGTATAGTTAATAATTTCATTTTACCCCCCTAAGCATCAACGTTAGATTTAAGGGCGTTATCTTGGATAAATTCACGGCGTGGTTCGACAACATCACCCATAAGGGTAGAGAATATCTCATCCGCCTTAATCGCGTCGGCGACTTCAACTTGCAAAAGCGTACGTACGTTCGGGTCAAGCGTTGTTTCCCAAAGCTGTTCTGGGTTCATTTCACCAAGACCTTTATAGCGTGATATTTGCAAGCCTTTACGACCAGAATCTTGAATATAATCATAAAAAGCGGCAGGTCCATTTACTTTTGCAACCTCTTTCCCCTCAATATTAATTGAAACGCTGCTTGAGAAAATATCTTGCAGCCAGTCTTTCGCGCTATTTAAACGTACAGCATCGGCGCAGCGCAGGCGATCAATTGAAAGACGTACACGCTCAGTCACGCCGCGCGTTTTCTTCCAAAACACATAGCCACGATCAATGGTAAAGCTACCTTCCCAGCCTTTCTCTCTTTCTATCTCCAATGCGTCAAGGCGAGAGGCTACTTTTGCGGCATAATCTTTACCAACATCTTCATCACGCGCCACTTGCTCATCAAATGCACCAGCAATGGCGGCTTGCTCAACCACGCGGCGATTTCCTGCGCGCTGTGACAGTGCGTTAATAGAATTACGAAGGGAACGAGATTTAAACAATAAATCGCGCAAATCATTACCGCTGCGCGTTTGGCCAGCTGCATCTGTGATTACAACATTATTAGTAGCAATGGTTATAAGATGATCCTCAAGCTCGCGCTCATCTTTCAAATAAATTTCGCTGGACTTGCCCTTTTTCACCTTAAATAGAGGCGGTTGCGCGATATATAAATATCCACGCTCAATAAGCTCAGGCATATGACGGAAAAAGAATGTCAAAAGCAGCGTACGTATATGCGCTCCATCAACATCCGCATCGGTCATGATTATGATTTTGTGATAACGCGCTTTTTCAATATTAAATTCTTCTGGGCCAATAGACGTGCCAAGCGCAGTTATAAGCGTTCCTATTTGCTCAGAGCCAATCATCCTGTCAAAACGTGAACGCTCCACATTAAGGATTTTACCGCGAAGTGGCAAAATAGCCTGATTATGGCGTGCGCGAGCCTGTTTAGCAGAGCCGCCCGCAGAATCCCCCTCAACGATAAATATTTCAGATATAGCAGGGTCTTTCGACTGGCAATCGGCAAGTTTACCCGGAAGTGATGATATATCCATAACGCCCTTACGGCGGGTAAGCTCACGCGCACGACGCGCTGCATCACGCGCATTTGCGGCTTCTGATATTTTATTTACGATGATCTTGGCTTCAGCAGGGTTTTCTTCCAGCCACGCACCTAAATGTTCAGATATAGAAGACTCAACAATTGGGCGAACCTCGGATGAAACTAGCTTGTCCTTTGTTTGAGACGAGAATTTAGGATCAGGGATTTTCATGGAAAGCACGCAAGTAAGCCCTTCGCGCATATCCTCACCCGTGAGCTTGATTTTCTCTTTTTTAAGCAATCCTTTTTCTTCGATATATTTGCCCATAATGCGGGTTAATGCCGCACGAAAGCCCGCTAAATGAGTGCCACCATCTCGTTGCGGTATATTATTGGTAAAGCAAAGCATTGTCTCATGATAGGCATCCGTCCATTCAAGCGCGACATCAACGGTAACACCGCTTTTCTCATCAAAGTTGCTAAGTGATATTGTCTCACTAATAATAGGTTTTTTGCTGCGGTTTAGATATTCAACAAATTTTGTGATACCGCCTTCAAAATGCAAATGAGAGACCAGCCATTCCGATTCGTTTTCTGCTCGCTTATCAGAAAGATAAATATTCACACCTGAGTTCAAAAAGGCAAGCTCACGCAAGCGATCTTCAAGGGTTTTGAAATCAAATTCAGTAATAGCAAAAGTTGCAGGAGATGGCAGGAATGTTACTTGCGTTCCTGTGCGCTCACCCGCTTCCATATCGCGGATAGCTTTTAAATCCTCACCTGCATCACCATGGCGGAAACGCATATGCCACTCGCTGCCATCACGCCTGATATGCAGGTCTAAATATTCAGATAGCGCGTTAACAACAGATACGCCAACGCCATGCAATCCACCCGAAACTTTATATGAATTATCATCAAATTTACCGCCAGCATGGAGCTGGGTCATGATAACTTTCGCAGCAGACATGTTTTCTTCTGAATGTATGCCTACAGGAATTCCGCGACCGTTATCCTTAACCGTGACCGAGCCGTCAGCGTTCAAAATAATATCTATGCGATCACAATATCCAGCCAGTGATTCGTCAATAGCATTATCTACTACTTCATAGACCATGTGATGCAAACCAGTGCCGTCATCAGTATCACCAATATACATACCAGGGCGTTTGCGTACGGCCTCAAGCCCTTTTAGAACCTTAATAGAATCCGCGCCATAATCATCATTATCGCCAATAGGTGTATCAGTTGTATTCGCAGCTATATCGCTCATAAAATAATCTCATTCTTCAGTGTTTTTACTAACATTTCTGTATAGCATAGCTATTTGCCTAAATATAGGGAAAAGCTAGTTTTTAATTTGATTTTACAAGAAGTTTCTGTCTTTACTCTTTAGCATGAGAAAAGCAATTTTTAAACATATTCGGGCGCATTACAAAACCATGCAGGGCTATAGCTCTGCTGGAATGGAATCGGGTAAGAATCAGGGTGTAATATACCTAAATGCCAATGAAAACCCTTATGAAATAGCGGGTCTAGAGGGGCTTAATCGCTATCCCGAGCCACAGCCCTTGGCATTACTGGAAGCTTATGCGCAAAATTATGGGGTTGATAATTCGCAAATTGTAATGACGCGCGGCGCGGATGAAGCACTTGTCATTTTAACAAAGATATTTTGTGAGCCTAATGCGGATAAAATATTAATAAGCACCCCAACTTTTGGCATGTACGCGGTTGATGCAAATGCTATGCCCGTAGGCGTGTTGGACGTTCCATTAATCAAAGAAAATGGCACATTTGCGCTTGATAAAGATAATATTATAGAGCAAGCCACTAATGCCGATAACAATATCAAAATACTGTTTATTTGCTCGCCTAATAACCCAACGGGAACAAGCTTTGCCCATGAAGATATAATTGATATTTGCGAGGCATTAGAAGGACACTGCGTTGTTGTTCTCGATGAAGCATACGCCGAATTTTCTAAAACAGGGAGCATGGCTCTTGATTTAGATAGTACGCCTAACCTTATTATATTGCGCACTCTTTCAAAGGGGTATTCACTTGCAGGCATGCGCATGGGTTGCATGCTTTGCGGTGATGAGGATTTTATAACTTTAGTGCGCACCAAAGCCATGGATGCATATCCATTGCCAATAATGAGCATAGAAGCCGCATTCCACGTACTTTCACCCGAGATAAAAGAAGTCGTTCATGAAAATATCGAAAAGATTTTAGGTGAGCGTGAGCGCATGGAAAAGGAATTAAAAAAGTCTAATAAGATAAATCATATTTATCCATCTGATGCTAATTTCCTGCTTATTGAGCTGGATAATGCAAAGGAATTTTGCGAATATATGGAAGAAAACAATGTAATTCTTCGTGATTTTTCCTCCAAAGCGCAGACTAAAAACTGTATCCGCCTTTCTATCGGCACAAAGGAAGAAAATGACAAAGTGCTTGAGCTGCTTCAATCTTTTTAGTTGCCTGCCGCCCTTGCTAAATAAATGCACACATATGTCTACAGCTAATAGTATCTGTTAATTGTGGATAAATGATGTTACCATCAAATTTATACCACAAATTATTTCTCTCGAGTAAACCCCAAAATTAAAATAAAGCAGGCGCAAGTAATGCGTTTTAGCCGCCAGAAAAGTAATTATAGACAAGTAATTAAAGGAACTAAAATCATGATGAATAATATAACAATTAAAAATAAACTAATCATACTTTCTGTATGTAATATAATTTTGCTAATAAGTTTGGCTCTTTTATCTGTTTATGGTTTTAGCTCAATAGGTAAGAAGTTAAGTGCGGTTGCCCATAAAGATATTCCACTAACGAAAATAGTGTCTGAAATTACAATAAATCAGTTGGAACAAGCCGTTATTTTTGAACGTGCAAATGGGATAGCAGTTCAGATGAGCTCTGACCTAGCGTTACGAGGTGATTTTAAAAAGCAATGGAAAGCTTTTAATAAAATAGACAAAAAGGTTCAAGAGGAAGTCATTGCGGCAGAAGATTTTGTTAAGAAAATCATAAAAGGCAATAAGAATGGAAAAAATATAAAAGAATTTGAAAATATACTTTCTTTATTAAAAGTCATAGAAAAGCACCATAAAATATTCAGCAATGACGTGATAAAAACTTTTAAATATCTTGGCTCTGGTCGTTTTTCAGAAGCAAAAAAATTAGTTCATATCATTGAAAAAGAAGAAAAGCAGCTTAATGAGGAACTAAAAGCCCTCTTAGCTGAAATTGAGCATTTCACTGAGAAAGATGCGCTATCTGCTGAGGCACTTGAGAAAAACATGATTAAACTTATTGTGTTTATTTCTATCATTGGCGCGATAGCTGGTTTAGCTCTTTCCACTGTTATTACACATTCAATAATAGTGCCGTTAAGAGTTTTGCAAAAATCTATGGATAGCCTTGCAAATGGCGATTTGGACACGCATATACCAGATAATGTAAAAGTTGGACAGCTGCATTTCATGGCTCTGTCATTGATAAATTTCCGTGAAAAATTACTAGACCAGCGTAGGCTATCTGAAGAGCAACAAAAAGCTCAACAAGTGCAAATTGAGCGTGCCAAAACTTTAGAAAAACTAACTGATGGGTTTAAGTTAAGCACCTCTGAATTGATTGAGCAATTAGCTGCGGCGACGACCGAGCTTGAAGCTACTGCGCAGTCAATGAGCTCTATTGCTGAGGAAACAACAGCGCAATCAGGCTCAATGTCAAATGTCTCGCAAGCAGTTGGTGGAAATATTAATACAGTGGCAGCGGCAACCGAAGAAATGGTTGCTTCAGTTCAAGAAATTTCACAACAAATAGGTCGCTCAAGTGAAGTTGCGGGCAACGCCGTTGAAAAGGTTGAACATACTAACACAACAATTGAAAGACTAAGTGGCGCTGCTGATAAAATTGGTGAAGTTGTTGGTTTAATCAATGATATTGCTGAACAAACTAACTTACTTGCTTTAAATGCAACTATCGAAGCTGCGCGCGCTGGTGATGCTGGTAAAGGCTTTGCTGTTGTTGCATCTGAGGTTAAAGCTCTAGCCGCACAAACGGCGAAAGCAACTGAAGAAATCGGTGAGCAGGTAAGCGCGATGCAGGGCATAACAACCGAAGCCGTTGACGCGATAAATGATATCCGCACAACTATTCAAGAAATTAGTGAGTCATCCACTACTGTCGCATCGGCTATGGAGGAGCAAAATGCCTCAACATCCGAAATAGCGCGTAGCACTCAATTGTCGGCAACTAGTATGGCTGAACTTGAAGGTAATGTTTCAAATGTTAATGCTGCCTCAAAAAATACAGGCGATGCAGCGGATCAGGTTCTTGAAGCATCTAGGGAGCTTGCTTCACAAACTAATAGCTTGAAAGAAAATGTAGCGGAGTTCTTAACTAAAGTAAAAGAAGCTTAGTTTAAACATGTAATATATAACATGTAAATTAATATGTGCATAAGTTCTTGACTCTGCTTTAAACTATAGCTATAAGAAAAATATCTTGAGGAAAAATCCATAAATTTTTTGGTATAAAAATGCTGAATAGTTCGGCTCAGGATAAAGCAATTATAAGTTATTTTGCTTTTCCTAATAAAAACAAGGTTATGAGTTTCCTTTCATTATAAATCAACTAATCGTTAATTAAATTATGAGTCTTTCATGAATTTACAAGAATTAAAAACCCGCTCCCCCGCTGAATTACTTGCTTTCGCAGAAGAGCTTGAGGTTGAAAATTGCAATACAATGCGCAAACAAGATATTATGTTTGCTGTTTTAAAACAATTGGCTAAACAAAATGTTCCTATATCTGGCGTTGGCGTTTTAGAAGTGCTGCAAGATGGCTTTGGCTTTCTCCGCTCTCCTGAGGAAAATTACCTTCCAGGCCCTGATGATATTTATGTATCACCATCACAAGTAAGGCGCTTTGGTCTTCGCACTGGTGATATTGTTGAGGGCGAGATACGCGCACCCAAGGATTCAGAGCGTTATTTTGCACTACTCCGCGTTGGCTCTATTAGTAATGAGCCGCCAGATAAATTGCGCCATCGCATAAATTTTGATAATTTAACACCGCTTTATCCAGATCGTAAAATCAAGCTTGAAATTGATGACCCTACGAAAAATTCTAATTTGCAGCGTATTATTGAGCTAACTTCTCCTATTGGTTTTGGACAGCGCGCATTGATCGTCGCGCCTCCGCGCACTGGTAAAACAGTTATGATGCAAAATATTGCAACATCTATTGCCATTAATCACCCTGATGCATATTTAATCGTTCTTCTTATTGATGAACGCCCTGAAGAAGTTACAGATATGGCGCGCAGCGTACAGGGCGAGGTTGTATCATCTACTTTTGATGAACCAGCCCAGCGTCATGTCCAAGTCGCGGAAATGGTAATGGAAAAGGCAAAGCGCCTTGTCGAGCATAAGCGCGATGTCATTATCTTGCTTGATTCAATAACTCGCCTAGCGCGCGCTTATAACACGGTTGTTCCTTCATCTGGTAAAGTATTAACTGGCGGAGTGGACGCGAACGCCCTGCAACGCCCGAAGCGTTTCTTTGGCGCGGCGCGTAATATAGAGCAAGGAGGAAGCCTAACTATTATTGCCACGGCTTTGATTGAAACAGGATCACGTATGGATGAGGTTATCTTTGAAGAGTTCAAAGGAACTGGTAACTCTGAAATTGTTCTTGATCGTAAAATTTCTGACAAGCGCGTATTTCCTGCTATTGATATTCAAAAATCAGGAACTCGTAAGGAAGAGCTTTTGGTTGATAAAGAGACATTGCAAAAAATGTGGGTGCTACGCCGCATTCTTAATCCGATGGGAACTGTTGACGCTGTTGAATTCTTGCTTGGTAAGATGAAACAAACTAAGAATAACGATGAGTTCTTCTCTAGCATGAATCAGTGATTATTTAAGGCATTTGCTATATTCTACCCATTTTTCATAGCCGCCGCTTATATTTGTTAGTTTTGTAAAACCCTTTTCTTTAAGCAATATGGCTGCTTGCTTGCTTCTTATTCCAGCAAGGCAATAAATAGCAATATCTTTGTCTTTACCTATATTGGGAGTTTCCCCCTTATTTATAGATGAAAGGGGCAGGTGATAAGCTCCGTCTATATGACCTAAATCCCATTCATTTTGCTCTCTAACATCAAGTAGGGTGTATTTATCTATATCCTTGATTAATTCTACGGTTGATATTTCACTTATATTTTCATTAGATTTATTGTTAAGCATTATATGATCCTTATCTTTGTTACAAACGGGGCATTTGGGGTCTTTTTTAATTGATAATATACGGTTTTCCATGGAATGCATATCAATAATCCATAACTTGCCAATTAATGGTTTAAAGCTCTGATGATCTACTATCAGCTTTATTGCCTCCATGGCTTGCGTAGCTCCGATAATGCCTGCAACTGCGCCAATAACGCCAGCCTGTGCGCAATTAGCTATGTGTTTTTCGGGGGCTTTGGGAAACAGGCACCTATAACATGGAGCATTATCTTCATTAGCGTTAAATACTGATACTTGCCCGTCAAACCCCAAAATAGAGCCATAAATAAACGGCGTATTCGTTTTCACAGCGGCATCATTTATTAGATATTTTGTCGCAAAATTATCGCTTCCATCAATGATTATATCAAAGCGATTAAATAATATTTCGATATTCTCACTGCTAAGCTCTTTGGCAAAGGCTTCTATTTTTATATCAGGGTTTAAAGAGCTAAGCTCCTTCGCGGCGATTTCTGCTTTATTTTGCCCGATGTGATGAGTTTTGAACAAGACTTGACGCTGCAAATTTGTTTCATCAACTTCATCAAAATCAATAATGCCTATATGACCAATGCCTGCCGCAGAAAGATATAGCAAAGCAGGACAGCCTAGCCCTCCTGCCCCCACAACAAGCACTCGAGCATTTGATATTTCCCCCTGCCCATCTTTGCCAATTTCGGGCAAAATTATTTGGCGCTTATATCGTTTTTGATTATCCATTATCTTTTTAGATATAGACCTATTTGTATCTCGATTTGGCGGGCAAGATCATCAAGAGTATTTTCCCTCATATTCTTTGCGGACACGCGCGTAGCAAACTCACTTGTTAAAACGTTATAACTAGAAATTGCCTTAAGATGGCGGGTTAATATAGCCTCACCACTTTGCTGGTCTATAAGATTAATTCTTGTGCTTAATTTTAATTGCGTGCGCGTAGTGTTCGCATTTTTGGTTATATCAAGATTTGTGGTGCTTTCCTGAACTGGTGACACATTCAAGATGTATCGAGCATTAATAGGGCGGGCATTAGGATAAAATCTATCAATTAGCGCATTTCGTAAATACTGCCCTTCATAATCTGGGATATTTGAAATCTCTATATCCGCAAGCTTTGCGCTTGTACTTGGATTAGAGCTATATATAGGCTCGAAACCACAAGCTGATATTAGCAAAAGACTTAAAAGAAGAAATGTTTTTTTCATTATATTCATCCTATCACTATGTTGACTATTCGTTTAGGTACGTAAATAAATTTGCGCAAATTCTTGCCTTCCATGGCTTTTTGCACTTTTTCTTCGGCGAGAGCAATTTCCTGCGCCATTTTTTGGTCAGCATTGGTCGGTAATGTGATGGTAGCGCGGACTTTTCCGTTGATTTGTACTGCTATAGTCACGCTATCAGATACTATCAGGCTTTCATCATAAGATGCCCATGGCTCATTAATTAATGAATTTTTATGACCAATATTAGCCCATAATTCTTCTGCCAAATGCGGCATTATTGGGTTAATCATAATTATAAAAACATTCACAGCCTCTGATAAAGCAAATTGATCGCCGTCATCGACGGGCTTAAAAGAAGTAAAGCCATTGTAAAACTCGCGCAGCAACGCTACCGCCTTATTCATTGCAAAATCTTCGATAGCAGCGCTAACGCCCTTAATGGTTTTATGGGTCAAGCGGCGCATATGTTTTGCATTATCGGATAAATTGCTCTCATCACCTTTTTGAAGGTCAAGCGCGGTAATCGCAGCGTAGGCTTTATTAATAAAACGCCACGCTCCTTCAATTCCGCTTTCTGTCCACTCTAAATCGCGTTCAGGCGGGGAGTCGGAAAGTATAAACAGCCGCGCCGCGTCCGCTCCGTATTTATCCATAATTTCTTCAGGGTCAATGACATTTTTCTTGGATTTTGACATTTTAATGATTGCGCCAATAGTAACGCTCGCGCCAGTTTCAATATGAACCCAGTCCCCTGCTTCATTTTTGATTGCATCGGTGGGAAATATCCATTTACCGTTTTCATCCTTATAAGTCTCATGCGTAACCATGCCTTGAGTAAATAGCCCGCTAAATGGCTCATTACTTTCAACAAAGCCGCAATCACGCATGGCTTTGGTGAAAAACCGTGCATATAAAAGATGGAGGACTGCATGTTCTACCCCGCCGATATATTGATCTACTCCGCCATCTTTAGGCAGCCAATAAGCCGCCTTATCCTTGTCAACGGGAAGATTCTCATTCTTAGGGTCGCAGTATCTAAACTGATACCAGCTGCTTTCAAAGAATGTATCGAATGTGTCAGTCTCACGGCGAGCTGCCTTACCGCAAGTTGGGCAGCTCACGTTTTTCCACGTTGGATGATTATCAAGCGGGTTGCCTGCTTTATCAAAGCTAACATCTTTGGGCAGAGTAATGGGGAGTTGCTCTTCTGGCACGGGAACAGCTCCGCAATCCTCGCAATAAATTATAGGAATAGGACAACCCCAATAGCGTTGGCGCGATATTCCCCAATCACGCAAGCGATATTGCGTAGTGCCAAACCCTGTGCCACTTTCCTCGCATTTAGATATTACCGCAGCTTTCGCATCTTTAATGCTCATACCATCAAGAAACTGTGAGTTAGCAAGCACTCCATCACCAAGATAGGCTTGCTTATCAATATTCAAATCATCTTTATTATCTGGAATGACAACGGGCATAATCGGCAAGTCATATTTAGTAGCAAATTCAAAATCGCGCTGATCGTGGGCGGGAACGCCAAATACCGCGCCTGTGCCGTAATCCATTAGGATAAAATTGGCTATATATATAGGAATTTCATGTCCTAATAATGGATGAGTAGCCTTAAACCCCGTGTCAAAGCCAATTTTCTCGGCTTGCTCAATCGCGGCTTCAGATGTTCCTTGCGCTTGGCAACTTGCGATAAATTCATCATAGCCATCTTTGCCATCTGCCAATGTCTTAGCCATGGGGTGATCGGGCGCAAGAGCAATAAATGACGCGCCAAACAGTGTGTCAGGGCGGGTTGTGTAGACCTCGACTTGACCATCAGAGCCAATAATATCCCATTTAAACTGCAAACCAACGGATTTCCCAATCCAGTTTGATTGCATGGTGCGGACTTTTTCAGGCCATTTATCAAGCCTATCAAGGGAGGATAAAAGCTCCTCCGCGTAATCGGTGATTTTCAAAAACCATTGGTTAAGTTTGCGCCGCTCAACGGGCGCGCCCGTGCGCCAGCCGCAACCATCTATAACTTGCTCATTCGCTAGCACGGTATTATCAATAGGATCCCAATTAACCACGGATTCCTTGCGGTAAGCTATCCCGCGCTCAAGGAATTTAAGGAACATGCGCTGCTCATGCGCATAGTATTCGGGATCACAAGTGGCGAACTCTCTTGACCAATCAATAGAAAGCCCCATGGCTTTGAGCTGCTCTCTCATAGATGCGATATTTTCATGTGTCCATTTGGCTGGATGCTCGCCGCGCTCTATCGCTGCATTTTCGGCAGGCAAGCCAAACGCGTCCCACCCCATTGGATGCATAACATTAAAGCCCTGCGCATTTTTATAACGCGCAACAACATCACCAAGCGTATAGTTACGCACATGCCCGACATGCACTCGCCCTGATGGATAGGGAAACATCTCCAGCACATAATATTTAGGCTTATCGGAGTTTTCCGATACTGCAAAGCTATCATTATCCGCCCAAATTTTGCGCCACTTGGCTTCGGTTGCCTTAATATTATAACGCTCACTCATGATATATTAATCCGCCAAATGAGAAATACGCAATTGCCGCGCGCGCGTTAGGATAGCGTCCTCTAATTTACGGGCAGTATCTTCGGATACATTAGCATCGCGCCAAACGCCGCGTTTAAGCTCTTGACGGAAAGTGCGTACGCGAATTCCATCGGCTTTAAGCTCGCGCTCCATAACAAAAGCATTAATCTTTACGCGCTCATTAGGAGTTTTCGGGTCTGTGTACCAATCGGTTAAAATAACGCCGCCGAACGGATCGGCGCTAGCTAGTGGCATAAAGGACACGGTATCAAGCGTAGCGCGCCACAGAAAACTGTTTACGCCCATATCGCCCTGAGCAGAACTTGATTTATTTTTACCTTTGCCGCCAAAAACTTTCATACCCTCTTTGCCAAATATAGAGTCTTTAGAATATATCTTATTTCCATCATTATTAGCCTTACGATTGGCACTGGTTGGATATTTTGCCTCTGTCTTCATACCGCTACAAGCCGATAGGCTGAATGCTGCGCCAATTAAAAGAATAGATACGTTAAAAAACTTATTATTGATTTTCATCATTATTTTATATCCCAAAATTTATGCTTAATTACCTAATAGTTAGCACGCAGATATTATATGAACAAGAGAAGTTTACAGCTAATTTTTTAGGGCTTTGCTCTCATCCTGCGGGTGCTCCGTAAGTCAAACTACCTAATATTTGCTGGCTGCATTGTTTTTAGGAGCTTTTTTTGCTCAAAACTTGTCATGTTAAGCTTATCTACATATTGACCATAAAGCTTATATCCACCAAATTTATAAAAATAAACTTCTCTCTCTGCAGATTTGTAATAGTAGCTACCACCTTGATTTAAGATAAATCCCACAAGTTCTTTGTAAGTATTAAGGAACTTACCTTGCATCTTAAAATATCTATTTGATTTTTCTTGAAACTCACTGATTTTCTCGTTCCATAGTTTTTCCAATATTTCATGGTCAGATATTTCAATGCCCTGCTTTATTTCAATATATTTTTTCTGTGCATTTTCAATATTAGAAGCCATTTTAGCGTAATTTTGATTAAGGTTATCCATTGCGGCTTTCATATCACCTGTAAATTCTTTGCTATAGCGCGTTGTTTTGAATCTTTCAGGTTTTATATGAGCGGATAATTTCTTTTGGTAAACAAAATCTGTACTTGCATAAACCCATAAAGAAGCCAGCAAGTTGTCATAAAGCTTATCTAGTTTTTCCACTTGATATGTGCTTGTAACCTTAGAAGAAAATATTTTAGGAATAGGCTTTGCAGCCATGTCTTTGCTTTTTCCCTGCTTTTTCTCTTGAGAGTATCCACCCTTATACCCTTGCGCATCTGCAGATGATGGCGCAAATATAAAAGATAAAAAGAAGCTAGCTATAACAATAATTTTAAATATCTTATACATATATGCATTCTTACATGTTGTTTGATTTTTTTCAACTTATGAAATAACTTAGCATATAAATTTTATCATTATTAAAAAGGTAAGAAATGAGCTTTCCTCGCAAACCACCAGCAGATTTTACTTATGATCCACCAAATGATCCACTTGATATTATATATAAGGATAATTATTTCATCGTCCTTTCAAAGCCAGCTGAGCTATTAAGTGTTTCAGGGCGCAAGCAAGAGCATAAAGATTGCCTAGAGACCAGAGTTCAGCAAGAATACCCCCAAGCAAGAATAGTTCACCGCCTTGATATGAGCACATCGGGGCTTATGATCATGGCTCTTGACGCTGATACGCACCGTAATTTAGGGCTTCAATTTGAGCGCAGGAAGACAGAAAAGATATATATTGCAAGGGTATGGGGTCATGTTAAAGAAAATAAAGGTCATATAGATTTGCCTCTTATTTGTGATTGGCCAAACAGACCATTGCAAATGGTAGATCATGAGAATGGCAAACCTTCACAAACTGATTGGGAAGTAATAAGCCGTGAAAATGGTGTAACGCGCATAGCTTTGTATCCTATAACAGGGCGTACCCATCAATTACGCGTTCATATGGCAGAAATAGGTCACCCAATTTTGGGCGATGATTTTTATGCGCATGAGCAGGCATTCAGGGCAGAAAGCAGATTACAACTTCACGCCCATAAGTTAATGGTTTATCATCCAGATGGTGGCGCAAAAATATGGTTTGAGTCCCCATGCTCTTTTTAAAGTATTTTATCTTTAACAAATTTGGTTAACAAATTCCGCTGGCGTAGCCCTCATTAATACCGTTCTGGTCGATTTAGATATCCTGTTTTAACCCACCAGTCTGGATTTTCTTGGCAGATTATTTCGGCAGCTAATTCTGCGCCTTTTATATTTTCGAACAAGCCAAAGCAGCTAGCTCCCGAGCCACTCATACGAGAAAAAAGGCAAGTATTTTGCGCATTAAGTGCATTTATTACATTGCCTATCTCAGGGATTAATTTAGAGGCAGGCTTAAATAAATCATTATCGGTAATTTCTAAGAATTTCACCAAATCAAAGACAGTATTTAATATTTTTGGTAGCTTAGCATTGCCCTTTTTAAACTCACCATCATAAAGCAGAAAAATATCTTGAGTAGCACAAGAAATCATAGGATTTATAAGCACTATTGGGACTTCTTGCATTATCGGCGCGGGTGATAATATATCGCCAATGCCGCGCATAATGGCTGGTCTGCAATATTGGCATACGGGGACATCCGCTCCCAATTTTGTCATTAGCGGCAATATATAATCAGCGTCATGAGCCAAACTCCAAAATTCCTGCAACCCCCAAATCGTGGACGCCGCATCAGAAGATCCACCGCCAATTCCTGAGGATATTGGAAGGTTTTTATCTAATGTTATTTTAACATTAGGATTATTACCTGAAATTTGAGCCAAGGATTTTGCAGCTTTTGCAACAAGGTTATTTTGAATATCTACCTGCAAATCTTTTGCAAATTCGCCCTTTACATGGAATGAAAACTCCGAAGATTTCTCAATTGTAATATAATCGCCAATATCTGCGAATACCACAAGCGAGTCCAGCGTGTGATATCCATCACTTAGCTTACCTGTAATATGCAGAAATAAATTGACCTTTGCAGGCGCAAAAACCTTGATTGAGCGCTGCTTGTTTTTGCTCATTTTAATATGCCAGATACTAGCTTGCTTTTTATTTCTTCTATCTGCTTGCTGTCTTTGGAGTTATTAACCGCGCGTCGCCATTGAAATTTAGCCTCTAACTTACGACCAACTTTCCAATAAGCATCGCCCAGATGATCATTCACTGTTGGATCATAAGGCAATAATAAAGCTGCTTGCTCTAACACAGATACGGCATTTTTATAGTCTTGTGTGCGATACATTACCCAGCCAAGTGAATCTGTTATATATCCATCAGAGGGGCGTAATTTCACTGCTTTTTTAATCATGGCCAATGACTCTTCTAGGTTGACCCCTTGATCCGCCCAAGCATATCCAAGGTAATTAAGTATATATGGATGATCGGGCTGAAAGCTTAAAGCTGCTTTTAGCTCTTTTTCCGCATAACTCCATTTATCAAGCTGTTCATATGCTATGCCGCGCACATAATGTAAGTGCCAATAATTTTTAGGTATAGTCCCGCCAAGTTTTTCTATGGCTTTATCGTAAGCCTTCAAAGCTAGCCCGAAATTGCCTTGCCCCCTATGAATATCACCTATTTTAATAAGAGTATCAGTATTTTGAGGTAGAGCTTCTAGTAAAGCCAAAGCCTTATCATGGCGCTTTGTATCTTCATATATATCAATTATTTCATATTGCGCATTGATATATTCTTCATCACTTCTAGATATGGAGTTATAATAATCTATTGCCGCTTTATATTGTTTATGTTTAACGCTTATATTCGCGAGTAAGAATTTCGAGCTATTGATATCAGGATCAAGATATAGGGCTATATTTGCAAATACGCGCGCGCTTTCGTCATTTTGCTCATTATTTAATATAGTTGCAATATCGTGAAATGCTTTTGCCATGCCATTATTTGCAGTTGTTATCTTATTAAATAGCAGCTTGGTTTTACCTTGCTCTAGATTTGCAATTTTATCTTGTACGCTTTCATATTCTGGAATTTCTTTTAGCACAATCTTATATAGTTTTAATGCTTTGTCTTTAACCCCAACATGCCCGTATAGATCAGCAATTCTTTCCAGCTCTCCAATATTTGGGTTGTCTATTTTCAAAGATTTATCAATGATTTTTTCTATTTCTGTATAGTCATCCAAGAAATCAGAGATTAAAATCCCGTGATAAAGCTGCGCTGTACTATTTACAAGATTTGCTATATTGAGTTTTCCTTGAGCAGCATCAAGCCACCCTCTTACAAATGGTTCAACAAATTTAGAAGTAGCGTCATCAGGCATGGAATTAATTAAGCTATTAGCTTGCTCATAATTAGCTTTTTTAAAAGCTTCGGCTATCAAAAATATTTCTAAAATCGCATTTGGGTCTCCTGAGTTTTGCTCTTTTACACGCTTAGCAAGCCTTATTGCAGCGTCAGTATTTCCCGCCCCCATAGATAAAATCATAGAGCGCTGCAAAATATTATCGGGAGTAATATCAGCATTTAATAATTTATTTGTAAATTTATTGGCATTACTCCAGTCATGATTGGATTGGGCAAAACGGCTTGCAAGATAATTACCTGCTTGCAGGTCAGCGGCAAAGCCTTTGGCTGGTAATAATCCCACAGCGCATAAAGCAGTAATTAAATAAAAATTCTTCATAGACTATAATTCCTTAATTTTCACATGTTTGGATAGTTAGGGCCGCCGCCGCCCTGCGGTACGCACCAATCAATATTTTGCGATGGGTCTTTTATATCACAAGTCTTACAATGCACGCAATTTTGAGAATTTATTTGCAAGCGCGGCTCTTGCCCGCTTTCTTCGATTATCTCGTAAACTCCAGCGGGGCAGTATCGCTGCGCTGGTTCACCATATTTAGGCAAATTCACCTCAATAGGAATTTTCGGATCTTTTAGTTTTAAGTGGCATGGCTGGTTTTCCGCGTGATTAGTGTTAGATAGCTGCACCGATGTTAGTCTATCAAATGTAATTACCCCATCTGGCTTTGGGTAATCTATGGGCTTATGCTTTGATAACTCCTCTAGCTGCGTATGATCGGCATGGTTTTTAAGCGTATGGGAACGCTTACCCCCTGTAATCGTTTCAATAAATGCATTTATAAGCCCCGCGAGCAAGCCTTTATGAAAGCCCGCCCTAATATTGCGGACGGATTTAAGCTCATCCCACAGCCAAGTGTCTTTTAGGTTATCGCTATAGCTAGAGCATTCTACCCCATAATCTTGTAGATTATCATATATGCTTTCCGCTGCGACCATGCCCGATTTCATGGCCGTATGATTGCCTTTTATCTTGGGGACATTTAAAAATCCTGCCGTGTCACCTATTAATAACCCCCCCGCAAAAGTGAGCTTTGGCAGAGATTGAAACCCGCCTTCGACTAGTGTACGCGCTCCGTACGCTATGCGCTTACCGCCTTCTAATAATGGTTTAATAGATGGATGAGTTTTAAAACGCTGCATCTCATCATATGGCGATAGATACGGATTTTTGTAATCAAGCCCTACCACAAAGCCGATAGATACAAGGTTATCTTCCATATGGTAAATCCATGAACCGCCGTAAGTCTTGCTATCCATAGGCCACCCAATGCTATGCTTGCATAGCCCTTGCTTATGCTTATCGGGGGAGACCTCCCATAGCTCTTTTATCCCAAGTCCGTAGGTTTGCGGATCGCTATTTGCTCTAAGGTCATATTTATCTATCAAAATTTTAGTTAGTGAGCCGTGGCAACCCTCGGCAAATATAGTTTGGCGAGCGAAAAGCTCCATCCCTGCTTCGAATAAATCAGTCTTGTTACCATGCTCATCAAGCCCCATATCACCCGTAGCAACGCCAATAACCGCGCCCGCGTCATTATAAAGAATTTCAGCAGCTGCAAAGCCAGCAAATATCTCAACCCCAAGGCTTTCCGCGTAGTTAGATAGCCAGCGACATAGATTACCAAGCGATATAATATAGTTACCCTTATTATGCATTTGCGGCGGGATGGGCATTGGAAAAGCCATTTTCTTGGTTAAAAATGTGAATTTATCCTTGGTCGCCGCACAAGTAAGGGGTGCGTTTTTATCCTTCCAATCAGGAATAAGCTCATCTAAAGCTCTAGGCTCAAACACTGCGCCAGACATGATATGTGCGCCAACTTCCGAGCCTTTTTCCAATATGCATACATTGATATCGCTATTAAGCTGTTTCAGCCTTATCGCGCATGACAAGCCAGAAATGCCCGCGCCTATAATAACAACATCATATTCCATGTTTTCTCTATCTGATCTTATAGAATTTGGCATGCAGCTATTTCTTTCTTTATTTTTAGCAATAGTTATTCTACCCTATTTTTTTGATAAAAGTAAGGGATTTACCTTGATGGATTCGGTAATGCGTAGCGAGGCAATAGTCGCGCTTGAGTGGTATATAGATAACGGCGTAACGGACGTTCTTTTAGATAAGGCGGTTGATCGCACCGTTGTTATTGCTCCTGCTCCTGCTCCTGCTCCTGCTCCTGCGGTTAGTAGTGAGGTTAGAATTTTGAGCAGGTCAGATACTTACGACCAAGCGACCAAGCTTGCAAAATCTGCAAATACATTGGAAGAGTTAAAAGACATTATCGCTAAATTTGATGGTATAGCCCTTAAAAAAACCGCAACAAATATGGTGTTTGCCAGCGGCAATCCTAACGCTAGCATCATGGTTATTGGTGATTGCCCCGTTGCTGATGATGATAGGACGGGGCAAGTATTCTCAGGTGAGCAAGGGCATTTGCTTGATAAAATGCTTGCGGCAATAGGGCTTGATCGTAATTCCACAGATAATGATAAATCTGTTTATCTATCTAATATATTAAATTGGCGACCACCAGGGGGGCGCACTCCGTCTGCCTCAGAAATAGAGGTTAGCCTGCCATTCATTGAGCGTCATATACAGCTTATAAAGCCTGAAATATTAGTGTTTTTGGGTGGAGTAACTGCCAAAGCTTTGCTAGGGCGCAGTGAAAGCCTGTCACGTTTGCGCAAGTCATGGCATGATTATATGCCACAAACCAAGGGGCTTGGCTTAGAAAATGCTAAGCCTGTTTCTGCCATAGCAACCCATTCAATAGCTGCATTAATTAAAACCCCATCACAGAAAAAAACAGCTTGGGAAGATTTATTATCTATACAAGATTTACATAAATCAAAATAAAGCTGGACAGTAGCATTATATTTGTGTATTCATCCTTGCATTATGAACATATTGACGGTCGGAAAGAAAAGTGCGCAGCTTTGCGTTAGCACTTTAATGATGAGCATTATTCTGTTGCCCGCTGGGGCGGCGGAAAGCGTTCCTGTGCCTGCATCTAAGCCAGTTATTATTGATGGATTATATGTGCCTATCCCGTCTAAAAAACCTACATATAACAGCTCTAATACCGATTCTATATCAGCTAGACAATCAAAATTATATGCAGCCATATTCAAAGCTCAAGCCTTAGGAAATATGGATAAAGCCGATATTTTATTGGATAAAATAAGTGACACGCGCTTAATTGGTCATGTGCTTTCTCAACGTTATATGCACTCATCATATCGCTCAAGCTTTGATGAGCTGCAAAATTGGATGGAGTTATATGCGGATAACCCAAATGCGGGAAAAATCTACAAGCTTGCACTGTCCAAGCAACCATCTGATAGCATTTTAGAAATAACAAAGCCCCGCAATGGCAGGTTATTACCTCAAATTAATGAACCAACAATTTACTATCCTAAAATCTATATAAGCAAAATTTCCAGAGATGCTAATCAGGCAAAATTGGTTAAGTCATTGTCTCGCAAGGTTAAATCTCTTATTCGCTCGGGAGAGAGCTTAGAAGCATTGGATTATTTCCAAAGCTCAACAACTCGTGATTTTATGGATGACATAGAGCAAGATATCCTTCAAACAAGAATTGCAGCAGGCTTTCTATATGGCAGAGATTTTGAAAATGCTTATAAATTATCGTCTGAAATTTCTGATAGATCGGGCTTATATGTTCCAAAAGCTGCTTGGGTAGCAGGGCTGGCGGCGTGGCAACAAAAGAAATTTGACCGGTCTGCATTTTATTTTGATATAGCGGGAAAATCGCCTTATGCGTCTGGCTGGCTTTCATCTGCTGGGTCATATTGGGCTGCTAGAAGTTATAAACACGCGGGAAATCAAGATAAATCCATTGCTGCGCTTGAAAATGCAGCTAAGCATTCGCGGACATTCTATGGTCTTATGGCAACACAAAGCTTGGGCAATGGCTTTGGCTTTGATTGGACAATGCCAAAATATTCACCGTCTCATGAGGCGTTAATTCTTGAAAATCCAGCAGGAAAACGCACATTTTCTCTTGTCGCCGCGGGGCAATATGATTTAGCAGGATCAGAATTATTGCGCCTTAATTACAAAGGCAATGCACCCTTGCGCCGCGCTGTTCTTGCTTATGCCGCGCATGTAGGTTTACCTAGCGTTGCAATGCGTCTTGGTAATATGGTGCGTCGCCCTAATGGCGGGCATTATGATGGCGCTTTATATCCAGTTACTCAATGGTCACCAAAAAATGGCTATGATATAGATTCTGCGCTTATCCACGCTATTATGCGCCAAGAATCACGTTTCAACCAAGCTGCATATAGCCATAGCGGCGCGATAGGGCTTATGCAGATAATGCCTAAAACCGCACAATATGTCGCAAGTAATAATGGTTATACTCAAAATATAAATTCTTACAGCCTTCACTTTCCTGAAATTAATATAAGCATAGGGCAGGATTACCTTGAATATTTGCTTAAATCCCGCGCGGTAGGCGGTGATATTATATCTATGCTTGTCGCCTATAACGCAGGGCCAGGGAATTTGGCAAAATGGCGCTCTCGCATGGGTGGGAATAATGATGCTCTATTATTTATCGAGATGATACCAGTAAAAGAAACCCGCAATTATGTTGAGCATGTTCTTTCAAATTATTGGATATACCGCCATCGCGCAGGTCTAGGCTCGCCAAGTCTAGCCGCTCTTGCAGGCGGGAAAGCCTCGATCTATGCTAATATCATGCAATCTGACTACCCTTATAAGCTAGCTGCTAATTAGGGGCATTCTTTAATAAGGTGATTTCAGTATCATATAGCTTATTTCTGACCAAAGATTAGGATCACCAAGAGCCAAGACTTTCCCCGCAGATTTTAACGTCAAAGGATCACCGCGCCAATCTGATATATGCCCGCCTGCTCCCGTGATTATAGGCACAAGCGCGGCAAAGTCATAAGGTGATAGATTTTGCTCAAACGCCACGTCCATAAAGCCGCTAGCTATTAGTCCATACATATAGCAATCACCGCCCCACACCATATTTGATGTTCCGCACTCGAATATCTCATAAGCGCGGTCATACTCACTTAATTTATCAAACATCATAGGGGTAGTCGCACCGATGCATGCTTTGTCAATACTATCACATTTACGGGTTTGAACGCTCTTACCGTTCATGGTGGTTGGTAAGCCATCAATGCCTAACCAGCGTTCTTTTAATATTGGCTGGTCTAATATTCCAAGCTTTGGGGTATCGCCATCACATAGAGCAATTAATGTTCCAAAAGTAGGTCTGCCAATCATAAAGCTTTTTGTGCCATCAATTGGATCAATAACCCATGTAAGCCCGCTCTTGCTTGGGATAGGGTTATATTCTTCGCCATAAATACCATCATCAGGGCGATGCTTCGCCAGAAATTCCCGCAAGGCTTGCTCAACCTCAAGGTCAGCCACTGTAACAGGGCTGTTATCCTCTTTTTTATCAATATTAAACGGCTTTCGGTAATATTTTTTAATAATTTCGCCTGCAATATCCGCCATGCTATTGGCAAGTGCTATAAATTCCTGCATATATACTTCCTCAAACTTAAAAACTTGAGCCTATTATAGTCAAAGCAATTTGCTTTTGCACTAGGCGCAAGGAATGAAGTGTATAATAATACACGAGTGACGAAGTAACGACGTGTAAATGCAAAGGGCTAAGGCTATGAAGACAGTCAATGATGTTAGAAGTGAATTTTTAGGTTTCTTTGAAAAAAAAGGTCATGAGGTTGTGCAATCATCCTCGCTTGTTCCGCATAATGACCCGACATTAATGTTTGTAAATTCAGGTATGGTGCAGTTTAAGGATGTTTTTACGGGCAAGGATAAACGCCCATATAGCCGCGCGACCTCAGCGCAAAAATGCGTTCGCGCTGGCGGTAAGCATAACGATTTGGAAAATGTAGGCTATACTGCGCGTCATCATACTTTTTTTGAAATGATGGGTAATTTCTCATTTGGTGATTATTTCAAAGAAGAAGCCATAGAGTTCGCTTGGGATCTTATAACCAAAAATTTTGCCCTTCCACCTGAAAAACTATGCGTAACTGTTCACTCTTCCGATGAAGAGGCAGCAGCAATCTGGAAGAAAATAACGGGCTTTTCTGACGATAAAATTATCCGCATTTCTACCGATGATAATTTCTGGCGCATGGGTGATACTGGTCCTTGCGGTCCTTGCACTGAGATATTTTATGACCATGGCGAGCATATTTGGGGCGGCCCTCCAGGAAGTGCAGAAGAAGACGGCGATAGATTTATCGAGATATGGAATAATGTTTTCATGCAATATGAGCAGGTGGACGCGGATACTCGCATAGATTTGCCCGCGCAAAGCGTTGATACTGGCATGGGGCTGGAGCGCATAGTAGCCACATTAATGGGCAGCAATAACAATTATGATATTGATATTATGCGTTCATTAATCGAGCATAGTGCAGAGCTTACGGGCGTTGACCCTGATGGTGATATGGCGGCTTCTCACAAGGTGATAGCCGATCATTTGCGCTCATGTGCTTTCTTGTTGGCTGATGGGGTTATGCCTAGCAATGAGGGGCGTGGCTATGTATTGCGCCGTATTATGCGAAGGGCTATGCGTCATGCTCATCTTTTGGGCGCAAAAGATCCTGTAATGTATAAATTATTCCCAACTCTTATTTCTAAAATGGGAGAAGCTTATCCCGAGCTTATCCGAGCGCAAAGCCTCATCACTCAAACGCTTGAGACCGAGGAAAATCGTTTTAAAACTATGCTTGATCGCGGCATTAAAATGCTTGATGAGGAAACTTCTAAAATTGAAAGCGGCGCAAAATTTTCTGGCGCTGTGGCATTTAAATTATACGATACATATGGCTTTCCTTTGGATTTAACTCAAGATGCGCTTAGAGCAAAGGAAATCGAAGTTGATACAGATGCATTTGACACGGCAATGGCAGAGCAAAAAGCAAAAGCCCGCGCCGCATGGTCAGGCGCAGGCGGCGAGACAACCGAAGCTCTATGGTTTGATATTTTTGATGAGTGCGGCGCGACTGAGTTTTTGGGCTATGATAAGGATAAAGCCGAGGGCAAAATTTTGGTGATTGTTAAGGATGGCAAGCGCGCCAAAAGTCTTAAATTAGGCGAAGAAGGCATAATCATTACCAACCAAACACCATTTTATGCCGAAAGCGGCGGTCAAGTGGGCGATTCGGGTGAGCTTATATCTGCTAGCGGCACAAAGTTTCAAGTCACCAATACCCTTAAACCTCTCCCCTCCCTTAGTGCGCATTATGTGAATTGCATGGAGGGTGAAATCGCTATAGGTGATGCGGTTGTAATGAACGTTAATACCAAGCGTCGCGCGATGATTAAAGCCAACCACTCCGCTACGCATTTATTGCATAAAGCATTACAGCAAGTTTTGGGCGATCATGTTACCCAAAAAGGGAGCTTACAAGATGATAAGCGCACCCGCTTTGACATTGCGCAGCCCGTTGCAATCACGGCAGAGCAGATCGCCGAAGTTGAGGATATTGTAAACGCTCAAATCCGCGCCAATAGTGAGGTTATTACCCGCATCATGAGCATTGATGAAGCGCGGGAAAGCGGCGCTATGGCTCTATTTGGTGAGAAATATGATGATGAAGTGCGCGTTGTTTCAATGGGCGGCGATACTCCATTTTCTATCGAGCTTTGCGGCGGCACTCATGTTAAACGCACAGGCGATATTGGCTTGCTTAAAATTACATCCGAAGGCGCGTTATCTTCTGGAATTCGAAGAATTGAGGCTGTCACAGGCGTTAATGCTCTTGAATATCTAAACTCACAGGCACATATTTTGCATGAGGCAAAACTCCTGCTTAAGACCAGTGAGGCGGACTTCCTCCCCTCTCTAAGCGCTCGGATTATAGAAAATAAAGCACTTGAAAAAGAAGTGGCAAAACTCCGCAAAGAAGTTGCCCTTGGCGGTGGCTCTAATGATAGCTCTGATAACATTAAGGAAATCGCAGGCGTTAAATTCACTGGTCGCGTTTTGGCAGGCTTCCCGCCCAAAGATTTAAAGCCTATGGCAGATGATCTAAAGGCTAAGCTTGGCTCTGGCATTGTGGTGCTGGTGGCTACTAATGAGGATAAAGCCTCTATCGTTGTCGGCGTTACCGATGATCTAACCGCCAAAATAAGTGCGGTTGATCTTGTGCGCGTGGGGGCGGGCGTTCTTGGCGGAAAAGGCGGCGGCGGTAGAGCTGATATGGCGCAAGCTGGTGGCTCTGATGTATCTGCTGCTAATGACGCTCTTGAGGCTATAGAGAAATCTCTGGCTGGCTAGGGTCATAACCATATTTTAATTGGTGCACTGCCCAGCTACGCTTCCCAGCACACTCAGATTTTCTAAGCTCGCTATTGCTCACAATAAAATCTGGTGGACCCTAGCGGGATCGAACCCCCATTCGCTCCGCGAATGCTTTTTAATAACAGCGGTGGACTCCAAACAGACCAGTCGAAACATTTTACAGATAGATGACTTGTTGCAAATTGGTGCACTGCCCAGCTACGCTTCCCAGCACACTCAGATTTTCTAAGCTCGCTATTGCTCACAATAAAATCTGGTGGACCCTAGCGGGATCGAACCCCCATTCGCTCCGCGAATGCTTTTTAATAACAGCGGTGGACTCCAAACAGACCAGTCGAAAGATTTTACAGATAGATGACTTGTCGCAAATTGGTGCACTGCTCAGCTACGCTTCCCAGCACACTCAGATTTTCTAAGCTCGCTATTGCTCACAATAAAATCTGGTGGACCCTAGCGGGATCGAACCGCTGACCTCCTCGCTGCCAGCGAGGCGCTCTCCCAGCTGAGCTAAGGGCCCCCTTATAAAACAAGAGCGTGGCAAATGCCACGAGCCATAGTCATGGCTTTGAATTAATAATTTATCGCAAGCCAAAATAATGACTTTAAAAAGTTACAGTATAGATATGCGATTCTAACAGTTTTTTCAAGTCATAAAAAAAGCCCCGCATAATTAAAGGCGGAGCTAATATTTCTTTAAATATAACTAGCGTTGCTGCATCAAATTCAGAATATGTGTGAACATGATAACAAAGCTGATATAAAGGCTAAGCGCCGCCGACCATGCCATGCGGCTATTGATTTCAGAGCCGTTAGACGGGTGATACATGCGTTTTGTATTTTGAGTTTCCCACGCGGTAAGCCCAGCCATAACAAGCACGATACCAACGCTAATCATTGTTTCTACGCCACTTGAAAAGCCAACAAACATACCAATAACTGATACGACTATAAGACCAATAAGCGCCATGATACAAAATGAGCCAAGCGCGGTTAGATCTTTTTTCGTGGTATATCCATATATACTAAGTCCAGCGAACATGGCCGATGTTATAAAAAAGGCACGCGCGATATCTGCTCCTGCGAAGGCAAAAGCAATTGTTGAAAAGCTAATTCCGTACAAGACGCTCACTCCTACGAAGGCCATTTTCAGCTTACCTGATGACATAGTCGCAGGGTTAAAGCCGAACCAAATGATTGCAAGAGGCGCGAATAAAACGACATATTTTTGAGGGCCGCCAAGAAACAGCATCATAAGATCAGGAGAGCTGCTTACTATCCATGCTGTGATTGCAGTAACAAGAACGCCTATAGTCATGCGGTTATAAACGCTTTGCATGTGCGTGCGAAGACCAACATCAATTTCAGTATTGCTTTGCGTGGTTGAATAACGATCTGTTTGCATTTTAAAATCTCCTATCAAAAATCCATCCGTTCTTATATACCTAATTTTATCACATTTCAAAGCTTTTCACGAAATTTATTGATAATTATTATTATTAGTTACGCCTTTGCATAGTAATCCATGGGTTTTTGCGGGTTGATTTATCGCGCGTTTGCTCGGAAAAGCTGTCATCCTTATTTACAGGGGCTAGGTTTGATTCGTCAGGAATTGGCGTGTTAGTCACCTCTGATATTGCCTTAATGCGCTGCTTTATTGGCGGGTGAGTGGCGAACATTCCCATAAATGGCTTTTGATTTTCGATACACATCATTGCAATATCATCCGTAGCCATTGTTATGCGGTCGCGCCCCGATATCCTCATGAGCGCGCGCATCATTGCCTCGGGATTCTTGGTCATAGCAATCGCGCCAGCGTCAGCCATATATTCACGCCGCCTTGATAGAGCAAAACGCATAAGCAATGTCGCTAGATACCCAAGCCATAAAATCACAGCTATAATTATTATCATAATAAAAGCCGAGCCATTATTATTGCCACTCCTGCGTCTGCCATAAAACAGGCTGTAGCGCAGGTTGCTCCAAGCAAGTTGAGACAAAAATCCGAATAATCCAGTAAATATTATTGTAACGATAAGCAAGCGTACATCGCGATTTTGGATATGGGTTAGCTCATGCGCTAGCACTCCTTCAAGCTCATCTTTGGATAGGCTATTCATCAATCCGCGCGTTACCGTAATGGCAAAGTTGCTTTCGGTTATACCACTAGCAAAAGCATTACGGGCGTGGGTTTCTATGATCTCTAAATGGGGCATTTTCATGCCTTGAGATATGCATAGATTTTCCAGCAAGTTATAAAGCTCTGGCTCTTCGTTTCTGCTAACAGGATTGGAATGCGCCAATTTACGGATCATGCTGGTGTTAAAAAACCATGCGATCAAAAACCAAATAACTACGCCGGTAATGATTAATGGGAAAAACTCATATATGGTTTTATTGGCAGAGATAGCCATCATTTCAAAGTTATTTGAGTTATGTCCTAAGCCATTAGAGGTTAGCGCCCCGCCCAGCATAAATGCTATCGCCCAAAACACTCCCAAAATAAGCACAGGGTAAAATATTAACAGCAATACGCAGCGTATGTTATTATTCCATATATGTGTACTTAACCCAACTGTGGTGCTAACCATTACTTTAGAACTTCACTTCGGGAGGTTTTTGTACAAGCGCTGCTTCAGCTTCGTCAAGCTCGAAAAACTCTTCTTGTGTGAAGCCAAAACTGTTTGCAATTAAAATAGCGGGGAATTGCTCGGTCGCGGTATTATATTCTGACGTTGCATTATTGAAGAATCTCCGCGCCGCCGCGATTTTATTCTCAATATCGGATAGCTCATTCATTAATTTTTGAAAATTTTGATCGGCTTTTAGGTCAGGATAGTTTTCTGCTACGGCTAATAGCCCCATTAACGCGCCGCCAAGTACATTTTCTGCGGCGACCCGCTCACCGCCAGCGGCTTTTGCTGCTCCTACGCCTGCTCTTGCCTCGGTCACATTTTCAAATATTTGCTTTTCATGTGAGGCATAGCCCTTAACTGTTTCCACCAATTGAGGCACAAGATTATAGCGTTGTTTTAGCTGCACATCTATATCAGAAAAAGCATTTTCACGCGTTTGACGCAGCGCAACAAGGCGGTTATAGATCATTACAAACAGCCCGATTATCGCGCCAATTATTGCTAATATTATCCAAAATTCCATGACTCAATCTCCTTTTATTTACAAGACTTTATAAATTCCTCAACCTTGCTCGGGCATTTTACACCGCGAGAGCTTTCAACGCCAGAAGAAACATCAACAGCATTTGGTGATAATATTTCAATGGCTTGCCCAATATTTTCAGGGGTTAGACCTCCAGATAGCATCCAAGGCTTGGAAAACTCGAAGCCCTTTAGTAATGACCAGTCAAAACTTTGCCCTGATCCACCTGTTTTACTATCAAATAACAGCCAATCAACTATATTCTCATAAGGCTTTGATTTTTCAATATCTTTGATATTATTTACAGGGAATGCCTTGATAATGGGCAGGGCGTATTTTTGTTTGATTTGCGTCACTCTTTCCAAGCTTTCACTGCCGTGAAGCTGTATAATATCAATGGGAGCATAGCCCAAAACATTACTTAATTCTTCATCGGTTGGATCAACAAACAGACCAACGCTACGCACGCCAGTAGGAAGGGTAAGGGCTAGCTCTTTGGCTGTATCAATATCTATATTACGCGGGGAAGGCGGGTAGAACACAAAGCCGATAAACCGCGCTCCCGAATTTATCGCAGCTTTTAGGGTGTCAGGAGTTTTTATGCCGCAAATTTTTACTTGAACCACCATGTTAAAGGCTATCCAATATATCTTGCGCCGCAATTGCAGGGTTTTGGGCGCTTGTAATCGGTCTGCCAATTACAAGGTGGGTTGCGCCTTTGTTAAGGGCGCATTTAGGGGACATGACCCGTTTTTGATCGCCGATATCTGCTCCCGATGGGCGAATACCGGGTACTATGAGCGCAAATTCATCATCGCAAGCCTTGCGCAATAACTCTATTTCATGGGCGGAGCATACTACGCCGTCAAGCCCTGATTCTTTTGCGAGGACGGCAAGTTTTTCTACTTGCGCGGATATATCACTTTGATAACCGATCTCTTGAACCGCTTTTTCATCAAGGCTGGTAAGCAAGGTCACTGCTAGTAATTTAGTCTCACTACCACAAGCTTCCTTGGCGGCGATCATCATATCTCGCCCGCCCGAGGCATGGACATTCAAATATGCGGGGGCAAAATTATTACATATTCCGCGAACCGCGCCCGCAACGGTATTGGGGATGTCGTGGAATTTCAAATCTATGAAAAGCTTGGCATCAGGGCAGGATTCTAAAACTTTTTCTATGCCTTGATGTCCGAAATTATTGAAAAACTCAAGACCAAGCTTAATCCCGCCTGTAACAGGGGCGATAGAAGCCGATAGCTCGCAAGCGCGATCTAAATCATTAGTATCAATGGCGCAAAATATTTTTGGTTGTGATGTCATGTTGTTTCTATAGATTTTGATGGTGTTAGATTATCTTTAAGTTTTAGGCGGGTAACTTCTTTTTCCAGCAGCTTGATGTCTTTCCTTTGTTTGCGCCTTTCTTTTCTAAGCTTACCAGCATTAAGCCAGACAATCACTCCACCAATTATAAAGCCAAAAGCCATAGCGGATAATATTACCGCATAAATAGGCAATGTGATGGAATCATGCACAGGCGACCACGTGAAGTCAAGCTCGCTGCGATTAAGTATGGCGAGAAGGGAAATAAATATTGTTATGATAAGCCCAATAATAAAGCGAAGAACAGCCATTACTCACCATTTAGTTTTTCGCGCAATGCCTTGCCTGTTTTGAAGAATGGTAATTTCTTTGCATCCACTTGAACAGTTTCACCAGTGCGAGGATTGCGCCCAATGCGCGCATCGCGGTGCTTTACAGAAAATGCGCCAAAGCCGCGAAGCTCCACACGATCACCATTAGCAAGTGCGTCTGCAATGCCATTGAAAACAGCATCTACAATTTTTTCTATATCACGCAAATATAAATGAGGGTTGAGCTCAGCTAATCTTTGTATTAACTCGGATTTTGTCATATCAATTCAATATCCTTTAAATTTTGTATGTCTATAGATTGCATTATAGATTTGCGCTCGTCAAGCAAACTCATTGATAAAACACAATTTTTTTATTGGATAAGCCCCAAGGCAATAAAAAAGCCGACAAATTATGCCGGCTTTTAAGAATTATTTGGTAAGGATAATTAATCCTTACTCTTGCTTCCTTGTAAGGCAGCACCAAGAATATCACCAAGTGAAGCTCCGCTTTCTGTAGAACCAAAGTCCTTCATTGCTTGCTTATCTTGATCCATTTCATGCGCCTTGATAGATAAGGTCACCTTGCGGGCTTTTCTATCAGCAGTTAGAATTTTCGCATCGACTTTTTCTCCAACAGCAAAGCGATCAGGGCGTTGCTCTGAGCGTTCACGTGAAAGATCAGACTTCTTGATTGTGCCAGTAACATTATCATTAAGTGTCACTTCAACCGATCCGCCAGTGATTTCTGATATAGTACAAGTCACAACCGCGCCTTTTACAATATCTTGCATCGAACCTTCATATGGGTCTTTTGTCAGAGCCTTGATGCTAAGAGCTACGCGCTCACGCTCAGGGTCTAGCTCAAGGATTTTAGCTTTAACAACTTTACCTTTTTCAAAGTCTTTCAGAATATCTTCGCTTTGATCTTCCCAAGAAATATCTGATAGGTGAACCATACCGTCAATTTCTTCTGTTAGACCAACAAATAAGCCAAATTCTGTGATGTTACGGATTTCTCCTTCGATCTCATCACCAACTTTGCTGTTTGCTGCAAATTCTGTCCATGGATTTTCTTGACATTGTTTCAAACCAAGTGAAATGCGGCGTTTTTCCATGTTGACCTCAAGAACAACCACTTCGACTTCTTGTGAGGTAGAAACGATTTTACTTGGGTGAACATTTTTCTTTGTCCAAGACATTTCAGAAACATGAACAAGACCTTCAACACCATCCTCAAGCTCAACAAATGCGCCGTAATCAGCGATATTGCTAATGCGTCCAGTAAGTTTTGTGCCTTCTGCATATTTCTCCGCAACACTCTCCCAAGGATCAGAGCCAAGCTGCTTGATACCAAGTGATATGCGCTGAGTTTCTTCGTTGAAACGAATAACTTGAACGTCAACGCTTTGACCAATTTCAAGAACTTCTGATGGGTGGTTAACACGTTTCCAAGAAATATCGGTAACATGCAATAGACCATCAACACCGCCAAGATCAACGAACGCGCCGTAATCTGTGATGTTTTTAACAACGCCTTCAAGAACTTGACCTTCCGATAGGTTCTTAAGAATATCTCCGCGTTGTTCTTGACGTGACTCTTCTAAGATAGAGCGGCGAGAAACAACGATATTTCCGCGGCTTCTATCCATTTTAAGAACATGGAATGGCTGCGGTGTATCCATTAACGGAGTGATATCACGAATCGGGCGAATATCAACTTGTGAACCTGGTAGGAACGCAACCGCGCCACCAAGATCAACAGTAAACCCGCCTTTAACACGACCAAATATAGTCCCTGTTACGCGCTCACCTTTTTCATGAACCTTCTCAAGCTCAATCCAAACTTCTTCTCTACGTGCTTTTTCACGAGATAATACAGATTCGCCGTTTCTATTTTCCATGCGTTCAACATAGACTTCAACAGTGTCTCCGATTTTTATTTCAGGGTCTTCACCTGGTTTTGAAAACTCGAAACGAGGAACGCGACCTTCGGATTTTAAACCAACATCAACGATAACATGATCGTCTTCTAATGCGATTATAACGCCCTTAACAACACTTCCTTCGAATTTTTCATTTTTTCCTATAGTTTCGCCGAGTAGAGCTGCGAACTCTCCTGCGTCTTCTCTATCAATTAAATTTGCGGCAATTTTAGCCATAATGGTATTCCTTTCAGTATTCAAATTAGTGATTACGCACCCTCGATCTTTGCAAGGGTATAATAACCACTATGTTTAGGAGATATTATCGCTAATGCGCATAAGCTCTATTCTAACCAAATGCTTTTTTCGCATAGGTTAAGGCAGTTTCCAACATTTTAGCCTCGCTAAGATTAGAGCTATCAATGATAACGCAATCCGCTGCAGGCTTTAGTGGAGCTACCTTACGGTTAGAATCACGAGCGTCACGCGCACGCATATCCTCTAAAACGGCTTCATATGTAACGCTTAATCCTTTGGATTGCAACTCTTTCATGCGCCTATTTGCACGAATCTCGCATTTTGCGGTGATATAGAGCTTTAACGGGGCGTTTGGGCATATAATTGTGCCAATATCGCGCCCATCTAAAATCGCGCCATTAAATCCAAATGGCGGAGAATTTGCAAAATCTCGCTGCATATCTGTAAGGAAATCCCGCACTGATTGAATGCTCGCCACCTTCGAGGCAGCGTCTCCTATTTCTTCTGTCCTTAAATCAGGATTAGATAGAGGGCTTGCATTATGTAAATTGCCCTTAAGGGCTTTGCATCCATATAAAGCGTCACCTTCATTTGCAGGATTCTTACCTTGCTTTAAAACTTCAAAGGCAACGGCTCTGTATAATGCCCCTGTATCCATATGGGCGAAGTTAAGCTCTTTGGCTAAATTCCTTGATAAAGTGCCTTTTCCGCTTGCCGCAGGGCCGTCTATTGCTATAATATTTTTCATAATAAGCCTTAAATATATCCGTAAAACTACAATGTTTCACGTGAAGCATAACAAGAACATCACCCGATATCTGCGCCTAAATCATTCATTAACTCTATAAAATCAGGGAAACTGGTTTTTATTGGGCTTGCATCATCAATTTGGATTGGTTCATTTGAGGCGCATCCAAGCACCAAAAAGCTCATGGCTATGCGGTGGTCAAGCGCAGTTTCAATGCATACCCCGCCTTTTGGAGCTTTGCCATTGCCGTGTATAATGAGGCTATCTTCGCCCATTTCAAGGTCAACTCCGCAAGCCTTCAAACCATTTGCCATCATAAGCAATCGGTCGCTTTCTTTGACTCGTAGCTCTTTTAAGCCTGTCATTTTTGTTGTTCCTTGCGCGAGGGCAGCGGCAACCGCCAATATAGGGAACTCATCAATCATAGAAGGCACGCGGCTTTTAGGAACTGTAATTCCTTTTAGCGGGTTTTTAGAGCTAGCAATAATTGTTGCCACTCGCTCACCTGCTTGGGTTTGGATATTCTCATAGCGCAAATCCGCGCCCATTTCTTGCAGCGTTATGAATACACCATCGCGCCGCGGATTAATTCCAACATTAGGCAATGTGATTTCCGAGCCTTTTGTAATAAGAGCGGCAACTACAGGAAAGGCGGCAGAGCTTGGATCTGACGGCACATCTATGGCGCAGCCTTGTAATTCCTGATGTCCTTGCAAATGAACCGCTGACGCTCCGCCCTTAAGCTCTTCCACCTTAACATCTACCCCGAAATGGCGTAGCATATTCTCGCTATGATCTCGCGTTGGGTGAGTTTCAATTATAGTCGTAATGCCCGCAGCATTTAAGCCCGCTAGCATAATTGCGGATTTTACCTGAGCGGAGGCAACGGGCAATTTATACTCAATGGCAAGAGTATTTTCCGCGCCCTTTACGGTTAAGGGCAAACGGTCATTAGAGCGCGATAAAAACGTTGCCCCCATCTTCTCTAATGGCTTTATAACCCTGCCCATCGGGCGTTTTACAAGCGAAGCATCACCTGTAAAAGTTGCTGTGATATTATGACCACCAACAAGCCCCATTAAAAGCCGCGCCGAAGTGCCGCTATTGCCCATGTCTAGCACTTGGCTTGGCTCTTGCAGCCCGCCAATTCCAACGCCATGAACGCGCCACAGCCCGTCATCTCCATGAGATATTTTTGCGCCCATTGCGCGCATAGCCTGCGCCGTATGAAGTACATCTTCACCCTCTAGCAAGCCGCTAATTATTGTCTCACCAATGGCAAGTGCGCCAAACATAATCGCGCGATGAGATATAGATTTATCCCCCGCCACGCGGGCATGACCATTTAATGAAGTGCATTTTCGGGAGGTTAAGGCGTTTGAGTTCATAGATTTTAATTACACTCATACATAATAAAGCGCAAATGATTTATGATGAAAAGCTATCTAAATTGCCATTATAATTATGAACAAACTCAACAAAATCATCAACAGGTACAGGGCGAGAATAACGGTAGCCCTGCACTTCGTCGCAATTATGGTCTAGCAAGAACTGCTCATGCTCTTTAGTTTCAACGCCTTCTGCAATTACCTTAAGATCTAGGGAATGCCCAAGGTTAATAATGGTTTTAGCAATAGAGGCATTATCCTTATCATTTAATGCATTTCTGATAAATGACTGGTCAATTTTCAGGCGATCAATCGGGAATTGACTTAAATATGACAAAGATGAATAGCCCGTTCCGAAATCGTCAATCGCTAGCTCTACCCCTAAAGCGTGGAGATTGCTTAATATATGGACAGTATGCTGTATGTCATCCATGAACACGCTTTCGGTAACTTCAAGCTCAATCATATGCGAGTCAATGCCCGTTTCATCAAGTATATTTGAAAGATCGGCGCATATATCACCATGCATGAATTGGTTGCCCGATACATTAACGGCAAATCGTATGTTTATACCGTGCTTTTCCTTGCAATATTGCGCGGTGCGGCAAGCTTTATTAAGAACCCATGTACCTATTGGAACAATTAATCCCGATTGCTCGGCAACAGGAATGAATTGAGCGGGGGATATGAACTGCCCGCCATTCTTGCTGTTATCTGGCTTCCACCAACGCAATAGAGCTTCCGCGCCAATAATTTTTCCAGTTTTTAGGCATAGTTGAGGCTGGTAATAGAGTTGCAGCTCATCTTTTTCCAAAGCGCTACGCAAGTCTCGTAGCATTTGGAAGCGCTCTTGCACCGCGCGATCAAAGTCTTCAGAATATTCTTTTATAGTGTCGCGACCCTCTTCTTTTGCACGATTAAGTGCAATATCAGAATTTTTAAGAACTATGTCAGGCTCCGCGCCATCATCGGGGAATGTAGACACACCAACGGATGCGCGTACTTGGAATTCTTCATTAAACACCTTGAATGGTTCAGCGCGTATCACGCCCAAAGCGCGCTTTGCTATGTCCATTGCATTTAGGTTGTTGCCAGATAATGGCATCATTATTGCGTATTCATCCTCACCAGTTCTTGATACCATCGCGCTATCAGGCAAGGAGGCGCGCAGCCTTTTTCCAACAGAGCGTAATATCGCATCACCAACATTATGTCCCATGGAATCATTTATGTCTTTGAAATGGTCTAAATCTATGGTGATAACGGCAAAGCGCTCAATTACTTCATCGCCATTTTCTGCTCCAAAATTACCAAGATTTTTTATGAATAATGATCTATTTGGCAGCCCCGTAAGCGTATCATAATAAGCTAGCCTATGGATTTTATCTTCAGCGGTGCTTTTAAGGTGGTTTATATTTTCTGCATTTTGAGCAATAAGTTTTTGCGATAGCATAATTGCAGCGCCCACCTCATCTGATGCACTATATGGTGATTTAGCAATGGTCGGATCTTCAGGGTTTTTAAATGCGGCAATAAGGTTTGAGTGCATGAATAATATTGGCTCTAGCAGCCATTTGCCAAGGGCTATCATCAAGACATTAGTCACAAGCAATGACAATATAATCATGATCTTTATACTGTTAAATATATATTCTGATACTGCATTTTCTACTGCGCTTGAATCTATTTGTGCAATAATTATAAATGTGCTTTGTATGTCCGCGCCTTTCAAAATAACCTCATAAATAGAGCCGTCAGAACTTCTGTATGTTGCATCAAGGTTATCTGGCTTTGCCATAAGGTGGGTGTAATTGCCATAATTTTTTATAAGGCTATATTGATAAGAATATACCGAAAGCCCTGTAATATTAGTGGTTTTAAGAAGTCTGGATATATGTTTATCTTCAAAAGGAGAACTTCTAGTATCTCTTTTTGTTGGGTCAATAATAGAGGATATAGCGCCCTTAGATTGTTCTTTTAATGCCATAAGCTTATCTTGGCGCTTCTTTTCTATTCCGCCTAAATTAAGCACCAAAGTTTGGATAAGCATGATGGTCATAAATGCGGTCAAAGCTATGCGCCAGCTTACTTTGCTGCGCCATATTTGAGTTGGTGATGATACAAATATGCTGTTAAATGTTGATGGGGATTTGCCATCAACATTTTCATGCTGATTGGTTTTAGCTTTGCCCTTATTAAGCCCTAACACAGAATCCATTCCCCACACACTCACTAGATTATTTGTTTTTTTATAAAAACTTCGACTATAGTATATACTGGTAATTATTAATAATATCTTTAGATTCTATAACAAATCGGCAAATTGTCCATAATTTTTTGATTATAAATTATGACCCTAGACTAGCAATTATTGTGTTTTCTAGAGTATCTGAAACAAATTTTTGCCCCTAGATACTGTTAGCTAACAACGCCTATTGTTATACCTAAACTCACATTTTTTCAAGTGTAAATATAGCTTATTATCTGCCAAACTTCGTCATTCCAGCACACATTTACATATCCAGCGAGAGCCTATTAAGAAAATACCATTGATTGGAAACCCTAACTATATTACATTTCCAAACATGTTAAAAACCAGAATAATTCCATGTTTAGATGTCGCAAATGGTCGCGTAGTCAAGGGCGTTAACTTCGTTGACCTTATCGATGCCGGCGACCCTGTTGAACAAGCCAAGCTTTATAACGCGGCGGGAGCGGACGAGCTGTGCTTCCTTGATATCACCGCCACATCTGATAACCGCGATACTATATATGACGCCATTCGCAGGACTGCCGATGAGGTGTTTATCCCGCTCACCGTTGGCGGAGGCGTGCGCGAGCTAACCGATATACGCAAATTACTAGAAGCAGGCGCGGATAAAATCGGCATTAACTCGGCGGCGGTGTGTGACCCTGAATTTGTGCGCAGGGCTTCTGATAAATGCGGCTCTCAATGCATTGTTGTTGCCATTGATGCCAAAGCCAAAGAAGATGGCGGGGACGGGTGGGAGATATTCACCCATGGCGGGCGCAAAGCAACGGGCATTGACGCGGTGGAATGGGCGGTACGAATGGCAGATTACGGCGCGGGCGAGCTGCTCCTTACCTCAATGGATCGCGATGGCACGCGCCAAGGCTTTAATATCGAACTCACCCGCACTATCGCGGACGCGGTAAGCGTTCCCGTGATTGCCAGCGGCGGGGTAGGCAATCTCCAACATCTCGTAGACGGCGTAGTAAAGGGACACGCAAGCGCAGTTCTCGCCGCCTCTATCTTTCATTTTGGGGAATACAGCATTGCGCAGGCAAAGCAAGCCATGAAAGACGCAGGGATTCCAGTTAGATGAATAATCACATATTAGACCAGCTTTATGAAGTTTTGCAGGCGCGGAAAAATGCTAGCGGGGATAGTTCATATGTCGCTAGCCTATATGAAAAAGGCTCGCCCAAAATTGCGGAGAAAATCCTCGAAGAAGCACAGGAATTTATTGACGAGGCTCTATTACTCGATAAAAATCCCGATAATCCGCAAGCGCAAAATAATATCCGCAGCGAAGCCGCCGACCTGCTCTTTCATATTATGGTAATGCTATCTCACCATGACATTCCGCCCAATGATATATTTGATATACTCGAAAACCGCGCTGGCATTTCAGGGCATGATGAGAAAAATTCCCGTAATAAATAATTTTGTTGCATATTCGCAAATATCACTTTATATTACATGACATAATAATCAGCATTAGGTTTGAAATATGCCAGTAGCATTAAGAAAAGGCGATATTTATGATCGCTTAAGCAAAATTGACCCAACAATAATCACTATTGATGAGGTGGTTGAGCAAGCCGTGCGTGAGCTTACATTGCATGTTGGAATTGTTAATATTATGCCTGATGCCGCGCTTTTCGCAACAGAGCGACAATTTGTTATGCCGTTGCATTATGCCGCAAGTGGAATAAAAATTATACCTCATTTTATTTCACTTGATGGTGTTGAGCGCGATGACGGCTCAAAAAAACAAGGCGACATAAATTACAAAAAATATGTCGAAGAAAACTACATTACATTTGATAAAGCAAAAGAAGATGGTCTTGATGCATTAATCATAAGCGGCGCAAATTTCATAGGATCAGATTTAAGAACAGCGGATTTTTATAACCCGTTAGCAGAAGTTATTGAATGGTCTGGTAGTGACAAAGGCACAACATCTGCGCTTCATTCTTGCCTCGCATCTCACGCATATATGAGCATTGTGCACAATATTACTCGTGAGAAAATGCCCGAAAAACTTTGGGGAGTTTATGGTCATGAAGTTAAAGATGAAAATCACCCATTAACTCGTGGTATGGATAGTTTTTTCTACATACCTCACTCGCGCTGGAATAAAATCACAGAACAGCAATTCCAAGATGCTGGTATGAATATTCTAATCGACAGCAAAAAAGCAGGCGTTCATATGGCAACAAGCCCTGATGGCTTGCGCTCTGTTCTATGGCAGGGACACCCTGAATATGAAAAAATAAGCCTGCTATTGGAATGGACTCGTGATTTAGGTCTTACACAAGATAGAAGGCTTAATGGCGAGCCAATAGATTTATCACCCTTTCCTCATAAATATTTACGAAAAGAGGGGGCGAGCTTAGCAGAGGAGCATCGCAAAAAAGTCGAGCAAGGCGAATATTATAATCAAATAAAAAAAGGTACTTTGCCTCCAGCAACCAGAAATAAAATAGCCGAGCATACTCCAAATAGATGGACCTCATCCTATCGCGCCCTTATGTCTAATTGGGTGGCTGCCGTGTATGATAAAACCCATATAGACCGCCATAAACCATTTGAAGATGGTGTTAATCCAGATGATGTATTTAACCTTAATGATGATGAGCCATCTTAGTTACTGAGTTCAGGGCAATATCTTGAGCTAACACCTTCACTTGATATATTTAGTAATACATTACTCAAGTCACCAAGAAATATATAAGTATTTGGTGTTTTTCTAAGTGTTTCAATGGATTTCTTACTTAAATTTTCAGGATTAACAAAGCGGTATTTATGCCCCTTATGAGTTATATCATAGTGACTAGTTTTAAGACTATCAGCATCAATCCCAAGCTCACCAAGCTTTTCTTTAAGCTCTTCAAACCCCCCAATATTCTTAAGATTTTTAATATAGTCAAGATCGGCAAGGGCTTTAAAAATTCGAATATCAGATTCGTTTAATTCAGGCTTTTTTCTCATATTTTCAAAATACTGCTGATATTCACCATCATTATTAACGCCGTCAATAGGCAATCTAAGGCTAGCAAGCTTACTCAAATCAATTTCAAAATTTAATGGATCTATTGATGAGTTAAAGAAAAAATGCTTTTTAAAAAAGACCGTCGCCTTACTAAATTCCCCGACAAGCATGGTTGTATTTTCTGTTGCTTTAGACATTTGTCACTCACCTTTATACCTTAATATATGAATATTAATTTAACATATCAAGGGCGCATTGGGAAGAAGTAAATTAACCATCAAGCTTATTATTTGGGAAATGCGCAAGACGGTGTAGGATTTCATCGAGCTGATCAAGCGATTTAAACTCAACAGAGAGCTTGCCGCTATGACCGTCCGCACTATCAATGCTCACATTCATGCCAAGGGCGTTGCTAATGTCTTTTTCAAGGGCGAGCGTATCTGCATCCTTGAATGTTTTTGACATAATAGCAAGATCATCACGCTTAGCTCTAGGGCGTTTTTGCTGCTCTACACCTTTTTTATCTGCCGCGAATTTCTCGGTTTGACGTACGCTAAGCCCTTTAGAAATCACTTGATCAGCAAGGTTTTGCGGATCTTCTGCCGTGATAAGCGCGCGCACATGCCCCATAGAAAGCTCACCTGTGCTTAAATATGATTGAACCATGTCAGGCAAAGTTAAAAGCCGCACCATATTCGTAATATGAGAGCGAGATTTCCCCACGGCTTTGGCAAGGCTTTCTTGCGTCTGATCGTAATCTTCAAGCAATTTTCGGTATCCCAAAGCCTCATCAATCGGGTCTAAATCCTCGCGCTGTAAATTCTCGATAAGGGCAATTTTGAAGGCTTCCAGCTCATTTATCTCTAACACAACCACAGGAAGATTATGTAGCCGTGCTTTTTGTGAGGCGCGCCAACGACGCTCCCCCGCTATAATCTCATAATTACCAATGCTTTCAGGGTCTTCACGCACCAATAAAGGCTGTAAAACACCATATTGTTTTATCGATTCGGCAAGCTCATCAATGCTGTTTTCATCAAATAAACGGCGCGGCTGGAAACGAGAGGGATATAGCTGCTCTATTCCAACATTCAGGCGTTTTTTACCGCTATCTAAGGCATTATCAGGGGATATATCAGGGATATCTTGAATTTTTTCTTCAATAATAGCATTATTTTCATTCTCATCAAATAATGCATTAAGCCCTAAGCCTAGCCCTGATTCTGTGTCGTTATCCATCATATAATCCCCTTTTTACAACTATTAAATACAATAAAAATCACAAGCGCACAAGATTGCTTATAGATAAAATTTTAGCAGAGCCATCAGTTATGCTTTTAGCGGTTTTACAATCAAAAGAATAGCTTTTTTGTGCCTCCGATATTTCCTCATCCGCGCGGCTTCCCTTCATAAAACACAGCTCTAAATCCTTGTTATTTTCCGCCCAAGGCATGCAATATTCAAGTAAATTACTTAATGAAGATAACGCCCGAGCCGTTACAAAATCAGGAATAAACGCATCACTAATATTTTCGATTCGCTGCGTATATATAGTAACGGGGGTCGATGTTTCACGTGAAACAGTGCGCATAAACTGGCATTTGCGCTCATCCGATTCGACTAGATGCGTATCGATATCTGGGCGCATAATAGCAATCACAAGGCCGGGAAAGCCGCCGCCACAGCCAAGATCAGCGTAGCTTTTCACATCATCGCCAATAAAATTTACGATCTGAGCGCTATCTAGAAAATGCCGATGCCAAGCGTTTTCTATCGTATTATTACTCACAATATTAATCGCTTTTTGCCATTTCAGCAAAAGTGCGTGATATATCTCCAGCCGCTCAAAAGCCTCGTCAGATATTTCGATTAGCTCTCTAAAATCATCTTTGGTATAAATCACTTTTTACCACCTTTCTTAACATGGCGCAGCAATGATATAACTGCGGCTGGCGTAACCCCCGCAATGCGCGACGCCTCCCCCAAAGTCGCGGGCGATACATGAGCAAGTTTTTGCCGTACCTCATTCGAAAGACTTCCAATATCATCATAGTTCAAACCCTTAGGCAGCAGCAAATTCTCATCCTTTTTAAATGCAGCGATATCCGATTCGTGACGTTCCATATATCCCGCATATAGAGCGTCTATCTCAAGCTGTTCGCGGATTTCGGGCGATATATCTTTAAGCTCTGCCCAAATCTTGGCAAGGTCATTCCATGATATATCACGATATGACAGCAAATCAGATATAGAGCGCCGCGCCCCATCTTTATTGACGCGCACGCCTTTAGATTCCAGCTCATTTGGGGTTGCTTGAGTTTCTTTAGTAAACTTCCGCGCAGCCTTTAATGCCTTGAATTTTGCTTGCCATATATTCGCACGCTCCGCCCCAACGCATCCAGCCTCAATCCCAAGGTCAGTAAGCCTTTGGTCTGCATTATCAGAGCGCAAGCGCAAGCGATATTCCGCGCGGCTTGTAAACATTCTATATGGCTCTGGCGCGCCCCTAGTGGTTAAATCATCAATCAAAACGCCGATATAAGCCTGAGTGCGGTCAAGCGTGAAAACCTCTGATGTTTCACGTGAAACACCCCCATTTATAGCCCCAGCTTGCTTTGCCGCATTAACGCCCGCGATCAAGCCCTGAGCCGCCGCTTCCTCATATCCCGTAGTGCCATTGACCTGCCCAGCAAAGAATAACCCGCCCACTCGCTTGGCTTCCAGCGTTTTCTTCAAATCCCGCGGATCAATATAATCATACTCAATCGCATAGCCCCATTCTATGACCTTAACATCTTCTAACCCCTTGATAGAATGCAAAAAAGCATCCTGCACGTCTATCGGAAGTGAGGTCGAAATGCCGTTAGGATAGACCGTATAATCATCCAGCCCCTCAGGCTCTAGGAATATCTGATGCCTCGGCTTATCAGCAAAGCGGTTAATTTTATCCTCAATTGACGGGCAATATCGCGGGCCGCTAGATTTAATTTTCCCCGAATATATAGGCGAGCGCTCAAGATTATCTTGAATAATCCTATGGGTTTCCTCATTCGTATGGGTGATATAGCACGAGATTTGCGGCACTGTAATTTCATCATTCATATATGAAAACGGAGCAGGTATATCATCGCCCAGCTGCTCTTCCAAAATATCCCAATTTATTGTCCGCCCATCAAGCCGCGCGGGAGTGCCAGTTTTAAGCCGCCCAAGCGGGAATCCCAAACGCTCCAAAGTCTTGGCAAGCCCGATTGACGGCTCTTCACCCACCCGCCCCGCAGGCTTGGTATCCTCACCAATATGGATAAGCCCACGCAGAAATGTCCCCGTAGTTATAATCACGCTATGCGCACTATACTCCGCCCCTTGCGTAGTTTTAAGCCCGCAAATCTCGCCCAAATCATCAAGGATAATATCATCCGCCTCACCCTCGATAAGGGTTAAATTGGGGTAATTACCAAGGATATCTTGCATAGCTTGCAAATATAATTTCCGATCCGCCTGAGCGCGAGGACCTCTAACAGCAGGGCCTTTTGAGGCGTTCAGGATACGAAACTGAATGCCAGAGCGATCAATTACCCGCGCCATAACCCCATCGAGAGCGTCAATCTCACGCACTAAATGCCCTTTACCAAGCCCGCCAATCGCAGGATTGCAAGACATAGCGCCAATGCTGTCAAGCCTATGGGTTAGCAGCGCAGCTCTAGCCCCAGTGCGCGCCGCCGCCGCCGCCGCTTCGCAACCAGCATGACCTGCTCCCACTACTATTACATCAAAATCCATAGTCATTATTTGCCCATCTATTCATCTGGAACAGCTTCATTCATATCCTAAAATACTAGTCGTCACTCATTCATTGTCCAGATAAAATATGAGCAACTATATAAAAACTATCCGCGATTTATAACGGTTTTTGCGCTCTATTGCTAGAGGTTAATGCTATATTGGTTTAGGTTACGAAGTGCCCATAGGGTGAAAATACTACACTATAACTTAACATCTCCGTTACCACCTTAGCATCTCCGAGAAATCAAGATCCATAGCCATAGCCCCCCAGTCAAGCGGAGGATGCTTATGGTGCGTTATATCACTTACCGATACAAAAATCACGGAATATAACGTCGAGCAGCTCTTCCACGTCAACGCGCCCAGTTATCCGCCCTAAATGACGGACAGCCAAACGCAAATCCTCGGCGCTAAGCTCAGGCAGGGGGGCGTTTAAGCATCTATCAAGCGATGCGCGGCAATCCAGCAAAGCATCTCTATGGCGTTTGCGAGTAATAGCAGGGGAGTCGGACGCTCCAATCAATGATTTAATCATAATGGTTAGGGAGTCCAAAAACTCGGCTATGCCCTGATTTTTTGCCACTGATATAGCTAAAGGATTGGATGGATGTTGCAGCATAATCCCTTGATCTGACTTATTTATAAGCGCAATGCTGTTATCAAGCTTCTCTAGCTCAAGGCTATGTTTATCAAGCTCCAAGCTTGTCCCATCATATAATATAACGCGGATATCAGCGTCATTGGCGATTTTCATAGCACGCCTAATACCTTCAGATTCTATCGTATCTTGAGCCGTGCCGCCAATCTGATCGGGGCGCAAACCCGCCGTATCTGATAATATAACGGGATATCCGCTAATATCGAGATGCGCCTCTATAACATCGCGGGTAGTCCCCGCAATCTCAGAGACTATAGCAATATCGCGCTGCGCCAACGCATTTACAAGGCTGGATTTTCCAGCATTTGGCGCGCCAATAACGGCAATATGAATGCCACCGCGCAAGCGCTCCCCCCGCCTATTATCATTAAGGTGAACGCCTATTTCGGCTTTCAAAACCTCGATTTGTGGAGTTATGCGCGGCAAAATCTCATCTGGTAAATCTTCATCAGGGAATTCTATTTCCGCCTCGACATATGCCAAAATCTTGGTCAAACGCTCCGCCCAACCTTCATAAATATCCGCTAATGCTCCTCCCATTTGGGATAATGCTTGCGATTTTTGCATTTGAGTTTCGGCATGTATAAGGTCGGCAATGGCTTCGGCTTCGGTTAAATCCATCTTACCATTTTCAAAAGCCCGCCTTGTAAACTCCCCCGCTTCCGCCATTCTGTGACCATCTAGCGAGCCTAGAGCGTCCAAAACCCCGTCAATGACTGCTATCCCGCCATGCAAATGGTATTCAACAACGTCTTCGCCCGTATAGCTATTCGGAGCTTTGAAGGCAATTACAAGAGCATTATCCAATGTTTCACGTGAAACAGGGTGTTTCAATTCCCTAAGTAGCGTTTGTCTGTATTTTATATTCGATTCGCTTGTTATCGTTTTGAAACTGTCAAGCGCCCTGCTTCCTGATGCGCGGATTACCGCCACTCCCGCGCGTCCATGCGCACTTGCCAAAGCGTATATAGTGTCGCTCATTTATCGTCCTGTTTATCATCCGCACTATCAACGCCCATCTGTGACCAGAACATTTTCTGCATATCGCCCAAGCCCTGTATAGTGGTAGGCATCCAAGTCTTAACCATCTCCTCGGGGCTTAAATTCCGGATATTATCTTGCATCTTTTCCTCAAGCTCTTGCATGAGTTTTTCCTGCATTGGCGCAATATTCGGCAAGCCTATAAAGGCGCGCGCTTCCTCGGGAGTGCATTCGATATCAAATTTGAATTTCATGTTATAAGATCCTTATATGTGAGCAAGCTTGATAATATATTAATTTTATAACATAAGCCAGTGCCTAGGGTCTAGGGGGCTTAAGATCACCACATAAAAAAGACCACCCAGCATTGAAAGCAAGATGGTCTTTTCCATATGAAGAATACTGCATTTTTATTTTATATACGCGGTCACGCTTAGAATATGCTCTTTTTGGCATTTGCGAAATGCAGCAATAGAGTGAGCGGTTCTAGGGCTGATATTTGCTTGTATGTCATGCCTATTATAGCTTGTCTGATTTGGGGAAACAGCAAAGCGGGCGCCGAGTATTATGCCTAGTGCAGCAACTTTACCAGCCATGCGCTGGCTTCTATCCGTAGTAGCATTCGGGGGGGTATGTTGTTCTGATTGGAGCAGAGATTTACACATATTAGCTACGGAAGAGGAGGGAATATGAATGGTATTTGGCGATGTTTCACGTGAAACATCATATCCAACTGACGCGCTATATTTGTCATATGACCACGCGCTGCCAATTGAAGGAAGCAGAAAAAATGCCAATATAGGCGCAATATTTTTTACGCGAAATGTCAAAAAATCCGATATATTACTATCTTTCTTGATATTTAAATCTATAAAAGTCATTCTTTCTACCTCACATGCAACAGAGGGATGTTGCTGGTTTTTTGTTTTTCACATGCCTTCTTTGTGCATATGTCTATACTTTAATCAGACCACAGAAGATGTGTTATGGCAAGTATTATCGTTTTGATTTTATTTGGATTTTTATGTTATTTTTCAAGCAAATAATCTGAAAATTACTAACAAATTTTACATAAATCATCAAAGAAGGATGTTTTTATCATCCACTTGACTGAGTTTTTCAACATTTTAGAGGTTATTTGCTAAATACAACTTTAACGCCGCGTTTTTTAAAATAGCTCTGCATGCGCTTGCGCCCTTCACGGTTGCTTTGCACAAGTCGGCAAGTGTCGAAGATGGCTTCTTTTGCCCCAGCACCCTTTATGGCGACTTTAAGATTTTTAATATGTAGGTCAATATCTTCATTATCGTTTTGCATGGATGAGTATATAGCTTCAGTAGCCTGTTCTATTGACATTATATTCTTTCCTCTTCGCTATATTTAAAAATAAATATATAATATATAATTGCAAATGAATATAGCGGAAAAACAATAAATATGTGCGGAATTACTGGTCTTTATAGCTTTGATCCTCGCCCTGATAGCAATGCCTTGCAGGCAAATATTACGGCGATGAATGACGCTATTTTTACTCGGGGGTCTGATAGCTCTGGCATTTGGCTGGATAATGAGCTTCCTCTTGCATTTGGTCATCGCAGATTATCTATTTTGGATTTATCCCCCGCAGGGCATCAGCCAATGAAATCCAGATCTGGTCGTTATGTGATTACCTATAATGGTGAGATTTATAACTTTAGGGAACTCCGCCAAGATCTAGAGCATGATTTCCAAGGAGGTAGCGATACAGAAGTTTTATTAGCCGCCATTGAGGCTTGGGGCATTAAAAAGACATTGGATAAAATCAATGGAATGTTTGCTTTTGCGCTTTGGGATCATAAAAATAACTCTCTTTATATAGCGCGCGATGCTATGGGTAAAAAGCCGCTATATATTGGCTGGGCAGGAAGCAGCCTTGTGTTCGGCTCAGAGCTAAAAGCCATTCATGCTCACCCCGATTTTAATCCTGATATTGATCGTGACAGCCTATGCTCTTATATGCGCTTTGGCTATGTCCCCGCTCCTATGTGTATCTACAAACAAGTATGGCAACTGCCTGCGGGGGGTATGATGGCAATTGATATGTCTATGCTGCGCGCTGGTCAGGATTTAAAGCCATTAATGGAAAGCCATTACTCTCATAAAGGCGCACTTATAAAAGCGCGTGAAAACCAGATTACACATGATAATGTTATAGGAGAGTTTGAGGGGCTATTATCAACTTGTGTTAATGATCGCATGATATCAGATGTGCCGCTGGGAGCATTTTTATCGGGCGGAATAGATAGCTCTATCATTGTGGCATTAATGCAAAAGCAAGCAAGCTCTCCTGTTAAGACTTATACTATAGGATTTGAAGATGCGGGATTTAACGAGGCTATCCACGCCAAAAAAGTTGCCGCTCATATTGGAACAGATCACCATGAGCTATATTTAAGCGCGAAAGATGCGCTTGATATTGTGCCTGATTTGCCGCAAATATATGATGAGCCATTTGCCGATATGTCGGCTATACCTACCTATTTAGTATCAAAATTCGCACGGCAAAGCGTTACAGTTGCCTTGTCTGGTGATGGCGGTGATGAGATGCTCGGCGGATATAACCGCCACATATCCGCCCCTAAAGCTTGGAATATTGTAAATAATCATATCCCCGCGCCGTTGCGCTCTCCTTTTGCCAAGGTGATTAGGGCTGTGTCAACTTCATCATGGGATAAGATGCGCCCTAATCGCCCGCAATTTGGCTCTCACATGCATAAATTCGCTGAAATCATGGGCAAGCAATGCGAGGCAGACATATATATGAGCCTTGTTAGCAATTGGCAAAGCCCTAAAAACCTTGTGCGCGGCGGTCATGAAGAGCTTATCCCGCTTGTTGATCCTGATATGCAAATTGAGGATTTAAGCTTTGCGGAAACCATGATGTATTGGGACACTATATCTTATCTTAATGGTGATATCTTAACCAAGGTTGATCGCGCTAGCATGGCGGTAAGCCTTGAGGCGCGCGCTCCGCTGCTTGACCTACGCATATATGAATATGTTTGGAGGCTTCCAATTGAATATAAAATCCGTGATGGAAAGGGCAAGTGGCTGCTTCGCCAAGTTTTGAAAAACCATGTGCCTGATGAGCTGTTTAATCGCCCGAAACAAGGCTTTAGCGTGCCAGTAGCAGATTGGCTACGCGGGGAGCTGCGCGAGTGGGCGGAAGATTTGCTAAATGAGAAAACATTAAAAGAGCAAGGCTTGCTTGATTATCGGCAAGTCAGGGAAATTTGGGCGCAGCATCAAAAAGGCAAAGGAAACCATGCGAATAAACTCTGGACGGTGCTAATGTTCCAAGCTTGGCATAAGAAATGGGTAGGGTAAGCTGAAAATGAAAATACTATATATATTCGATGCAAGTGACTGGGAAAGCCGTATGGAGGTTGCTAACAAGGCAAAGAGCAACGGTCATGACGTTGTTATCGGGCTTATTAATGGTGATAAAAGCTCGAATGAGTTTAGGGTTATTCCATTAAATAGCAGTAAAAATAATATAGGCATATTATCATCACTAAAGCTGGTTAAGGATATAAATACACTGATTATCCGTGAAAAGCCCGATATTTTGCACGCAGTAACCTTGAAATATGGATTTATGAGCGGTATAGCTGCATTTCCATTCAAAAACATGCATAAAATCTATACATTGGCGGGGCTTGGGTATTTATTTCGCGGAGGCGGGGTTAAATCCACGATTTTAAGAGCTATTTTAAGGATTCCTTTGACTATTATCTTAAGGCGCAAAAATACTACGCTTATATTTCAAAACCAAGATGATCTTGATTTAATGGTTAAGCTCAAATATGCGAGCCGTGAAAACTCCGTACTAATCAAAGGATCGGGCGTTTATCTCGATAAATTTACTCCTATCCCTAGCGATAATAATAGCAACCCTATAATTTTAATGCCAACCCGCCTTGTTCATGAAAAGGGTATATCTGTATTTATAGAGGCAGCGCGGATTTTGAAAAACCGTGGGGTTAATGCTCGTTTCCAAATTGCAGGAGGCGAGACAAAGCATAACCCGCGCGCTATATCTGCGGATGAGATGAGGGAAATGACCAGCGGCGGCTCGGCTACGTGGCTAGGGCGAGTGGATGACATGCCAGATTTATTATCCAAAGCCACGCTCATTGTCTATCCATCATATTACGGTGAGGGCATTCCGCGCGTGCTTTTGGAAGCTTGCGCCGCGGGCAGGGCGATTGTTACAACCAATCATGCAGGTTGCCGCGAGGCGGTAGAGCATGGACGCAATGGCTTACTTGTACCTGTGAAAAATGCTAACGCTACCGCTGATGCTATCTATGAATTGCTCAACAACCTTAGTAAGCGCAAAGCCATGGAGATTGAAAGCCGCAAACTCGCCGAAGAAGAATTTGATATTTATATAATTGCAGAAAAAACAACAAAGCTGTATGATACAGACTAACCCTTAAGGAAATATATCGTGGCAAGTACAAAGCAAAACCATTATTTAGCAGGGAAATTATTACTAGCTATGCCGAGCATTGGTGATCCGCGCTTTCATAGAGCTGTGATTTTCATCTGCGCTCATGATGAGGAGGGCGCAATGGGGCTGGTTATTAACCAAAAAAATCCTGATATTGAATTTAGTGAATTAGTTGGGCAGTTAAAATTTGAATCCGATATAAAAATCAATTTTGATGAGCTTAACCTGCCTGTTATGTGCGGCGGGCCTGCGGAATCTGCTCGCGGCTTTATGCTGCACTCTAATGACTTTATCCGTGATGAGACCATGAAAGTTGATGATATATACGGGGTTACAGGAACTGTTGAGGCATTGAAAGAGGTTGCTCTTGGCGCAGGACCAAAGGATATTATTTTTGCTTTGGGTTATGCGGGATGGACTTCAGGGCAGCTTGAAGAGGAAATACAGCAAAGCGCGTGGCTTGTAGTTGATCCAGATCATGAGCTTGTTTTTGCAGGCGATCACGAGGATAAATGGATTCGCGCTATTAATAAGCTTGGCATTGATCCTGCTATGTTATCTAGTTTGTCTGGTAGTGCTTAAATTTAAATAGCCCTTACTGCATTCACGCAAAACCCTGCATTTCCCAGTATAGAGATAATTTCACTTACATGCTGCTTATCGCGAGCCTCTATAACAACATCAAGCTCTGCTTGCTTAAGAGACACTGTTTGCATCATGCGTTGGTGAATAACTTCGATAACATTAGCGCCGCTTTCACCGATGATGCGTGATATATCCGAAAGTTGCCCTGGTGTATCGTCAATTTCAAAGCGTAAGCGCGTTATGCGTCCATCTCTAACAAGTCCGCGCATTATTAATGTTGAAAGTGTGCGCGAGTCTATATTGCCGCCGCTAACGACCATCCCCACTTTTTTGCCTTTTAGCAAATCTTTGTTTTTCTTTATCACGGCAAGGGCTGCTCCCGCTGCGCCTTCTACTACTAGTTTTTCATCACTTATTAAATCAAATATTGCCTCTTCTATTTCTGTTTCTGTGGCAGAAAAAATATGATCTACTAATTTATCTATGATTTTAATATTTGCTTTTGATGGTTCTTTTACCGCGATGCCTTCCGCCAAAGTTGGTTTGCCGCCAGTAAATTCACGATTTTCGCGCGAAGCGAGTACAGCGTCAAAATGCTCTGCTTGTGCGCCTATTACCATTATATCTGGATTTATTCCCTTAACCGCAGTAGCAACGCCAGCAATAAGCCCGCCGCCGCCAATAGGAACAACAAGCACATCAAGGTCTGGAATTTGCTCCATAATCTCAAGCCCTAACGTGCCTTGCCCTGTGGCAACAGCCATATCGTCAAATGGGTGAATAAAGGTAAGGTTGCGCTCTTTTGCAAGGCGCATAGTCTCGTCAACTGATGCGTCAAAATTATCTCCATATAAAACAACATCAGCCCCGAAATCCTTTGTGCGTTTAATTTTATTAAATGGAGTGCCGTTAGGCATAACGATTGTAGAGGCTATGCCAAGACGCGAAGCGTTATATGCTACTCCTTGCGCATGATTTCCCGCACTACATGCAATCACGCCACATTTACGTTGCTCTTCATTCAAGGATAAAAGCTTATTAAGTGCGCCGCGCGCTTTAAAGGCATTGGTATGTTGCAAATTTTCAAGTTTTAAATACAGATCAATGCCTAAATTTAAAGATAAGCGCGAGGCTTTTACTGTTGGCGTTTCAATTATCGAGTCTTTAATTCTCGCATGCGCAGTTAATACATCATCAAATGTAAGGCTCATTGCTTTAATATCCTTATTTATATGTTGAGGTTGCTATTAATTCTCTTTATCTAATGGAATCCAAAATGGCTTTTCGCTCTGTGGCTTTGGTATTTCCATGTTACATCTATCATAAATTTCTTCCATTTCCTTAAATTTATCTGATTCAAAGAAAACTGTCGCAATTTCCATTTCTTCACTAAATTTTATAGCAGTTTTTTTGGTTTTAACATCTAAAGCCGTAGCTTCTATAGCTTTATATTCCTCAATTTTAATTTTTGCTTTGCGGTCAAAACGTTTAATTTTGCGCAAATCATCCCTGCTGCATTTTCTTTCATAGTCTTGCTCTCCCCATTCAGGTGGATCGCTTTTCTTGGCCGTATAGTCAATAGCAAGTGCAGAATTTGGTAGTATTAATAATAAAATGAGCAAATATTTATACATTTTCGTATGACTTTCGCGTTTTATACATAAAAAACATCTGGTGATATAATAAAAATGGAAAAAACCAGTAATATTTGATAGATTATACATGTGATGGCTTTAAATTCAATTTTATTGATATTTAAATTTTGCAATTCGATAAGATTTGTAGCTAAGCCTTTAGCATCCATCACTCCTTTAAATAATCGCTCTGATTATCTAAAACCCTCCACCACTTCCAATAGTTTATTACACTTAACTCTAACCGCAGAGGACATGTATCTATGGCTAAAAAATCTCGTAAATCAAGAAATGTTTCTTACTCCAATAAAGAAAATATAGTTCATCCGCAATCATTCAAAAATGATGGCTGGCATCCGCTAAGTGAAGAAATCGACGGGCGCAGGGATCAAAAATATGTGAAAAATATTAAGCCGCGCTCTGAAGGGCAAGCGACATTAATACAAGCGATTAAGGATTACAGCCTAACACTTGCCGTTGGGCCTGCTGGAACTGGCAAGACATATTTGGCTATTGCCGCAGCAGTTGAGGCTCTTGAAAAAGGCGAGGTGGAGCGTATAGTATTATCCCGCCCCGCAATGGAAGCAGGCGAGTCCCTTGGCTTCTTACCAGGTGATATGCAAGAGAAAATGGCGCCATATCTTCGCCCTTTATATGATTCGCTAGGGGATCGTTTGGGCGGCAAAAAAGTGAAAAGCCTTCTTGATGATGGGAGCATTGAAATTGCGCCAATAGGATTTATGCGCGGACGTACGCTCAATAATTCATTTGTGGTTATTGATGAGGCGCAAAACTGTACTTATGGTCAATTAAAGATGATATTATCAAGGCTTGGCTGGCATTCGACCATGGTTGTTACGGGCGATCCTGCTCAATCAGATTTGCTTGATGGTATTTCAGGACTTAGTCAGGTTAGTGAAAAGTTAGAGCTGCTTGATAATGTCGCTGTTTGTAATTTGGGCAGTAGCGATATTGTCCGCCACCCCCTTGTTGCTGAAATGCTGGGTGTATTGTAGCTAAAGGGGTTTTACCACGAAGTGCTGCGTAGAAGTGAAAGCTGGGATATAGTGATATAATAGCAAAGGCTCTGAATAGCCCCTAGATTTATAGACGCCGTGCAATTACAAAATGAAGCAATAAGGTTTAAAAAGCACTATATAATTTATGTTCGCCTAAATCATAGCCATGCCGCCATTTACATGGATGGTTTGCCCCGTTACATATCCAGATTCCAAGCTAGCAAGATAGCTAGCGGCGGCGGCGATATCCTCGCTTGCTCCCATTTTTTTAGCGGGGATATTAGCATTTATCGCAGCTTTTTGATCATCTGTTAGCGCGTCTGTCATAGCTGTCGCGATAAAACCTGGTGCGATGCAATTAACGGTAATTCCGCGACTTGCGATTTCTGCTGCCATGGATTTTGACCAGCCGATCATGCCTGCTTTTGATGCAACATAGTTACATTGCCCCGCATTTCCAGTAACGCCAACAACCGAAGATATGTTGATTATGCGCCCAAAGCGACGCTTCATCATGCCGCGCTGCACTGCTTGGGCTAGTTTGAACGGAGCGGTTAGGTTGACATTCAGCACATCTTGCCAATCACTATCACTCATGCGCATAGAAAGCCCATCACGCGTAAGCCCCGCATTATTCACAAGAATGTCAATTTGCCCCATGGCAGAATCCGCGCGTTTAACAAGGTCTTTAATGGCTTCATCACTTGATAAATCCGCGCAAAGCACATGAACATTGCTTTTAAGCTCTGCTGCTAATGCATTTAATTTTTCCTCATTGCGCCCTGATATTGCGATTACCGCCCCTTGAGAATGCAAAGCCCGAGCAATAGCCCCGCCAATTCCACCAGTTGCGCCAGTTATAAGTGCTGTTTTTCCTGTTAAATCGAACATATTTTATTAACCTTTTTAATATATATTTTAACTATGGTTTTTAAACATTATAAATAGACTTGTAAAGTAGATAGGAATTAAGTACAAAAAATCATTAGGAAGGCTGTAAGGCGAATATGACTGCGTTTTGTATAAGAGGGCAATTTTCTAGGGCTGCATCGCAAAGCTCAAACCATCATGGCGGCCCTGTCATAAAAATGCAAGAAGCCATTTTCCATCAAATATTAGAGCCAATCCACCAAACTATGATTAACGATCCGGTTTATGCTGATATTGAAATAAACATAAACAAGCAAGTCAAAGAGCTTCGTCAAATATGTAGCGAAGTGCAAACAAGTCATGAAACAGATGATTATATCCTCAAATTAGGGCGTAATGAGCTTTTAAATATCTTGCAAAATGTTTTAGAAAATACAAAAAATGCATCAGGCGGCGCTATTGCTATGGAAGGTAATGACCTTATTGCATTATCAAATTTAACCGATATCATTCGCGGCGATGCAAAGATTTATCGTGAGTTTATGAAAGCGCCATTAATAGCCGAGGCGCTTAACCAAGTTGCAGATAATATTGATGAAGCCCAATCAAGGCTTTGGAAGCCCGGTATTAGGCGTGATTACAGCTATATTCCAAGCATTCACGGTAATCCGCTAGAAATCAGTGAACGTTCAAAATGAAAATTATAGTTGCTTGATAACTTAAATATCCCTTTAAATATATCACTCGCTAATTTACTATCCCATACAAGTAGTCGTTCCAATTTGTTTTTGTACTAGGCATGAGGATCGTAAGCGTATTCTTATACGGTATCAATGAATAACAACGTACAAAAATTAAGTGGGATTACGAATATGGCTAAAGCTCAGAAATCATATATATGCCAATCTTGCGGAGCGGTTACTTCGCGTTGGGCGGGTAAATGCGAGTCCTGCAATGAGTGGAACACCATTCAAGAAGAGCAAACCGAAGGCTCTGTCCCCAAGGGGCTTGGCGGTAAGCAAAAGGGCAATATCATTGATTTTGTCGATCTTAAGCATGACACAAGCAAGATATATCCGCGCCTTCAAACTAGGATTGCAGAATTTGACCGCGTTACTGGCGGCGGACTTGTACCGGGTTCTGCGATATTAATTGGCGGTGACCCTGGCATTGGTAAATCAACGCTGCTATTGCAAGCTGTATGTGCGCTGAATGCTAATAATGTGTCTTGCGTTTATATCTCGGGCGAGGAATCCACCGATCAAATACGTATGCGCGCTAATCGGCTTGGGCTAGGGGATAGCTCGGTTAAGCTTGCAAGCGCAACTAACGTACGGGACATTTTAGCGTCCGTAAAATCCGCGCCGAAAAGCGTACAGCTACTAGTTATCGATTCTATTCAAACCATGTATATTGATTCAATTGACAGTGCACCTGGTACGGTAACTCAGGTACGCAGCTCTGCTCAAGAAATTATACGTATGGCAAAAAACCGTAATATATCGGTAATTTTTGTCGGGCATGTTACTAAAGACGGCACAATTGCAGGCCCAAGGGTTTTGGAGCATTTGGTGGATACAGTTATGTATTTCGAAGGCGATAGAAGCCACCATTTCAGGATATTGCGAGCAGTTAAAAACCGCTTTGGCCCTACTGATGAAATTGGCGTGTTCGAGATGGCGGAGCAAGGCTTAATCGAGGTTAAAAACCCATCTGCTTTGTTCCTATCACAGCGCCATGAAGGCGTAGCGGGAAGCGCAGTCCTCGCCGCTCTTGAGGGTACGCGCCCGCTATTAGTGGAGGTGCAAGCTCTTGTCGCGCCCTCATCATTAGGTACGCCGCGAAGGGCAGTGCTTGGGTGGGATCATAACCGCCTTGCTATGATCGTCGCGGTTTTAGAGACAAGATGTTCAATATCGCTATCTTCACATGATATATTTTTAAATATAGCAGGGGGCATACGCATTAACGAACCCGCCGCAGATCTAGCCGTTGCCGCCGCCCTTATCAGTGCAATTAGTAACGTTGCCCTGCCAAGTGATATGGTGTTTTTCGGTGAAATCGGGCTAGCAGGGGAGGTTCGCCAAGTCTCACAGCCAGAATTACGCCTCAAGGAATCATCTAAGCTCGGCTTTGAACGCGCCACAATCCCGCAGTTAAATAAAAAAGCTGCAAAGAAAAATAGCGCGATTATTGTAAAGGAAATAATACATATACGTGAATTATCAGAATCACTGGTTTCTATTGCGGCGCAATAACACGTACAGCGCACCATCTCCGCCATGATTAGAGCGAGCAGATTCGACCTTTAAAATATATCGCTCTAGCGGCGCATCTATAAGCCAATCAGGTGTTTTTTGCTTTAAAATGCCAGTACCTTTCCCTAGACCTTGACGATCACGATCACCCTTTCCTGTAATAACAAGTACACATCGTTTTCCACTAGCATGGGCGCGTGGAATGAAGGAAAGCAACGCGTCATAGGCTTGATTTTGTGTCATTCCATGAAGATCAAGTCGAGCATCAATCTTCATTTGCCCGCGTTTAAGGCGCGTATGTGTTCTGTGATCCACTTCATTGCTTTTAGGGGTTTCATTGTTGCTGTACGTGTCTTTCGTTATGGCATTATATGTATGATTTTGTGGTTTAGTGTTTTTTGCTGTTGTTTGTTTTTTATAAATATTAACTTCATGGCATTTTTCTAGTGGTAAAATATCTTTTACCACTTCTGTCCATAGATCATTGTCCGTTTCTTTTGCCACGCTATAGCCTTTTTTATCTTTATCGTTCATGATGTTACTTACTGTAAATTAACATTAAATGTGTATTTTTAATATATTATGATAAAACAAAATAATAAAATACTTTATATAATATTTGTTGCAATGGTTTTTATTTATGCTTACCCAGTGATGGCAAGCATAAATAAAAATCAGGTAACCAAGAAAGAACAAGCTGTATTTGCCTTTTTTCGTGCATTAGGCAGCGCGCCTGATTATGATTATTGGATAAAATCAAAACCAACATATAAATCCCTACCGACAAAAAATCAGGAAAATTATTTGCTAAATGAGACGCTGCGCTTAGGTGGGGGATATGGCTCTTTTGATCAAGATATCGATCTTTTAGAATTAAAAATTAATGTTTCAGCGATATATAGCCCTGCTGTGGATGGAAAGAAACCTAGAATCTTGTTTGAATTTTTTAAGAGCTCAAGAAACTATACTCCAACATTTAATTATCCATACGGCGATGAGATTCTATCTCTAGTTATAAATAAATTAGCACTTTATTCCGATATGGAATTAAATGAAAAACAAAATGAAGCCGTATTGAAAAAAATACCCTATGAGGATAAATATTTTGACGCAACTTTGATTGTCCATGTTCGTGTAGATAAGGCTAATTATAAAAAACCCATTAAAACAAAGCCCGTTAAGCAATGGCTTATGGTCGGAGAAATTGCATATCTAAGATGTGATGTAAGCTCTTATGAAACTGGTAGGAAATATATGTTATGGGATTATGTTGCGCCATGGCATGAGGAGGTGTTTCGCATGAAAAACATGCCAGAAGAAGGGAAATACCCTCACCCATTTGACCTTTTCAAAGATTAGATTATTAGCAATGAATGCAATAACTCAACTTCCTATATTTATTATCAATATGCCCAAAGACACAAAAAGGCGTAGCTCAATCACGGCTCGGCTCAAACATTTAGAGCTAAAAGCTAGCTTTATTGAGGGCGTAGATGGTCTTGCAATGAGCGATCAAGATATTGATTTAGTTTATGATAGCACAAAAAGAAAACGTTATTTTGGTCGCGATATGACAAAGGGAGAAATTGGCTGTTTACTTTCTCACCGCAATATTTTTACTAAAATGGTGGATGAGCAAATCCCTGTTGCGGTTATTCTAGAAGATGATGTGATTTTTGAACCTGATTTCAAGCAAGCATTAGCGGCTATATCTGACTCATCTATGAAATGGGATGTTATCCGTTTTTTAGGCAGCAAGAAAATATATAAACGCGGATGTCGCAAGATAGCAAAACTAGGGAACACGCGTTACCAATTCGCTCGTCTGCCAACTGCTCCTGGCGGCGCGCATGGCTATATGCTAACGCTAGAAGCTGCAACGATCATGCTTAAACATATGCAAAGAAGCTGGGTTCCTATTGATACATTGCAGGGCAGGTGTTGGGAGACGGGGCTTGAGACGTTGGTCTTGTACCCCGCGCCGCTATATCCTGACCCAAATGAAGAAACAACGATAGGCAATGACATTCGTTTTGATAAAACGGTTAAGCTAACGGGGCTTGCGCGTACATTATATCCACTGACACGTACATGGTTTAAACTATGCGAAA
>JALSJP010000020.1 GCA_026989265.1 Micavibrio sp.
TGACTTTATCGAACTAATTGACGTTGCTGCTAATACGTGGGCTGTAAGTGTCCGTGGTTCTGCTACAGGGATAGAAGCAACTCCGTTCTCTGCAACAGTAGCTTAAGTAAATTAATGCGAAGGGGGCATTCTCCCTTCGTGTTCTGCTATTTAATTAATTTAAAATGGAGAAGACCATGTCAGAATATCCAAAATGGAAATATCATAAATCCAGTGATCCTATCGTTTGCAACACCAAAGATGATGAGGATGCGTTAGAAAAAGGCTGGGCTGATAGCCCTCGTGAAGCAAAAGGCCTTAAGAAGTCAGAACCTCCTGCTGGTGCAGCTGGAGAGCTTGCAAAATCTCTTGAAAAGGTTACAGCTAATCTCAAAGATGCCGAGCTTCTAGTTACTGATCTTCAAGATCAACTTGGAAAAGCCGAAGACCACATCGATGCGCTTGAAAGCACTATCGATGATCTAAGGCAGGGTTTGGATCTGCCCGCTGATGAAGACAAAGAACCATTTTCCCAAGATCATGAAAATGGCCAGGATGAAGAAGAAACTGCTCCAAATAAAAATCCTGAAACTAAAAAAGGATTTACTCCCAAAGGCAGCAAGTCAAAAACTGCTAAGAAATAAAAGGTTTATCGATGGTAACTAGTGTTCACGACATATGCACAGATGCTCTCCAAAAAATAGGCGCAATTGCTATCGAGGAAACCCCCAGTGCAGCTGAACTCCAAGGTGCAATGACACGTCTCAATGAGATGATTGAAGCTTGGAACACTGAAAGATTAGCTGTATATGGAGTTGATATTGAGATATTTTCTCTTACTCCTGGCAAGTCTACTTACACAATGGGCGCGGGTGGTGATTTCAACACTTCCCGCCCCGTTCGTATCGAGAAGGCACAAGCTCGTGATAGCAATGATAGCGACTTTTCTTGCCGATATACAGAAAACTATCAAGAATATAGCCAAATAGTGACAAAGCAAACTAGCTCTGTTCTCCCGCAATTAATATATGATGATGCTGCTTTTCCTCTGCGTAATTTGCGTTTCTGGCCAGTTCCGAGCGATGGATCATACAGTGTGGTTTTATATACGATGCGCCAATTAGCTGGTTTCACAAGCCTTTCTGATACGGTAACAGTCCCACCTGGTTACAAGCGCGCCCTTAAATATAATCTTTCTATTGAGATTGGGCCAGAGTATGGCAAGAAGGCTACAAATGACCTTATCAATCTTGCTATGATGGCAAAAGCAGATATAAAGCGGGCAAACGTTACAGTAAATCAACTAAGAACTCCTAATGAATATCTCGGCAATGGCGGGCAGGCTTATAATTGGCTAACAGGAGAGTGAATTGGCACGTTTTCCATTTATTGGACCATCGTATGTCCACACATCCGTAGCATTTGATGCGCAGAGGTGCATTAATCTATACACATCCCTTTCGGAAACTGGAAATAGCTCTGACGCTGGGCTTCTGATTGGAACTCCTGGGCTAAAAATATTTATTGACCTTCCTAAAAATATTATACGTGGAGCGCATGAAGTTTTAGGACGTTGCTTTGTGGTTGCTGGGAATTCTGTATATGAAATATTTATCGATGGCTCTTATATTTTTATAGGTGATCTCATTTCTTTAAATGGGCATGTGTCTATGGCCGATAACGGACTACAGGTTTGTTTAGTCGATGGGGATAATGGATACATAATAAATCTTGCTAATGATGCAACGTGGCCAAACGGAACAGCTATGGAATGGCCAGACGGAACATTGATTGATTGGCCTTCTGGGGCTTTAATGGAAACCATTAGCGACCCTGATTTTGTGGGGGCCGATACTGTTACTTTTGCAGACGGTTATTTTGCTTTTAATGAACCAAATACTGGAAGATATTATATATCGGAGCTGTATAACGGATTAAACATTGATAGCTTAGAGTTCGCTAGTGCAGAGGGATCTACTGATAACTTGGTGGCTGTCAAGGCTGTCCATAATGAGCTTTGGCTATTCGGAGTTAATTCTATTGAAGTGGCTTATAATAGCGCGAACTTAGATTTCCCTTATGAAAGAATTCAGGGTGCATTTATAGAATATGGTTGCATAGCCCCTTTCTCCGTTGCTAAGGCCGCAAACACTGTTTTCTGGCTTGGCAATGATAAGCGCGGTGTGGGCGTTGTCTGGATGGCAGAAGGATATGCACCTAAAAGAATATCAACAGATGCCATAGAGCGGGAAATACAATCATATGCCGATATATCCGATGCGATCTCTTATACATACCAAGAAATGGGGCATCATTTCTTTGTGATAAATTTCCCAGCCGAAAACACGACATTAGTTTATGATATTAGTACGGGTATGTGGCACGAACGAGCATCTCTTAATAATGGAAATATAGAACGCCACCGCGCACAAGTTCATGTTTATATTTTCAACAAGCATATAGTTGGTGATTATCATAATGGCAAGCTTTACCAGCAAAACATAGATTTTTACACAGATGATGGCGATCCTATATATCGTGAGAGAACATGCCCTTATTTGAGCGATCAGGGTGATTTGGATTACTTTTTCTTTAATAGGTTTCAATTGGAAATGGAAAGCGGAGTCGGTCTTTCTTCAAATGACCCATATGAAGCTGACCCACAGATAGCACTGTCTTGGTCGGATGATAACGCGCGAACATGGTCCAATGAGATATGGCGCAGCGCAGGTAAAATAGGAGAATATGCCAAAAGACTTATTTGGCGGAGATTAGGCAGATCAAGAAAGCGTGTTTTCAAAGTCTCAACTTCTATCCCATGCAAAGTTTGTTTTATTTCTGCATCAGTCAAAGCCGATCGCGGGGATACTTGATGAGCATAAATGTTCCTCCGATACGTGAGAATATAAATGAAAAGCCACCTACAACCATATGGTCAAGATGGTTTACGCAAGTCTACGATCTGTGTAAGAGGTTTCAACGCGGAGACTTGTATCGAGATGCTAAATATTACAGCTCTGATATAGCCATAACAATTAATCCACAAATATACTTTAATTTAATAGATACAACGGCTGGCGATGTAACTATCACTATGCCAAGTCCCTCTGGAAAACTCTCTATAGGTCGCACTGTTTTGATAAAGAGAAATACTTCTGGTGCTAATTCGTTAACGATAAATAATATTGAGCGCGGAAATAACGTAAATCTTACAACACAAGATTTTTATTTAGAGCTATATTCCAATGGCGCAGATTGGTGGATTATCTCTGAAAGAAGGTAGTTTTTAGTAGCTATTTGACAAATAATTAAATTTATAAGAGAATAATAACAATCCAGTGTACGTCTCTTTACGGAAACACGGTTCAAAATCAAAGTTTCGGATGTAATATGGACGTAATTTATAATCAAGAGAAATGGTCAAATATTAAACATGAGATGATCCCTCTTGTATCTCTGCATTGGGAAGAGTGTAATAAATCAGGCAAAGAGCCATTTGATTTGGATGAAAAGCAATATGATAATTTGTGTTCTACTGGTAATTTTATAATTATTACAGCAAGATACAAAGAAAAGCTCATCGGCTATGTTGCAAGCTTAATTTTTCCAAATATCAACTTAAAGAATGTTTTAACTTCGTTTGAGATGGGCTGGTATGTTTCTCTTGAATTTAGAAAAACAAGAGTTGGTGTTTTATTAAGAAGTAAAACTGAAGCAGCTCTAAAAGATTTAAATGTTAAGATTATGGACGCAGCCATACCTTGCGATGGCAGGCTCGATAAGCTCATGAATAATCTAGGATGGAGTAAATCTGAAGTTCACTATAAAAAGTATATAGGAGATAATTGATGGTTATAGCTACTGGAACAGCAATGCTTGGGGCAGCTGCGATAGGTGCTGGTGCTTCTGTTGTGGGCGCATCAAAAGCAGCAAAGGCATCAAAAGCAGCTGGAGATAGTCAGTATGCAGCAGCATTAGTCGCAGCAGACGAACAAAGACGGCAATATGACCAGACGCGTGAAGATAGTCTTCCATTTATAGAAAGCGGGCAATCCGCTGTAGAGGAACAGTCGCGTCTTCTTGGGTTAGCTGGGGATGCCGCTTCAGAAGGTTATGGGTCACTCGCAAAACCATTTACTATGGCCGACTACCAAGCTGACCCTGGTTATAATTTTAGATTAGAAGAAGGGCAAAAAGCAATTGATCGCATTGCTTCTCGCGGTGGCAGGAACTTCTCTGGAAGGTCATTGAAAGATGCATCACGCTGGGGGCAAGATTTGGCTTCTGATGAATACGGAAGGGCATATGATAGATACAATCGTGACCAAGATATTATATATAATCGCTTGGGCGGGCTTTCTGGGCGCGGGCAGTCTTCTTCTATAAGTCTAGGTAATATAGGACAAAGTTCCGCAAATGCTATTAGTAACTTAACAACGAGCGGAGCATCTGCCCGCGCTGCTGGAAATGTTGCAGCAAATAACGCATGGCAATCAGGGCTTGCTGATGTAACAAATATTGCTGGTAATGCATTAGGGAATTATGGATCAACTAAAGGATGGTGGAAATAATGGCACTTGACCCGACAATACCGTTTAGAGCTATAGGCCCAGTTCAGGCTAGGCAAGCGGTGCAGAATTCAGAAATGAAAGGTCTCCAAATAAAGCAAGCCAAAAGCAACATGGCAGAAAATGAAGCTATGAAACCTTTGCGCATGCGTGCAGCTGAACAAAACCAAGGTATGGCTGATTTAGATGAAAATATAAAACGTTCTGATCTGACTATGAGGTTACTATCATCTGCTAAAGATCAGTCATCTTATGATCGTGCTATTAAACTCGCACAAGGCTATGATCTTGATGTTTCACAGCTCCCGCCACAGTATGACCCGCAAATAGTTGACCAAATGGGTCGAGCAACTATGACTTATATGCAGCAATTAAATGCAGAACGTCAGAGTTCTATGGATGATCTTTCTCGTGAAAAATTCGATTTTGACAAACAAAAATTCGCAGAAAAGAAAATGCAGCCCGCTGGATATACTGGCGGAGGTGATACCGGCAGGATGGTCGACCGCCTTATCCAAGAAGGGAGCGCGTCAGATGTTGGCGAAGCTCTCCAAATCCTAAAGGGTGGTGCGGGAGCGCGTGGTCGTTTAGCACCTGAGGCTCAAAAGATGTCTAACAAGGATTTCATTGATAAATCATATCGTCCAACCCTAGATGCAGCGCGGGGCGCATCACAGGCGAACGCTAGGCTGGATGCTTTGCAAAGTATAGACCTAACAACTGGCTGGGGAACGGAAGCTAAAGCGGGCGCAGCAAATATACTTGCATCATTTGGTATTGCACCTGAAAGCGCGAAGCAGTTAACCGCAAATTCTCAAATATTTAATGCAATAGTCAGCAAAGAAGTTAACGAAGAATTGATGCTGCAAAAAGGGCCACAAACAGAAGGCGATAGCCAACGTGCTTTTAATATTCAAGCTCAACTTGGAAATCGACCAGAGGCTAACCAATTCATTATTGATATGGCTCGTGCGCTTAATGACCAAAAAATTAAAAAAGCAAAATTCTTTTCCCAAAACAGGAAACGCGCTACAGACGCAGGAGATTTGGCAAGTTTAGATTTAGAATGGCAAGAGCAGCAAGGCTCTATATTTGATAAGCCATCAATGCAAAAGTGGGGGGATCAAGGTGGTAAAGCGCAACAAGGAGAAGACCCTATAACCGCAGAGCTTAGGAGAAGGGGTGCTTTGTAATGGAGGACTTATCAAAAATCCCAACGCAAGATTTAATGGCTTTCAAAGAGGGGAGGCTTTCTGATGTTTCGACTGAAAGCTTAATGGCAATGCGTGAATTAAATGTACCATCACCAAATGGGGAAACCACCTCACCTGTGCCACAAGAACCGCTATTTGATAGACGTAATGCCACATTCATGGAGCGGATGGGTGAAAGTTATAAAGCCCGCACAGGGACGATGGAAAATGCAGCTAAAGCATATGTTGGCGGAGAGCAATCTATGGCAGAAACCGCCTTGCAACAAGGTTTAGAGTATGCTCAACTTGCACCCGATGTCGCCGCCGAAGCTATGGTTTCAGGGTTTAGAGCTTTACCCGATTTTATAGAGAACCCAATCAGATCAGGAGCTAAAAATGTCTATTCTACTATTGAGAGTTCTCCTGCGGGTGAGCTTGTGGGTGATGTCTCGTCTTATGCGTCTAGCAAATATAAAGATTTATCTGAAGAACACCCACGATCCGCAAGAAACATCGGAGCAGTTCTTGACGCTGGGAATTTGCTGGCGGCGTTCATCCCGATTAAGGGGGGTAGTTCTGTCGCTCGGGGGGCGGCAGCAGTAAAGGGTACTACTAAGGCAATAGGAGGTGCAGGCGTAAATACGGCTCGTGGAGCATCAAGGGTCGGTGTGTTGGGGGTTAAGCTTCTTGATGAGGCAACAGATGCCGTTGCAGGCGGTGCAAGCAATCTTATTAACCGCGCTGACATACCTAAAGAAATGCGTGGCATGTCCGATCCTGAAATACTTTTTCTAAAAACTCTTAAAGACGAGGGTGTGAGCGCAGATGATGCGCTGCAATCCCTTAAATTATCGCAGAAACAAAAAGCTGTGCCGAGCGTTGCTGTCACAGCAAATATTCCGCAAATGCAAACACAGGCATATTTAACATCGCGCGGTTCCGCAGGCTCTAAAGTGGCAGCCGAAGCAATCAAGGATATTGATGAAGCGCAAATACCAAGGCTCAATAAAAGCATCATAGAAAAGGCAACTGGGGGCAAACAGCTGGGTGCTGAAGAATACGGCAAAGTTGTTGCTACCGAAGCAAAAAAACTAGTTGATAACAAAATAATAAAACTTAGAACACGCGCAAAGCCATATTATGTGCGAAGTGTTGGCGTTGATAAATCTGTGCCAATTCAAAATGAAGCCATGAAAATGGTATTAGGAAATCCACTTGCAAGGCAAGCATTAGATGATTTTAGAACTGATGCTTTTACTCTAACTAATGCGGCAAAGGAACTTAGCGACCTTGGAGTTGATGCAGGTAATATTTCAAAACTTCCTTATAATTCAACTGTATCCTTACATTCTGCCCGCGTTCACTTGCGCCAGTTAAATGACGCTGCTTTCCGTGCTGGTGAAAAGACAAAGAGCAAGGCTATTAAGCAAGCTATAAGTGATATTGACGCAGCTATAGAGAGTGCTTTCCCAGATTATAAAACAGCTCGCGGAATATACAGCGAGGATGCAGGAGCTTTGCGAGTTCTTAAGGATAGTCCAGTTGGGCGCATGTCTGAATTTGCAGAAGGTGATTACAGTAAAATATCTAATGACCTCATGAAAAAAGACGCGTCATATATAAGAAAATTTAGTAACACCATAGGTAAAAATCAGAAAATGAAGGACAGCATCGCGGGAGCTTTTCTGCAACGGCAATTGGAAGATGCGGCATATGAAGGGCGGCGTTTTAGTGACAAGGTATTCAAAAATAAAAGCAATAGTGACCGCCTAACGGCTCTGGTTGGCAAAGAACGTTTTGACCAGATGAAGAAGATTGATAGTGTTATTGATGATCTCCTAAGAACACGAACGATCCCAGCGCAGTCTATTACGGCGGCGGCGCAAAGCATAAAAGGAGGCGTTGATATGCCAACTGATAAAGAAGGTCTTCTTAATATGGTGCGCCGTAAAATTGCTCCAAGTTTATTTGAAATGGTGCAGCGTGATCCTAAATCTGCCGCGAGATATAATGAATTATTGTTTACTGAAGAAGGATATAAACTCCTAGATCAGATTTCCACAAAAACAAAATTCGCCAATCCTAAGGAAATGAACGCGGTTGCATCATTTTTGAACGATGCTGGCAAGGCTGGTGGATATCTAAGCACATCGATGAAAAATAAAACTTATAAAGGGCGGTAAATAATGTCAGCTTTAAACTTCACATCAGGTAAATTCAGAGCATTTGACGCAGAGGGACACCCCTTATCTGGTGGCAAAGTGGAGACGTATGCAGCAGGAACATCGGACCCATTAATATCTTTTTCAACATCGATTGGAGATATTTCTAATACAAATCCAGTTATTTTAGACGCTAATGGTGAGGCTGATATTTATCTATCAGGGACCTATAAAATAATTCTAAAAGATAGTGATGATATAATTCAATGGACAATTGATAATCTTCAAGGATCGGTTTCACTTCTTTCTACAATTACAGCGACTTCCGTTACATCTGTCTCTATAGCAGTTAGCTCAAAAACTTTTGAGATACAATCAGGCAAATCATTTCAAATTGGCGGGTTTGTTATTATAACTTCTGACGCTGATCCTACTAATTATATGCATGGGCAAATAACGAATTACAGCGGCACAACATTAATAATTAATGTCGAGAGCATTGGTGGTTCTGGAACTTTAGCAGATTGGACTATTTCATTGTCTGGGCCACGCGGAGCGGCAGGAGCTACTGGGGCAAGTGGGAGCGGTTCTGGTGATATGCTTGGTGCTAACAATCTATCTGATGTAGCTAATGTTGCAAATTCACGTGCAAACCTAGGTCTAGGCTCTTCTGCTATTGTGGATGTAGGGACTAGCGCAAATAATGTCTTGCAGCTTGACGGTGCCGCTAAAATCCCAGCTGTTGATGGATCGCAACTTACTAACATGCCGTTTTCTTCTGGGGTTTCTCAAAGTGACCTTAATACTAGCACAGGAAGCATTGTGTACGCAGGTGCAACTATTGGCGATACTAAAATATACTCTGGATCATTTCCTACCGGAGGATACACGACTACAATTTTCAGTAATTCTGCAAGTTATGTTCTCCCCGGAGGTTCTTATGGATTTTATCCACAAACTTTTTTTAATGCTGGCCCTGTACTGTCTGACATAAGGCAGAGATATATAACATCCTCCCCTCCTTTCGATCTTGGGGATGGGGATGTTGGTGGTTTTATCTTTGTTTTGTTGAATTCTGCTGGCGACATAGTCTCTCACTACGCAGCCGATGTGCCGCCGTGGGCTTATAATGGCCCAACAAATATAAGAGCTGATAAAGTTGATTTGAAAAATGGTAAAAAGTATATAAAAATTTATCAATCACTTTCGAAAGAGCAAATACTTGATGGTGTATCACCTATTATAATAGAAGAAGAAATAACCAACAAAATAAAAAATGCTGATATGGGCCTAATTCCTCATCCGTTCGGGGTAGTACCAAAAGATCATCGCGTAGTTTTACTGGATCCAATGAGTGACATTACTAAAAATTTAATAAATTATCAAAACTATGGTGGCGGTGAGGATGTATCAGAAATAATCGCAAGATATATTGATATAGATAATAATTCGATAAATCGTAATTCGCCGAGTGGTGTTACTGCTGTAAGGTTCACACAAAAAAGAAGGAAATTTAACAATGGCAAACTCAACAAATAGTGTTTTCGGGGCAGGTGCAACCTCACACCCTTTAGACGATAGCACTCGTATTTATGCTGCGGATGTGGGCACTGATGGTGTTGGATATGTTGGTAGAGATGCAATTCAGACAGGGCTTATTGCACTGAACCTGAGCGATTTAAAAAGAGTCTATGGACTGGGGGCTGCTTATTCTTTAACAACCACCCCAGCGTTGGTTAATCTAGGCACAACCCCTCCTCAAATAGTTATAAGTAAGCCTGGAACATACATAATTCAAGCAGATGCAATGATTAATTACAATGCGGCAACTTTCGCGGCAAATCAGGATGCTACTTTAAAACTTCGCAGAACAAACAATACTCCTGCTGATCTACAAGGCGCGACCAGAGTTGTTGAAACCGACATTGTCACGACAAAATCAGGAACTTTAGCACAGGTGTCAATATTTTGTGTATATACAACAGCAAACACAGATGATGCTATTGATTTGTTTGGTGACATTGCTGTTCTACCATCTGCTGGAAGTCTTGATGTGGTCTCTGCAAATATCGTTGCACATTTAATTTAATAGGAAATATTGATTATGGGGCATGAAATAGATAAAATATCAGAAGCACTCGGAAGCCAAAAGGCACAAATTTATAACCTTAAAGAAACGGTTGTTAATAGTAACTCTTCTATGGAAAAAAAGATTGATAAAGTCCTCACCCGAATGGAAGATATAAATACTTCTGTAATAAAAGCACACCACAGGCTCGATCATATAGAGCCAACTGTAATCGATTATAAACAAACTAAACGTAAGGCCATACTGAGTGTTTTAGGGCTAAGCGCACTAGGCGGCACTAGTGCAACTGGTATTGTTAAGGCAGTGCAGATATTTTTCTCTAGCGGAGGTGGTAACTAATGGGGTTCGTATTTGGAAAAACAAGCAGGAAAAGACTTGTAGGAGTTCACCCAGACTTAAAGAGATGTGCAGTACTTGCTCTTAAATATGGCGTTATTGATTTCTCAATTGCGCAAGGGGTGCGCACTCTTGAAGAGCAGAAAGTATTATATTCTCAAGGGCGCGATAAACCGGGGAAGGTGGTTACTTGGACGCTGAAAAGTAAACATATTATAGATATAAACACAGGGTTTGGCCATGCTATTGATATAGTTCCTTTTGTAAATGGTCGAGTTGACTGGGGTAATCGACAAAACTTTGTTATGATAGCAACTTTAATGTTTAAGGCTGCCATGGAAATTGATGTTAAAATTAAATGGGGCGGACATTGGAAAAGACAAGATATGCCGCATTTTGAACTTTTGAAAGGATAATAACATGACTGAAATGATATTTGATAATAATGGGACTCCCATACCAGCCTTAACAATGAGAGAAGGCGGTGCGCATGCCGTTGCATTTACTGCGATTGCTGCTAATAACTCGACAGCATTTAAAGATGATACAGTTATAGTATCTTTATTCTCGACAGAGCCTTGCTTTATAAAGTTGTCTGAAAATTCAGGAGATAACGCGTCACTAAGCGATCATTATTTTCCTGCTAATATATATTATGATATTTCCCTTGGAGGGCGACCATCTGAAGGTTATGGGCAAAAAAAGCCTAACAAAAAATATATTTCTGCCATTCAAGAAAGTTCAGGTGGAACTCTATATATTAGCGAAAAGGAATAAGTTATGAAACTTGGGCTTGGTTTAGGGTTTAGAGGTTTTAGCGGGGGGGGTGCGTCATTCTCCCCCTTAGATATACCCGACCTCGCCCTATGGCTGGACGCATCGGATGCATCAACGATCACCGAAGCTGGCGGCGCAGTCTCTCAATGGGATGATTTAAGTGGTAACGCTAATCATGAAATACAAAATGTTGGTAGTGCTCAACCCACCACTGGCGTTGCTACAATTAACGGTAATAACGCCATTGATTTCGATGGTGTTAATGACTATATGGTAACTTCCAGCAGGATAATAAACACCCCAAAACCGATGACATTGATTTGGGCTGGTAAGGTTAATAATCCTAGCCCTTCAAGTTTTTCTGGGAGGTTATTTAGTGAGAGATCAGGCAGTGGTCCGATTTTAATGACTAATTCCGCTGGTGGTATTGATTTTTTATGGGTTGGTGGGGGAACTAATTTAGAGGTTCGGAGTAACGACAATTTATTAGATACGATAAATCCGCATGTAGTAATGTTTCGCTGGGACGGCAGCAATGCTGCCTCAAACGCTCAAATATATATTGATGGGGTTGAAGTTACATATAAAACCTTAGTTAACGGCGTTGCACTTGCTAATTCAAATGGTCCTGGTATTGGAATAGGGGCAAGTGCGGGCGGTTCGACCAGCACAGTGATTGATGCGTTTTTTGCTAATGCAGGTATAGTATTGCGTGAGATTACAGATAATGAGGCCAATGATCTTGGGTCATATTTAGCCAATAGAATGGGTATATCATGGACAAATATCTAGAGTTCACAACTAGGGTAGAGGCTCAATCTTGTCTTGACGCAATTAATTTAATGGCCGCTAATTATTGGAGTTCTCAAGGCTTTACGGTGGTTGGAACTAGTCTTGTTGGTAAAAAACAAGGCGTAGATAACCCAAGTGCGGCTAGGACAACAACTTGGGATGAGGTGCGTAAAATTAAAGTTAAGTTTTATATAGCCTCACTAACTGGAACTGCTTTTGAAATCGGAATGGAACAGCTTCAAGAGTTTAATTTCGTTGAAGTTAGTGCGCTCCCTAGTGAAGTAAAAGGCAGTGGAGACGGCATTTAAAACTAAAGTAAATATTTAACATTATTAACAATAAGGACTAAAAAAATGGACACATATCTAAAACAGTTAAAACCTTCTGAGTTAAACTCCTTTATACGTATTAGTAAGGGTATTCTTGATAGTTTATCTACTTATGATGATCTCGCGGACCTGCCGCCACCTGTACTAGGCACAGTGTCCCCTTTATATATAGAAGGGATATGGTTTAAGCGTGATGGTGTTAAATATACCCCTAGAGGCGCGTCACTCTGCCATATCAAAAACAACTGGGGAACACCATATCAAATAACACTTGATAAAATTCTTATTGAACCTAACATTGATATTGTGCGCGTTCCCGCCCATGATGGTGATATTGCTAATAACAATTTTCTTGAGGATAATTATTACCCAGCAATTCAAGAGTTAATAGACGCAGGTAAATACGTAATTATTGATTGTCACTTAGTGAGCAATTGGAACTCTTCAAGTTCTTTTGACCAATGTTATATCTGGATGGAAAAGGTGGCTAAGAAATACCGCGATTGTCCTAATGTATTATTTGAGTTCTACAATGAACCAATATCACCAACTGATGATACATTAGAAAATTGGCTTTTATTTAGGGATATGTACCAGCCAGTTATTGATATGATACGCTATTACGCCCCTAATAATATTATCTTATGTGGCAATCCTTCGTGGAGCACGCGTATAAAATATGCGGGTGACAACCCTTTTGCTGGTGGTAATCTCGCATATGTAAGGCATTTATATCCTAATCATACAAATGATGTTTCGTCTTTCATGAACCAAGAAATGCCGTTGGATAAGTTGGCTATAGCTATGACGGAAGTTGGTTATTCAGAAAACACAGGCGCGCACCATGATATATCTAACAACCCAGCATTTGATGTCCAAACGAAAGAATTCTTTGAGGATAATCCACAAGTAATGCAGATATATTGGGCATTCGATGATGGTTGTCAACCTGCCATGCTTGCTCCTAATGGGGCTAGACAATATCTATGGATGAAAGATATATTAAGCACACCAGTCCAATATGTTGAGCTTTTAAATAGCCCATCTGATGTTGCTGGGCTTGTGTATGAATATAATGCTGGGGATGTTTCCCATGTGCCTGATGCTGGTCTTTCTAGTAATGAGTTTACATTTATTTTCAAAGCAAACGCGCCCATAACCACGCAAGATAGACGATTATTTATATCAGGTCCTTTTGAGGTTATCCGTAAAGGTGCGAACAATAAGATAACTATTAGGTACACAGCAACTAATGGTACAACCTATATAAATTCCGATGTAGTTGTTCCAGATAGTTCGGATTTCTGGCTGATTATCCGCGTCAAGCCTTCTGGTTTTTCTGTAGAATATGCTGGTCAAGCTGAGAGGTCTGACACAAACAATCCATCCAATGGTGTTGTTTTTGGTGATATTAAAATAGGCGCGTCTGCGACATGGGGCAGTGATGCCCATAGTGTCTTTGCTTACGATAGACTTATTACTGAGGATGAAAAAGAAAAATTATTGAATTTTATCGGCTTCACCATATAAATTAATTATTATATACCAATAACCTCGAGTATCTATGTAGCGAGGTTATTGGTAACAACTCATAGTAAAGGAAGAATAAGTGTTTAGAAAGAACATCCCTATTCCTCAAGCCAAGAAAAATGACCCCTTATTTAACAGGAGAGTTTTTGCTTATTATGGTCTCATTTTTAGTGTTCTATGGTTTTTAATGGTTTTTTGGACAGATGTATTTATTGATCTTGAGGTTGGTAAGGTTGCGGCCTATCTCGGCGTTCCTGCCGCCATTGCGGGCCTTGGTTTTTGGGAGTATCTGAGGGCTGCAAAAGAATCTGATATGAAAGAAAGAAATGAAGATGGATCACAGTGAAAAAGAACATGAGGACTGGATACGCTTTAATTGTTTTGCAGAAGCCCGAAATATTATGAAGGGGGCTATAACTGAGGATGTTATAGAGGAAGCGAAGAAGATTGAGCGTTACGTCTCAAATCGGCAATCTGGCCAAATTATTCAAATTACCAATAAAAGAAAAGAAAAGTGAAAATGATCGTCATTCTTTTGAAATATTGGAAATTCGCCGCAGGAGCGGTAGGGATGGCACTTATAGGACTTGCCCTTCACAATATCCACGTTAGCCTTATTAGGGCATCGCACGAGCGGGATATAGTCAAAGCGCAGCAAGAAATCATAAAACAGTGCGAAGAAGACAAACAATTAACGCAGGAGGTCTCCAGTGAATTTCAAACCCAAATTTCTAACCTTAACCGCCGCCTTGCTGACCTTAAGCGGGTGCGCAAGCCAGCCTGCATACCTGTTACCAGCTCCACCAGCAGATGTGATGCAACATCCAGAGACGGATATGTTAAAAGAAATGGAATTGATACTAGAACCTTATTTGACTACGCAGGATTAGCGGAGAAATATCGTCTTCAACTTATATCTTGTCAATCATTCGTAAACAAAACTTGGAAAGAGAAAAGCCCCGCTCGTTAAAGCAGGACTTTCATACCTTTTTACTGACGTTGCGGGGAAACTGTGCTTTTACGTGGAACTACTCTTTCCCATTCCCCACGGTCGGATTTTTTAAAGTCTATAGCCCGATAAAGACTACATGCTTCACATGCTTATTGCAGCGTTTCCCCTGCAATCTCCGTATTTTCTCTACGCCAGACGGATAAGCGCAAACACCTTTCGGCGATAAGGGCGGGGTCGGAAACCGTCGTTCACATCAAGCCGCTTGAACTTAAGCCGCGCTCTTGACCAGGTACACGTCTGGAGTGGTTAACCTTTGACCAGAACAGCGCACATTCCGCGACCCCATAAACTTTATCCTTCAAGCTTGATGTTGGAAGCTTTTGTTTTGCCTTTGTGCTCCTCAAGAAAGAAATTGACGCTCTGATTATCTTCGAGACTGTTTAGGCCAGAGCTATTCAAATCATTTATATGAACAAATACATCTGATCCACCGTTTACATTTTGGTCGTCTGGCTTAATAAAACCGAAGCCCTTTGTGCTATTGAACCATTTTACAGTTCCTGTATGTCGATCTCTCATAATTCACCTATTTTCTTAAGCGTCGTATCTTGATACCTGAAATCGTAACGTAGTCTTGTTCTTCTTTTTCGGGTTCTTCCTTGTCGTCTTTTTTGCTTTTTGTAATAACAAGTTCACCGAAACAAATTTCCCCTTTTCCCAGTTTTTCGCATTTAATTTTCATTTCGTCTTCATCGGGTTTTCTCCACTTACAAACTCCAGCGAAAATACGAAGACCGGATGATAGTTTTTTGCATTCAATTGATAACCCAGCCGATATGCCGTCACCAGCCGATATGCCCCAACCAGCCGATATGCCGTCACCAGCCGATATGCCCCAACCAGCCGATATGCCCAGAC
>JALSJP010000021.1 GCA_026989265.1 Micavibrio sp.
CTTTGCTTTTACGGTATCGCTCCCTCGCAGTCATGAAGCCCTCAACATCCTCGGCATCGTTTGAACGCCATACATGCCAGTATCCTGTAAAGGGCAGCCCGTAATGATCGTCAAAGAAGTCCATCATCTGCAGGACGTTCATAAACCCTTCCATTTCGTGTAACCGGCGATTTGGTATAGGGAGGGGTTTTGCTTCTGATCTGCGCTCTGGGAAGTACCATATGCGCTCACGATCTATGACGATCTTGACTACGGCAATGCAGGTTTTTTCTCCGAGGGCTTCTCCTTGTTCTGCGTAAAGCCTAATACGGTCACCGACCTTGCATTTTGCTTCTCTCCTGATGGTGCTGATCTTATCGTTTGATTTGATCTTGGCAGTAAATTCTTGTTTGAATGTAAAATCAGGCATCACACACCTTCACAATCTCATATCCTCCATTTTCAAGAGCGCGAACAACATCAAGTAAAGTTTCCTCGATAACAATATTTTTTGCATAATTGTCCGTTGATATTGAAAAATATAGCTCGTTAATAAGAAGTTTCTTTGCATCAATTCTTTGTAAATTACTCATTATCTTCTCCTAATTTATCGCCAAAATAATTATTTATCGCGCGGCGGGTGACTGGCGCTACTCTTTGTATAAGTTTAATTTTATTTCTCCACTTCAATTGTTATAATACTGAGGTCTCCAAGATTATCTTGGATCATTTCTTTTATATATTCGTTGTCAACACCACACTCATCTTTATGGAATACGCGGATAACAAGTTCAAGACTACCATCCACAGCCCACTCTTGTTTAACGCGTTCGTACTCTGTCATCAGAGATGGATTTAAGGTTAAACCCTCTTTTAAAGCTCGCTCTATATTATCCAAGAAACCGCTAGTAGGGCACGAATAACAATAAGAAATACCATCCTCTGCTTTTGCGGTATTTGTTTTTATTGCAATGGTTTTGAAGAGATTATAATCAGTATTTAACCTTAATAAGGTAATTATATTAGCTGATATTATGCTAACATCTTTTAATGTTCTATCTTCCGTTAGCTCAATATAAGGACCCGTTAAGTTATATGTATTTGCATATACAACCTCATTCTTATAAACTTTAATTCCGTTATTATAGATAATATTTGACGGTTCAAATGTTACTGAAATATTATTCTTTTGAAGATCTGGCTGCGCGTCTAAAAACACGCTTTTGTTATCAACAAATTCCGCAAATTCATCACTATGCACTACAAAAACTATGTCGCCGCTAGTAGAATAGGCCTCATTTTCTTCATAAACTTCGGTAATTCCTTTTTCATCGCGGCAATTACTTTCTAACTCACGGAATGCTTGCCAAACCTCCCAATGTGCGCCGAGATTTGTAGTAAAAGGTAGCGCATTTTCATTCATTGTGACTTGAGCAAAATCATTGCCACGCATATTCAAATCTGCTGTGCCGAATTTGTATTCACTTCCCTTTATCCAAAGTGATATTTCGATACCTTCTCTTAAAAGAATTGCTATTGCGTATTTCAAACCAGTCCCAAATTTACCTATAGAATTTTGAGAGCCTTTAGCACTTGCTCCAAATACGGATATGCATTCAATAGCAAAATCGCCTTTATTTTTAAATATCGTAGTTTTCATTATTATTTCCTCATTTTGAATAAATTGAGGGGCTTTCACCCTCGTTGCTTTTTATGGGCAGCACCACTGGTTTTTACCACAAGCGCTGTTGAGACTTTTATAGCATATTAAGCTTTGCTAAAAGCTCCGTTAAAGCCGTAAAGTTTGAACCCGTAACGGCATCATTAGCAAGGCAGTCAAAATCTCTAAGAACCTCTTCTTTTTTATCTAACTCCCTTTGAAGAGAAATAAGTTTGCGCTTAACTTCGATATATTTCTCAAGCAATGCCTTAGCCTCCTCTTCTTTTAAAATGTCATTTGCTTCTTTTATTATATTAACCATTTTTATCTCCTATGGTTTATTTTGGCATGATTGCCTAAAATTTAATTTTTCTATGTTTTATCATATTCCCATGTTAATTTTCTCTTTAAGGGTTGAGGGTTGCGTAACAGACCTCAAGGCTATTCCCCGCGTCCTGACAGGCTTTAATATCGTTCCCGTTCATAAATCCAATCATAAGGACAGACGCTACTAAAATAAAGCCTACGGACAATGCTATATGGGTTTCAGTCATCATTATTCCCCCTCATCAATTTATGCGATTTTTTAAAATTATCTGCAATATTTACTAATTTTTTAAGTTCTCCCATATTAAGAGTAATGCGGCTTTTAAAGCTATCTTCAACCGCTATACTTATAACTGTGCCGATATCTCCACCATAATTATCTATACAAACTTCCATTTCTTCGTAATCATGATGGGAAAGTGTTGTTTGATATGTGTGAAATCCCTTCATAATACACCCCCTGCGCCGCTATGAAGCGTTCCATGCTCCTTAGGATCGCCATGATAGTATTCAAAATCTACGCTGCTTGGAACTTTCTGTTTTATTACGCGCTCGCCCTCATCATCGTATATATATTCGATCAGGTTTATTTCTGCACTGGCGGTCTCTCCATTTTTGCAATCAAGCAAGTCCAGACACTCTTCTTGATAATCCTCATCAGCGGCATTTTGGGCTTCTTGGCGGCTTTTAAAGTCTGCGTCAAAAACCATATCGTCCCGCTCAAAAGTCCAATAAGTGTCTTTTTCTATTTCTAACATTCTTCTAATCTTTCTTTTAAAGGTTTTAAAATACAGTCAAGCTCAATTCGGCTATATCCAATCTCAAGGGCTATCTTTCTACGTTCCCTACTGTCCTTACATGTCGAGGCAAGGCCAACCATATTGCTTATATTATTCTCATGGAAGGCTATCCGAGCGTCTATGTCTTCAAGGCGCATTCTCTTTATATTATCGTTTCTGGGACGCTTGTATCCCGCTATAACTGCTAATCCGTGGTTTTGAAGCATAAGTTTAGTTGTTTCATTTTTCATTTTCTATTCCTTTTGATATTTTTCTATTTATTATTTAGTAAGATTTGGAGCATTGAAGTTATGTTTGTAGTCCCTGAGAAGAATATTACCTGATGTTATGAGCTGCGGGGCATTAAAATCGCGCTTATAGCCATTAAGATTGATGGAGCCTGATGCAATAAGTTTTGGAACCTTAAAATTATGCTCGTAACCATTAAGGTAAATATCACCTGATATGGTAAGACTTGAGGCGTTGAAATCATACTCATAGCCATTAAGATCAATATTACCTGTTTTGTTAAGACTTGGCGCATTAAAATTACGCTTATAGCCTTTAAGATAAATACCACCTGATTTGGTGAGATTTGGAACCTTAAAATTATGCTCGTAGCCGCTGAGATCAATATAACCTGATTTAGTGAGCTGTGGCGCATTAAAATTATGCTCAAAGCCGCTGAGATCAATATAACCTGATTTAGTGAGCTGTGGCGCATTAAAATTATGCTCAAAGCCTCTGAAATTAATATAGCCTGATGTGATTAGGTTGGGGGCATTAAAATCATGTTTGTAGCCCCAAAGGTAAATATCACCTGATGTAGTTAGCTTTGGCGCATTAAAATCATGCTCGTGGCCCCAGAGGCAAATATCGCCTGATGTAATAAGTTTTGGTACATTAAAATCATACTTGAAGTCGCCGAGATTAATATCACCTGATTTAACAAGTTGTGGAGCATTGAAATCATACTTGAAGTCGCCGAGATTAATATCACCTGATTTAACAAGTTGTGGAGCATTGAAATCATACTTGAAGCCTATAAGATCAATATCGCTTAATGTTGAGACCATACCATTAGGAGTAACTGTATAGGGTATTTTTAGCTTATCCATTAATTCAGTTGTTTCATTTTTCATTTTATTTGTTCCTTTTGTTTATGGTTTAGATTTTTCTATTTATTATTTAGGTGACCGCGCCCAGCGTGTGGGGGAGGGGCGCGGTCATAAGGTTATACCTGCTCTCCAAGTACAAAGCTTATGTGTTATGTTATAGATCGTTTTAAAAGCATTGTAAACACAATAAGCGCACTTTTAGCAATATATTAAATGCACCTTTTCTTATTGACTATTATATTATATAATTCATAATCGCACAAAACGGAGATACATTAATGAACAGATCGTTTAAAAAAAACCAGTTCAAAAGTAAAATGGGAGCTATAAAAAGTGCTAAGCGTTGTCACGCGTGCCTTGATTGCCGCTATAGCCAAGAGAAAATATACAAAACATGCCCAGAGTGCGGGTCTAAAAATAGGCAATATTTCATGAGTTCCGCAGAACACAAGCGCGGCATGCTGCTTTTGACACTTTGCGCGGCTGGGACAATTTCAAATCTGCGATTTCAGCCGAGGTATGAGTTAAAAATAAATAACGCAAAAATAACAACTTATGTTGCTGATGCCGAGTATATAGAGGATGGAGTTCTGGTGGTTGAGGACACAAAACCCAAGGATTTTATAGACAAATCGGCACTTATAAAAATAAAACTATTTGAAGCATTATTTGGGATAATAGTAAGAATTCCACAACGCGCAAGCGGGGATAGGTCAAAGTGAAAGCCTGTTTAATTTCACAAATTTAATAGACTAAAGGAAAAATTATTATGAATGATATAGGACACAATTCAGATGGTCTTGAAGATAAAATTCAAGAAGCATTTGTTGAATACGCCAATTGCGATGAAGAAAGCGCGGTCTTAAATAAAAAACGTGCAGAAATAAGGGGAAAAGTAGAAGAATGGGGCATTGACCGCAAAGCCTTTCATGACCAATACATACGCGCTAAGCGTAAGCGGAATGAAAAAGAAGGCTATGACGAAAGTGCGCAAGTCTGCAAAGAAGCATTAAATAAAATGGATCAGATCGATCTATTTGAGTTCGTTGATCGCATGAAGGAAGAGCGTAAAGCCAAAAAAGCTGCAAAGGCCAAGGCTGCAAAGGCCAAGGACGATGAATTCAAACCCGCACACAAACGCAAGCCAAAACCTGTATCCGGTAAGGACGCAGCGGCGGGCGAAAAGGCTGACGATAGTGTCGGCGAACAGCAAGCCGCCGCCTATCAAAAGGCACACGGAAACGGGGCTTCTGGAACCAAACTGAAATCTGTAAATTAGAAAGGAAACACTATGCATTATCTTATGCAATTCTTTGAATACAAGCACCTTCCAGACCACCTTAAGGAAGTAAGTTCTCAATTTGGGGACTTGGCCGGGGACATCGACGCGACGTTGCCAGATAACCCGGAAAAGACGACTGCGTTGCGAAAATTGCTTGAAGCCAAAGACTGCGCAGTTCGTGCGGTTATCTTTAAACAACAATCTGAAACCAATCTAAACAAAAGGAACGATAATATGAGCGCAATATATCTAGTAAAAACCCCATCTGAAGAACGCCTAATACAGGCGGGATCCAAAAGCGTTGCTATAAATCACGCTGTAAAAAGTGCAGTCGAAGCAAAAGCTATTACTGCACTTGAATTGGTCGAGTTTATGAAAAAGGGCTTGGTTGTTGAAATCGCCAACAAAAAACATTCTTTTAATGAAGCAGAACCAGTTGATTGTGAAGCAATTCAAGAGTAGTGTTTTCAAGTGAGGGGCTATACTGGAAGTCATGAACCAGTGAAGCTCACCCTAGCGGGCGCGCCCCCACACTTTAACTTGAAGGCTAGGAAACGCTAGGAGGTAAAATGTCGCAAGATAAAATATTTAGAGTGGACTGGTATGCTGCTGATGCTTATGTGGATTTCAGTCGTATGGATGCGCACGAAATCGCCGTCATGATCCAAATAATAAATCTTATATACCTCAACCAAGGCGCAATCGAAAATGAACCCAAGTGGATAGCTCGCAGCATAAGAGATATGGGGTCTGCAAAATGCCGAAATATTATCAATAAATTGATAGAAAAAAACGCACTTTTTTTGCAAAACGATGGCAAAATTTCACAAAAACGAACTCAAAACGAACTCAAAACGGTGGAGAAACGAAAACAAAACGCAAGCAAAACGGGGAAAAAAGGGGCTGAAAATAGATGGAGAAATGAAGAAAAACAAACACTTAGCAATGGCGAGGGCATAAGTAGTGCTATGGCTAGTACTAGTACCAGTACCAGTACCAGTAAAGAAAGACCCCCCCTACCCCCCGCTGGGGGAATGGCGGTTGAAAAACAATTCAAATTGCCAAATGGAGATTTTGAAAGTTTCGATGGATTGTTTGAAAGATTTTGGAAAGCCTACCCTAACATTCGAAACAAAGGGCATAAATCCAAAGCAAAAGAGCAATTTAAAAATATGTTAAAAAAAGGAGAAAGCTATGAGAGAATTGGAAGAGGAATTACCAAATATCGCAGATATTGTGAAAATGAGGGACAAAAAAACTCCGATATGTTCAGGTGGATTAGAGATAAAGGATGGGAGAATAATTACGAAATACCAACAAAAACAAGTGCTTATGGCGGACGAGGTGTCGGATATTCTCTCGAAGCTACGCACAATCAAGCTTTGGACGATAAAACCAGACAACCAGCGGGACGCAAAGACCGCCTTAAAAATCTTGGAATTGACTGAAATTAAAGCCGATTACAAAAATGCTGTTTATTGGCTAACTAGGCTGTTGGCGCACTTCCCAACGCGTGAGGTCGGAAAGGATAGCGTAATTATTTCGGATATAGCCAGCGCGGTTGTTGGCGATAAAGCTAGCCTAATTGCAATTGCCCATACCTGCGATGACCTCTGGCGTAGTGCGACCAAAGAAAATCCATTTATGCCGCCATCTGGTGAAATTCTGGATAAGATTTTGGGAAAAACAAGGTATTATGAATTAGAAAAACGCAGAATATTAAAATTCTTTGAAAAATCATCTGCTTGATAATTTGAATTTTTATGCTAAAATTGCAGAATATTTGAAAGAGATTTGAAAGAGCATGAGCAAAACTATTGCATGGCCAGCGAAAAAAATATCAATGATATCAACCAATAGTCTGGTTGGATATGAAAATAATAGTCGAACTCACAGCGAAGAACAAATCAAGCAAATTGAAGCATCGATACAAGAATGGGGCTGGACTATGCCTATTTTGATTGATGAGAAAAACATAGTCTTGGCTGGACACGCTCGCCTGCTCGCTGCTTCAAATCTTGGTATTAATGAAGTTCCTTGCATCGTAGCTTCGAACTGGAGTGATCCACAAAAAAAGGCTTACGTGATAGCCGATAACAAGCTATCTGATAATGCTGGTTGGGACGATGGTCTGCTCGCTGCTGAATTCGGCGACCTTAAGGAACTTGGATACAACGTAGAGCTTACAGGCTTCTCACTTGGGGAGATTTCAAAACTTAACTTTGACAGCAAGGACGGCAATACTGATCCTGATGATGTTCCCGAAACTCCTGAAGAGCCAACAGCAAAGGCTGGGCAGATATGGAAGCTCGGACAACATCGCCTTATGTGCGGCGACAGTACCGACACCAGCGCAGTTGAAGCCCTTATGGATGGTTATCTCGCTGATATGCTTTTAACCGACCCACCGTACAACGTGGCGTATGAAGGAAAGACCAAAGACGCGCTCAAAATTCAAAATGATCATATGTCCGATGCTAATTTCCGAGATTTCCTCGTGTCTTGCTTCAAAAATGCGAACAAAAGTCTCCGAAAAGGTGGAGTGTTCTACATTTGGCATGCTGATAGTGAAGGATACAACTTCCGAGGTGCAGCTCAAGAAGCAGGATGGACGATCCGCCAGTGTCTAATTTGGCTCAAGAACACCATGGTTATGGGACGACAAGATTATCATTGTAAGCACGAACCTTGCCTGTATGGATGGAAAGACGGCGCAGCGCACTACTGGGCTGCTGATCGTAAGCAAACCACCATTCTTGAATTTGATCGCCCCACAAAGTCCACAGATCACCCCACGATGAAGCCAGTTGCCTTGTTTGAGTACCAAATCCTCAATAACACTCAGCCAGGGGATGCGGTTCTAGACCTTTTTGTCGGCTCCGGCACAATGGTTATTGCCGCGCAGAAAACTGGACGTAAAGCTTATGCAATGGAGTTTGATCCTCACTACTGTGATGTTGTTATACGCCGCTGGGAAGAGTTCACAGGCGAGAAAGCGGAGCTTGTAAATGGTTAAAAAGTACGAGCGCAAAACGCCTAAAAAGGGCTTTAAAGCTGATGAGCGGAAGATTTTACCTGATGGCTCTCCTAACCCTGTAACACACGGCGCACCTGAAGGAAGCTGGGGACAGCCTAAGCACGAAGTTACCGAAGAAAATAAGCGTATTATTAAAGCTTTAGTCGCTTATGGCGTTCCATATGCCGAGGTCGCAACGCAACTTCAAATATCAGTCGACACACTCTCACGTCATTACAAGCTCGAACTTGAAACAGCCAAGGCAGAAGCGGTTGCGAAGATGGGAGAGGGAGTTTATCGCCGCGGGATAGATGGCAGCATACAAGACGCGCATTTCTACTTAAAAACTCAAGGATATAAGTATGGCTGGAGCGAACGAACTCAAATTGAGCACACAGGAAAAGACGGCGGGGCGATTAAGAATGAAACTGTCCTCTTACCCGCAACTGATGAGCTACTTAAACGGTTTGCCAGAGACGGAGAGGACACATCACCTTAGGTACTTAGGGCGCACAGACCTCTATTTTCTCCTACGCTACCTCCTGAACCGCGCAGACATCGAGCATCAATGGTTATTCAAAAGATGCCGTGAAGTTGAAGCCGCACCAGATGGTTACCTCGATCTCTGGGCGCGCGAACATTACAAATCCACAATTATTACATTTGGCAAAACTATCCAAGATATACTCGCCAGCCACGGCGATGATCCTATCCTCCCTGAAGAGCTTACATTCGGCATATTCTCCCACTCGCGCCCTATTGCTAAAGGCTTCCTGCGCCAGATCAAGCAGGAGTTTGAGCAAAACCAAGTCTTGAAGGAACTGTATCCTGAAATATTATGGTCTGATCCTAAGCGTAGTGCGCCCAAGTGGTCAGAGGATGAGGGCATAAGCGTTCGCCGTAAGTCTAACCCGAAAGAGCAGACTATCGAAGCTTGGGGCGTTGTGGACGGACAGCCTATTGGGAAGCACTTTGGAGTTCTTGTCTATGATGATGTGGTTGTTCCCGCTAGCGTAACAACTCCTGAAATGATGAAGAAAACACTCGAAAGCCTACAAAACTCATACAATCTGGGCGCAGAGGGTGGATTGAGACGCTTCATCGGCACACGATATCACTTTAACGATGCTTATCGATCAATTATGGACAGCAATTCCGCAATTCCGCGCATCTACCCTGCGACAGACGATGGAACGCCTGATGGCGTTCCTGTATTGCTTACTGTTGAACGCTTGGCAGAAAAACGCCGTGACCAGGGGCCATATATCTTTGGTTGTCAGTTAATGATGAACCCGACCGCCGATGCTACGCAGGGCTTTCAAGCATCTTGGATGCGTTATTACGATAACGTCAATCTTAAAATCGGCAATATCTATCTTCTGTTTGATCCAGCAAATGAGAAGAAAAAAACGAACGATTACACATGCGGCTGGGTTGCACTCCTATGTCCTGACAAGAAAATACGGATATTAAATATCGTTAGAGATCGCCTCAATCTAACAGAGCGAACCAGATTAATGATGGAATGGCACCGTAAATACAAACCTATACGGCAAGACGGTGTTCGATATGAGAAGTACGGAAAGGACGCTGATATAGATCATATCAAAGGGCAAATGGAGATTGAAAACTATGACTTTGAAATAACGGAAGTTGGAGGCTCAACCTCAAAGAATGATCGTATCCGCAGACTTATACCGTACTTTGAACAGGGGCGCATACTATTCCCTCGATCTCTCAACTATACAGATTATACAGGAAAAACTCGTGATCTTGTTGAAGATTTTATAAACGAAGAATTCAAACCGTTCCCAGTCCCTATTCACGATGACATGCTAGATGCGCTCGCTAGGCTTTTTGAACCAAAATTGCCATTGATATGGCCTAAAGAAAAAGCCATAATTGACCCTGTATTTGCTGGTGGTGGTGATTATGGTGGTCAGGGCTGGCTTGGCGGGTGATTGTCTAAATGTTAAAATTCATATATTGTTTAAAGAATTGCGATGCATAAAACTATTTTTAAGGTAATTAAAGGCGGCAAAATTTATGAAGATGTCAGTAAATCCGTTTTAGAAAAAGAAAAATCACTGGAGAAGCAAGATGCTAGAAGAAGCGATATCACTTACGGACAACAAGACAATAAAAACGGCTTTAAAACGTTTTAAACTTGCAGAGGAAGCAGAAAGCGACACCCGAAAGCGTGCGCTTATGGAGCTAAAGTTCCGCGCTGGGGATCAATGGCCAGATAACATCAAGCAAGAGCGCGCTTTGCAGCATCGTCCTTGCATTACGATAAATCAGCTCCCTAAGTTCATCCGCCAAGTAACAAATGATGCTCGTCAAAATAGGCCATCTATAAAAGTCCTTCCGACCGCTGACGCAACAAAAGACACTGCCGAGATTATGAATGGAATATGCCGTCAAATACAATCATCCTCGCAAGCAGATGTCGCTTACGATACTGCATGCGATATGCAGGCATCCATAGGTCTCGGCTACTTTCGTATTCTTACAGAATATTGTGACGATAATAGCTTCGATCAAGAGATAAAAATTAAGCGCATTAAAAACCCATTCACAGTTTATTTTGATCCGTCCTGCATAGAGCATGATTATTCTGATGCCAAATGGTGCTTTATTGTCTCGGATGTCCCTAAAGATGATTTTATTAATGATTATGACGGAAAATATACGGCTGACTATCAGATGGCTGCGACTGGGAACACTCAACCTGACTGGATGAATGAGGATTTCGTTCGTATTGCTGAATATTTTAGAGTTGAAGAAGAAAACAAAAAGATATTTTTGCTTGACGATAAGCGAGTTATTGATGAAGACGAAAAGCAGCAGCTAGAGGAAGCAGGTATAGAGTTCAGTATCGTAAATGAACGCGACACAACCGTTAAAAAGGTTGTCTGGAGCAAAATTACAGCAATAGAGGAACTGGACAAGAAGGATTGGGCAGGGCGATTTATTCCTGTTATTCCCGTTCTTGGTGAGGATTATGACATTGATGGAAAGCGCGTCATTCGTGGTATGGTATCTGACAGCATGGATGCGCAAAGGCTTTACAATTACAACTCGACAGCCTTCACAGAAGCCCTTGCGCTCGCTCCCAAGGCCCCGTTCATTATGGCGGAAGGTCAGGATGAAGGTTATGAGCGGTTTTGGGATAATGCGAATACTAAAGCTTACTCTCGGCTAATTTATAAGCCTGTTACAATCGGTGGTCAGGTTGCACCAAGCCCGCAACGAAATAGCGCAGAGCCACCAGTTCAGGCTCTAGCAATGGGAATTAGGCAGGCATCGGAAGACTTAAAAGGAACTACGGGAATTTATGATGCGTCCCTTGGCGCGCGCGGAAATGAGCAGTCTGGAAGAGCTATTCTCGCTAGACAAGCCGAGGGGGATGTCGCAAACTTCCACTATATCGACAACCTTTCTCGCGCTATACGATATCTCGGCGTGATATTGGTTGATCTTATCCCCAAAATTTATGATGCGGAGCGCGTAATTCGTATTCTTCACGAAGATGGTGAAAGCGAACTCGTAACTATTAATGCTCAATTCCAAAGCGAAAAAGGCGAAAACCAAATTTATGACCTTACCATAGGCAAGTATGATATCGCGGTTTCTACTGGGCCGTCATACAACACTCGCCGTCAAGAGGCTGCGGCTAGTATGGTAGAGATAACTCAATCTTATCCTAAGATTATGGAAGTTGCTGGCGATCTTATGGTTAAAAATATGGATTGGCCTGGTGCGTCCGATATATCTGAACGGTTAAAAAAGTTATTGCCTGAAGGGTTAGCTAAAGGTGAAGAAGGAAATGAAGAACAGCAAGTACCGCCTGAAATTGAAGCGCACATTGCTCAGCAAGATGAGATGATTGGACAGCTTACCGAAGCATTAGATAAAACGCAGGATTCTATTGATAATAAACAAGCGGAACTCGAAAGCAAAGAGCGGATCAAAAATGCCGAGCTTCAAAATAAGCTTGTTCTCGAGCAAATGAAGCAATCTGGTGCAGCAAATAATGCTATCTTGCAAAAACAGCTTAATGATATTTCTGCGCGCCTTCAGATGCTCGGAAATGATGAGCCGATAGAGCAATCTACAGAGCTGCCGCCAGCGCAATAAAGCTAGGTTTTGACATCTTCATAAAATATGTTACAATTTTGCAAATGGTACTGGATCCTAATTAAGGGCTGGAACTAAAAAAGGAAATTTAATGACTGAAAATCAAGACGTAAATGGCTCTGGAGATCAAAACTCTGATGATGCCAATGCTAATCCCAATCCCAAGCAAAGCGACCGTGACTATGTTGTTTCTGACAATAAAGATGAGAGTGAAAAAGTAGAGCTGGCTAAAAAAGAAGCTGTTGCACCTGCTAAAGATACTCAAGATCAAGGTGGAAATGATGAAGACGAAACGGACGCAGGCGAGGATAAGGGTGATAATGAAGATCAGTCGGACGATGAAGACAGTAGTCGGCAGAAAAAACGCAAACGCGGTGGCTTTCAAAAGAAGATAGCTCGCCTTGAAGACGAAAAAGAGTATTGGAGAAAAAAAGCTCTTGGTACAAAAGATCGTTCTTTGGATGAGCAGAGTTTTGATCAGAAGAAAGCTGAAGACGCGCCCGCAAATAAGCCAACACCTGAAGATTTTGAGACATATGATGAGTACTCTGAGGCTCTCACTGACTGGAAGGTTGATGAGAAGTTAAAAAAAATAGAGGAAACTCGTCAAACCGAAACAAAGAAATCTGAATTGAAAACCTCGCAAGAGACGAAAGTCAAGCAATATGAAGAAAGTGTTGTGGATGCGAGATCAAGATATGATGACTTTGACGAGGTTGTAGAAGATTATGACGGCCCGCTTACAATTGGCATGCAGCAAGCTCTTCTTGACAGCGAACTCGGGGCAGATGTGGCGTATTACATCGCGCAAAACCCGAAGATTGGCGAAAAGATGGCAGGTATGACATTATTGCAAGTTAATAAAGAGGTCGGCAGAATTGAAGCGCGTCTTGAAAATTCAACTGGTGAAGGCAAAAAATCAGCCGAGACTACTAAGAAAACATCGAAGTCACCGCCGCCGATAACTCCTGTTAAAGGCTCTTCGAAGTCAAAGAAATCACCTGAAGACCAAAGCTACGAAGAGTATTTAAACGAGAGAGAAAAAAGACGGCGGAGTTTTTAAATCCATAAACTCTAAAGGAGGACATCATGTCCAACACACTCTTGACTATCAGCCAAATTACTAATGAAGCATTGGCTGTTCTTGAAAATCAACTAACTTTCACTAAACATGTATCACGTGAGTATGACGACACATTTGCAAGGGACGGCGCAAAAATCGGACAAACAATTAATGTTCGTAAGCCAGCTCGCTTTAAGGGACGCCGTGGTCCAACTATCAATATAGAAGGATTTAACGAGACATCCGTTCCTGTTACTCTCAACCAACAATACGGTTGTGACGTCTCATTTACATCTAAAGAGCTAACACTTGACATTGATAATTTCAGTGAACGTGTCCTTAAACCACAAATAGCTACAGTCGCTAATATGATCGATCGCGATGGACTTGAGCTTTACCAGGATATCTACAATCATGTGGGATCTCCTGGAACAACTCCGAACACAAACCTTACATATTTAATGGCTGGAGTTAAATTGGACAATGAAGCTGCCCCCGTAGATGACCAGCGCACTTGTGTTATTAATCCTCTTGCGCAAGCGGTTATTTCAAATGCAAACCTTACATTGCAAAATCCTGCTAAAACAATATCTGATCAGTATCATTCTGGTCGCATGGGTCGCGCTCTCGGGTTCAAGTTTGAAATGGATCAAAATATTGTGGCGCACAAAATCGGGACTTATGCTGCGGATGTTGCAGGTGGTGCTGTTCTCGCGAATGGTGCAGTATCGGCTGGCTCTTCAATTGCTTTGGACGGCTGGACATCAGGGGATAAATTAAATGCTGGCGATATAATTACCTTCGCTGGTGTTTATGCAGTTAATCCACAAAATCGTGAAAGTACTGGTGAGCTTCGTCAGTTTGTTGTTACTGCGAATGCTACCGCTGATGGAAGTGGGAACATGAACATTAGTGTTTCCCCTTCAATTGTGCCGAGCGGACAAAACCAAACGGTTACAGGTGGGATTGCAGATAATGCGGTTGTTTCTGTATTTGGTTCTTCTGGGGTTACAACCCCACAAGGTCTAGCGTTCCATAAGAATGCGTTTACATTCGCTAGTGCAGATTTGGAACTTCCTTCTGGTGTGTGGATGGCAAAGCGCGTTACGTCAAAGCGTCTTGGTATATCAATGCGAGTTGTTAAAGCTTACGATATCACAAATGATCGTGCGCCAATGCGGATTGATGTTCTCGGTGGCTGGAAGACCCTGCGCGCTGAATTGGCTGCACGTGTTTCTGGATAAAAAAACTAACTCAAACATGAAATGGAGACCATAAAAATGGGACTTTCAACTACAACACCGATCACTGGCAGCCTAGACGGAGCATTTCCTGACGGGATTGACCCTCGCAAGCCAATTAATGTAACAGACGCCACGTTGACGCTAGGGACTAAGCACCATGGAGTTGTTACTACCTTGAACTTAGCAGCAGGGCAGGCCGTAACGCTTCCAGCATCTACTGGTTCAGGTTCTCACTTCCGATTGTATCTTGGAACAACTGTCACATCCGATACGACTATCAAGGTGGCGAACGGCGATGATGTATTGGTTGGTCAGGCAGTTAATGCGCAGGATGCGGCAAATACCGTGATTGCGTTTGAAACGGCAGCGGCCAGCGATACGATCACTTTAAACGGCTCGACAACTGGCGGGATTAAAGGTGACTTTATCGAACTAATTGACGTTGCTGCTAATACGTGGGCTGTAAGTGTCCGTGGTTCTGCTACAGGGATAGAAGCAACTCCGTTCTCTGCAACAGTAGCTTAAGTAAATTAATGCGAAGGGGGAGGCTCCCTTCGTGTTTTGCCATTTAATTAATAAAGGAAAAATGTTATGTCAGGATATCCAAAGTGGAAATATCATAAATCCAGTGAGCCTATCGTTTGCAACACCAAAGATGATGAGGATGCGTTAGAAAAAGGCTGGGCTGATAGCCCACGTGAAGCACTAGGACTTAAGAAGTCAGAACCTCCTGCTGGTGCAGCTGGAGAGCTTGCAAAATCTCTTGAAAAGGTTACAGCTAATCTCAAAGATGCCGAGCTTCTAGTT
>JALSJP010000022.1 GCA_026989265.1 Micavibrio sp.
TGAGCTTGCGCCCATTCTTGTATCGCTGTTTTAGGATGCTGTGGCGGCTCTATCATTGAACCAAGAACACCGCCCCACTGTGCTTTTATTAAATTGTGGCAAGCATCAATATTGCAGTCGCTATCAATATAAATCGCTCCTATAACTGCCTCAAACACATCTGCTAAAATATGATTATTTGCAGCCCCGCCCGCATCGCGTTCAGCGTCAGATAGAAGAATATAATCCCCAAGTGAAATTTGATCAGAAATCTTGGCTAAAGTAGTTCCCTGCACCAAAAATGCCAATCTTTTCGCAAGATCACCCTCATTCTCATTTGGGAATTCTTCAAATAACAATTGAGCAATAACTAGCCCTAAAACACGATCACCCAAAAATTCCAAGCGCTCATAATTTTTATCACTACCAGTGCTTGAATGCGTCAAAGCAACGCTCAGCAAACCTTCATCTTTGAAATTATACCCTATTTCTTTTTGAAATTCATCAACCGGCTTTACCATCGGCAAGACCTTCCTCATTATCATCTAAATGCACTGGATCAATATCCATGAATAAACGATTATAGCGAATGCTCCACGGCCATTTCCAAATCTCGAACAGGCTTGCAAAACCGTTAGTAGAGAAAAACAGAAAATCAGCACGCCCCACTATATTTTCAAATGGAACAGGTCCAACTAGACTGGCAACGCGGCTATCTTGTGAGTTATCGCGATTATCACCCATAACGAAATAATGCCCTTCTGGAATGGTGTATAAATCAGTATTATCAAGCGGCTCATAATCCGATATTTCATAAATTTTATGCTGCACACCATTTGGAAGAGTTTCTATATATCCAGTAAGATTTTGCACGCGCCCATTACCGCTATCGACCTCAACATTGCCAACTAAAGTGCGCGGAACAATCTTATCATTGATAAACAACCTACCACGACTAACCATAACGCGTTCACCTGGGAGGGCTATAACGCGCTTAATATAATCCACACCAGTATCTGTAGGAAGCGCAAAAACAATAACATCACCGCGCTTAGGTTCTTTTGAGAAAATGCGCTGCTCTATTGGCGCAACATCAAATGGGAATGAATATTTGCTATACCCATAAGCTGGCTTATTAACAAATAAATAATCACCAACCAGCAATGTTGGTTTCATCGATCCCGAAGGTATATGAAATGGCTCAAAAAAGACCGAACGTATAAGAAGCGCTATCCCAACAGCAATTAACGCCGTCTTTGCAAATTCACTAATTTCACCCTTATTAATCAATGTAGGAGGCTTAGTATTATCTGCTTTATTTTCAATTTCATCTGACATGGTTAAAGTTTGTATATTAAACCACCATTAAAATCCAGCCCAGAATTACTAATGCGCCTCAATAACCACAAAAGCTTGCGCATATGGCGGTTCATCACTTAATGATAAATGCATGGCGGGCTGCATATTGTCAGGAACAAGGGCACAAAGCCGATTAAGAGCTGCGCCGCTTAAAACAATATAAGGTAGCCCCCTGTCGTCTTGCTCAACGCCGATATCCTTCATTGCTATATTATCAATAAAACCAGTGCCAAGGGCTTTAACGCATGCTTCTTTTGCTGCGAAACGCTTTGCATATGTATTATAATATAGACCTGATTTAATACGGCTTTGCGCTAGGCCTTGCTCTACTTTAGTGAAATAACGTTTTTCAAAACGCCCGCCAAAGCGTCGCAATATCTTTTCAATACGCCTGATATCAACAATATCACTACCTATGCCTATAATCATGATGATTTTTTTCTGCGCTTTGCTGCAATTTCTTTGGCCTTTTCCTTTACTATTTTAGCTTCCTTTATCAAAAAATAATAAATAGGATAGCTAATAGGAATTGTTAAAAACACAAGCAAATACCCACCAAGCATCCATGGCAGAAATAAAGTAAGCGGATCATGCAGCATCATATCCCATATAATTGAAAAGCTAAAATCATCAGGTATATGACCAGTGCCATTTATTCCTAGAATACCAAATAAATACTTACCTAATGACAGCCCCCCCCACCAAATAAATGGAAAAGTCCAAGGATTTCCAACGAAAGTACCAACCATAGAGGCAAATATATCTGCCCGCAAAACCCAAGCTATAATAGCGGCTTGAATAAAGTGAATGCCAAGTATAGGCGAGAAAGAAACTCCTGTTCCGATAGCAAGCCCAAGGGCAATGCTATGCGTTGTACCAGAAAGCCTTATCAGCTTGTGCTTAGTATATATGAATGCACGCTTCCACCCCATAGAAGGCCAGAAAAGCTGTTTAGTTATTTGAAACAAAGTTAAGGGTTTGCGCCTTTTGAACATTAGATATACACTGCTTTCTTAAGTCACATCTATCACACTAAATAAACAATATCAAAAAATACTCAAGGAAAAATTAATGACATTGCTTAAACATATCGAAATTGTTCCAAACTTTCCAAAAGAAGGCATTAATTTCTATGATATACAGTCCTTACTTAAAAAACCTGCTATTTGGCAAAACATAATTGACGATCTAAGCGCACGAGCAAAGCAACAAAATGCCGATATAATAATTGGCATTGAATCACGTGGCTTTCTTACAGGGCTTCCTATTGCACAAGCCCTTAATCTGCCATTTGGCATGGCTAGAAAAAAAGGTAAACTTCCTGGAAAACTAATTTCACAAGAATATTCACTTGAATACGGCACGGATGTTATCGAATTACAAGAAGGGCTGATAGCAACAGGTGCGCGCGTTGCGATTATGGATGATTTGCTTGCCACTGGCGGAACTATGAAAGCAACGGGTGATTTAGTAAAAAAAGCAGGCGGTGAAATTGTTCTATCTAGTTGCATCATTGAATTACATGAATTAGGAGGTAGAGAAAAGCTAGATTTTCCATTCGAAGCATTGCTTCAAGCCCCTTTAAATCCTGCTAGGAAGCCAAATTAATTACCGCACGCGCGGGCTACAGAAATCATAGAAGGCGTGGCGCGCAAGGCTGCTATTACATTATTAAGATGTTTTGTATCTGTGACGCAAACATCTACAATCATCTCCCAAAAATCAATGGTACGGTTTTTAAGCTTAAAATTTGTAATATCCCCACCATTTCGCGCAATAACTGTAGAAATAGTGCCTAACGCACCAGCCTCATTAGCCATAGTTATAAGCAAGCGCCCAACTTGTAAATCTTTACTTTCATCCCCCCAAGAAACATCGAGCCAACGCTCTGGCGTATCCGCAAAATTCTCTAACGTGTCACAATCAATTGTATGGATTGTAACCCCTGTACCAGTAGTTATAATTCCTACAATCCGATCTCCTTTAAGAGGGTGACAACAGCGCGCAAAATGCATCGCCATACCAGAAATAAGCCCCTTAATGGGCATTGGGCCATCGGAATTATCAGGGCGCTCTGCCATGGTAGCCTGATCCATATGCTCTGGCGGGCGGCTTAAAGTATCTGATTTATGACTGGGAAATATAAGCTTAAACACATCACGCGCAACAAACATGCCTGAGCCTATATTAGCATAAACATCTTCATTATTTTCCAACTTATAATGTTTTAAAGTCCCCGTTATGGATTTTTCAGAAAAGTCATATCCCTCTTGGCGAAAAATTTTCTGAATCATAGCCCGACCCAAAATTATAAACTCATCACGCTGCTGATTACGAATATATTTACGAATATGCGAGCGCGCTTTACCCGTTACAACAAACCTCTCCCATGTAGGAGATGGGTTTTGAGTTTTTGCAGTAATAACTTCGACCTGATCACCATTAGTAAGCCTCGAATTAAGGGGGGCAATACGTCCATTAACCTTTGCGCCTACACATTTATCCCCGACATCAGAATGCACGGCATAAGCAAAATCAACCGAAGTAGCCCCATTAGGAAGCTCTATAAGATCGCCTTTAGGCGTAAACACAAATACCCTATCTTGAAAAAGCTCAAGCTTTGTATGCTCCCAAAAATCTTCGGGCTTTTGCTCTTGCTCCAAAATCTCTAAAAGTTCACGCAGCCAACGATATTTTGTAACATCACGATTTTTAGATTGCCCATCACCTTTATAAGCCCAATGAGCTGCAACCCCAAGCTCTGCCTCATCATGCATTTCTTTTGTTTTAATTTGCACCTCAATGCGTTGACGGCGCGGCCCCATAATTGTTGTATGGATTGATTTATATCCATTCGGCTTGGGCGTTGAAATATAATCCTTAAAACGCCCTGGTACACTATGATATTTACCATGAATAGTGCCTAAAACAAGGTAACAATCTTCCACCTTTTCAACCATAATTCGAAAAGCCATAATATCGGAAAGCTGTTCAAACGCGACGTTCTTGCGCTGCATTTTCTTCCATATAGAATAACGAGTTTTCTCACGCCCCTTAATTTCCGCGTCAATTCCAGCATCTTTTAATATATTTGCAAGCTCTGCAATAATATCATTGACAACCGCTCCGCCGCCATCACGCAAATAAGCAAGGCGATTTGTAATGCTTTCTCTAGCCTCAGGGTTTACTTGCTCAAAACATAAATCCTCAAGCTCCTCTTTAATGCAGTGGATGCCAATACGCTCGGCAAGTGGTGCGTATATCTCCAATGTTTCCAATGAAATACGGCGACGTTTTTCAGGTTTTTTAATCCCGCCCATAGTACGCATATTATGAAGGCGGTCTGCAAGCTTAACCAATAAAACCCTTATATCTTCGGACATAGCCAAAAGAAGCTTACGAAAATTTTCCGCTTGCTTGCCTTCTAATGTCTGACTTTCGATACGTGTAAGTTTACTAACTCCATCCACTAAATCAGCTACATCCTTGCCAAATTTTTCTTTAAGGTCATCAAATGTTGCATCAGTATCTTCAATGGTATCATGCAAAATAGCGGTGATAATAGTGGTAACATCCATCTTCATTTCTGCTACAATTTGAGCAACAGCCACAGGATGCAAATAATATGGCTCACCAGAAGAGCGAAACTGCCCCTCATGCTTTTCTTTTGCATAAAGATATGCTTTTTCAACTATTTCAGGGTCAAAATCAGGCTTATAAACCTCTATTGTATCAAGAAGATTTCTTAGTTCACTCATATGAGGTTATAACCCATTTTTTGTAATATAATATTTTGCGCTAAATTTAACACAATTTTACAATCCTACCAATTGATTTGTAATAGATTTATGATAATGTGTAATACTGATTGAACGTAAAGTTAGGAATATTCAATGCCAACACATGCTGAACTTGCTGGAAAACTTCTTGTAGATGCTGCAACTTTTTTCCGCACTCTTGCTGAACAAAATGACACTCTTAATGAGCAAATGACCGAAAATGCTGGTGTGTTCGATCAGATGAGCAGCCTTATAACACAAGATCCAAATGGTGATTTAGAAGGCACATCGCATGCAGAGCTAACTTCGCGTTTACTAAAAGATGCTGCTGGTTTCTTCCGCACATTAGCAGATCAGAATGAGCCAATAGCCGAGCAAATGAATGAAAATGCTAATGTTTACGATCAAATTGGTGATTTAGTCCTTGGTGATCCATTAGGGATTTTAGATTAAACCCCATTTTCCGCGCAATATTCCTTTGGTTTCACCTAAATTATGGATTATATGATCTGGCTTTGCCCCGCGCAATCGCTGCTCATTAATGCATCCTCCAGTAATTCCAATAGAAGTAATGCCCATATGCCTGCCAATATCTGGTTCTTCCTTGCTATCACCAATTATAAAAGCATTATCAGGGTGATAGCCGCGCTTTATCATAAATTCTGATATGCGCTCCAATTTATTGGTGGCGCTTAAAATACTTGTGCCATCACAATTATTAGCAGAAACATAGGAAAAATAATGCTCTATTTTAAGGCGCTTTAAATGACGCTCTATCTTGCTGGTTATATAGTTGCTCAAAATTATGCAATCAACATCATTACTATTAAGCCATTCCAGCAAATCACGCGCCCCACGCCGAGTTCGCGCATTTGCAGCTAACAAATCATAAGCATCTTGAAATATTTTGTTAGATTCTTCCTTGGTTTCCAAAACCTTGTCAATGCTACAGCCATTGCGTTTGAAATAATGAATTATAGGAAAGTCGAATGTCTCTAACTGGCGTTTAAAGCTAATTGGCTCAACCCCATAAAATTCAAGGCATTTGTTAGATGCAATCCAAGCTTGGCGCGTATCGGCAAGCACAGTCCCATTCCAATCAAATATAGCTAGCTTTTGATTTTTCATTTACTCTCCATAACATCACATATAGTCTTTCCAATTTGTTTTTACACTAGGCATGGGGAGCGTAAGCGTATTTTAATACGGTAGCAACGAAATAGCGCCGTGAAAAATCAAGTGGTATGACTATAAAAAACAGCCTCACTTATATCATAAGAAAAGGCTGTTCCACGAATTTTTTAATATATAAACTAAGCTGCTTTTGCAGCCTTATCCAAAGCTGCCCTAGCAGTTTTAGCAATAGCTGCAAATTGCTCTGGCTCACGGATAGCAATATCAGATAAAACCTTACGGTCTAGCTCAATTCCGCTAAGCTTCATGCCATGCATAAAAGTTGAATATGTCATATCATGCAAACGAGCCGCCGCATTAATACGCTGAATCCATAATGCGCGGAAAGTACGTTTCTTTACACGACGGTCACGATAAGCATATTGACCTGCTTTTTCAACAGCTTGCACTGCGGTGCGGAAACAATTTTTCCTGCGACCATAGTAACCTTTAGCTTGTTTAATAACTTTTTTATGTCTTGCGTGGGAGCTTGCCCCGCCTTTAACTCTAGCCATGGTCTATTTCTCCCCTGAATTTTTAGCTGTATGTTTAGATACATAAGGATTGCTTTTACCCTTACGTTTACGGCTATATGGTAAAAAATTACGAAGAACTATGCGCTCATCAACTTCGGAAAGTGGTGATTGACCACGAGCCTTACGCTTCATAGATTTTGGCTTGTTCATCATCATGTGGCTTGTGAAAGCTGATTTAGCTTTAACGCGCCCTTTCGCAGTTACTTTGAACCGCTTTTTCGCACTTGAATGCGTTTTCATTTTCGGCATTTCTATCTCCTTAATATTAAGATTAACTTAGTGGCTGAGGCATGCCGAACACATATAGCCAAGCCACTTTTAATATAAGCGTGAGTTATACACAGCATCGCAGTTAAAAATCAAGCTTTATTTCGCATTGTTACAAACTCTTCCGCAGATGTTGGATGAATTCCAATCGTAAGATCAAAATCAGCCTTGGTCGCTCCAGCAATAATAGCTGTAGCAAAGCCTTGCACAATCTCGCCTGCGCCTTCACCCACCATATGAAGCCCCAAAACCTTGTCGGTTTTACTATGGACTATTAATTTCATAAATGTGCGCTCCTGACTATCCGATAATATCATTTTCATAGCGCGAAACTCTGATTTATATATATCAATTTCATTGGGATATTGGGAGCAAGCCTGCTCTTCGGTTAAACCCACTTGCGAAACATTTGGATTAGAAAATACCGCACTTGGGATATTATCGTAGGAAATATAACGATCCTGTCCATTATAAAGACGATCAACCAAAGCATGACCTTCTGCCAAAGCAACAGGGGTAAGCGCAACGCGATTGGTTACATCACCAACAGCATAAATAGACGGGATATTTGTTTGCTCACACTTATCAACAATAATCGCACCTGACTTACCAAGTTCAACGCCAAGCTTTTCAAGCCCTAACCCATCTATATTAGGAACACGACCCGTAGCGAATAGCACTTGATCCGCCTCTATAATCTCACCATTATCGAGATGAACTTGATAAACACCTAAGGCTTTTTCAACTTTTGTAATATTAGTTTTAGGATGAAAATTAATGCCTTTTTTAATCATTTCACCATTCAAAAATTCACGAACATCACCATCAAAACCCTCATTAAGAATTTTATCACGGCGATATATTACATCTACCTTACTGCCGAGCTGGTTAAATATCCCAGCAAATTCAAGCCCAATATAACCAACGCCTGCAACGACAAGACGCTTTGGTTGCTCTTTAAGGTAGAAAATATCATCAGAGGTAATGCCATGCTCTCTTGCGCCTTCAATATTAGGCACAGACACTTTGCCGCCAGTAGCAATTAAAATGCGCTCAGCAGTTATATCCTTGCTATTAACGCGAACCGTATGTGGATCAATTATGGAAGCCGCGCCCCAGTGAATCTCTACACCTGAATTATTTAACATTTTTTCATATATACCATTAAGCCGTGCGATTTCCTCATCTTTTCGTTTTATAAATTTGCCCCAATCAAGCGAACGCTCGCCCACACTCCAACCATAACCAGAAGCATCTCTCATTGCACTTTCATAGCCAGCAACATAAGTCATAAGCTTTTTAGGAACGCAGCCAATATTAACGCATGTTCCGCCGTAAAACTGGCTCTCTGCCATAGCAACTTTAACGCCATAGCCAGCAGCAACGCGCGCAGCCCTAACCCCGCCAGAACCCGCGCCTATAACAAATAAATCCACATCATAATTGCTCATATTTTTATCTCCAAATTATAAATTAAGCAGCCGTCCAGCCACCATCAACTTTAAGGTCAGTTCCTGTTATATTTTCTGCAATATCCGAGCATAGAAACAGGGCAATTCCTGCTATTTGCTCAGTCGTTACAAATTTCTTTGTCCATTGCGCTGCAAGCAAAACATCGCGCACAACCTCTTCTTCCGTCATCCCACGAGCTTTTGCCGTATCGGCAATTTGACTTTCAACTAACGGAGTGAAAACATAACCAGGGCATATAGCATTGCAAGTAATATTATCTTGCGCCACTTCCAAAGCAACAGTTTTAGTAAAACCCAAAAGACCATGCTTTGCTGCAACATATGCGCTTTTATACGGAGATGCCACCAATCCGTGAGCCGAGCATATATTAATAATGCGCCCCCAACCTGATTTTTTCATACCACTAAGCGCTGCTCTTGTTGTATGAAAAGCAGATGAAAGGGATATAGCGAGAATATCATCCCATTTCTCAGGTGGAAACTCTTCTATCGGGGAGACATGCTGAATTCCTGCATTATTAACCAGAATATCAATTGAGCCAAATTCTTCTTCCGCCACCTCAACCATAGCAGTAATTTCATCAGGCTTAGTCATATCTGCATCATTATACACAGCCCTAACATCATGGCTTTCAAGGAAAACGCGGTTTTGCTCAATAACTTCAGGATCACCAAAACCATTCATTATTATATTAACGCCGTGGGCAGCGAATTCTTTAGCAATTCCAAGACCAATACCGCTTGTTGATCCAGTAATAAGAGCAGTTTTTCCAGATAAAGACATTATATGCACCTTCCTATACCAAGTGGCAATCCTATAATATTATTTGTGCAATGCACAGTAATTATTGAGTTTTATTAAGTGAAATGCACTAGACCATTGCTAATTTTATCTCTAATGTGTAGACCAATAAAATAAATATATATGGTGCGCCTAAAAATGTCTAAAAAAAATAAAGAATTCGAGCTTTTAACTCAAGAAGCACAAAAGCTTTTACCTAAAAAACCCCCTGATATGCTAGTAAAAATGCTAGATATTCTTTGTAATAAAATCAATAGCGATGATTTAGAATTTTTTGACCCTCAAATTTTATCTAATATGGCTATATCCCACTGGGAAATGGCAAAAAGCCGTAAGAAAGGTGAACCAGAGCTTAGTATCTACTGCCCAACTATCGAAGGCGGGGAGTGCCGCAAAACTATAATTGATATAGTAAGCGATGATCTTGCATTTCTTGTTGATTCCGTAGCCGCAGAAATAAATAAGCACAGCCACTTAATCGGGATTCTAATCCATCCAACTATTTATTCATCTTACAATAATAAGGGTGATTTACAAAATATAATGGGCGAGTCTGATGAAGGAACCCAACGTCAATCACATATACATATCCAAATTAATGAAACTCTATCAGCGCAAGATATAGATAGTTTAACAAGTGGTTTATACACCATATTAGACGATGTATTTCACGCTAATTTAGACTGGAAATCTATGCTTGATAAATTAAAACAAGCATCTATAGAGCTAAATTCAGCAAGAACGCGCCGCCCAGCCGCAGAAATACAAGAATATTGCGCATTTTTGGATTATTTGCATGACAATAACTTTACTCTTTTAGGCTATCGTGAATATAAATTCATAGATGGAAAGAATGGAATTACCAGCAAAACCGTAGCAAATTCAAGCTTTGGATTACTGCATAAAGAAATTAGTCCAGCCTACCTTACTGAAACAGAAGAAGGGCTGCCGCGCAATCTGCAAGAACTGCGCCGCCGCTTACCGCCAGTTTCTATATCAAAAACAAATCGGCTTTCAACCGTGCACAGATGCGTCCCCATGGATTGCATTGCGGTAAAAACTTATAATGATGAGGGTGAGGTTACGGGAGAAAAGTTATTCTTAGGTCTAATGACATCCGTTACCTATTCACGAAGTGTTAGCGATATCCCGTATCTAAGAAAAAAAGTAGAAGATACTATTAAAGAATCATCATTCATAAGTGGTTCTCATAATGCCAAGGCTCTTCGTCATATTTTAGAAAAATATCCACGTGATGAATTGTTCCAAATAGAAACAAAAGGGCTTTTAAAAACTTGCTTGAATATTATCCGCCTGCAAGAACGCCAGCGCATAGCCTTATTTATGCGCAAAGACCCATTTGAGCGCTATATTTCTTGCCTTGTTTATATACCGCGTGATCGTTTCGGTACAAAATTGCGTAAGGATATCCAAGAGATTTTGGAAAAAGAAACACATGGGACTTGCTCTAATTTCTACACAACATTAGATGACTCTGTTTTTGCACGCGTTATGTATGTAATAAATATCAGCCAGAAAAACCCTACTGCAATATCATCAAAAAAGATTGAGCAATTATTGCGAGATTGCGGTCAAACTTGGGGTGAAAAACTATCCCAAGCCCTTAGCGATGCATATAAAGATGAGAAGCAAATAGCCGATTTGACCTTACGATATGGAGGAGCATTCCCTATATCATATACTACCAAATACCAAGCTAAACACTCTGTTTTTGATATAGAAAAAATTGAGGAAGCAGCATCAAGTAAATCAATCATACTTGATTTATATCGACCAGATGGTATGGAATTGCAGAATATACGCTTAAAAGTATTTCATGTTGGATCACCTGTAACATTATCAGACGTATTGCCAATATTAGAAGATATGGGGCTGCGGGTTATTTCAGAATTACCTTTTGAGGTGAAACCTGAGGGTGCAAGCCAATCTGTATGGATACATGACTTTTTGCTTGAATCCCCTGAAATCAGGGACTTATCCATAGTTAAACATAATTTTGAGCGAGCATTTATCAAAACATGGGGCAACCAAGTTGAAAAAGATAGCTTAAACCACTTAGTATTAAGCGCAGGGGCAAATTGGCGCGAAATCGTAATATTGCGCGCTTATGTTCACTATATGAAGCAACTATGCTTCCCTTTCAGCCGTACATATATTGAAAAAGTTTTAACTGAAAATCCCAAAATAAGCCGTATCATAATTGATATGTTCATTGCTCGACATAACCCTGAGGATGGTAATAAATCAAATGCCTTAGTTTCGGGATATGAAAAAGATATAAACAAAGAGCTCGAGCATGTAGCCTCTAGTGATTATGATCGTATTTTGCGCACAATAACAGAGCTGATTAAGGCAACGGTTCGAACAAATTACTTCCAAAGACAAGACAATGGCGGCTCAAAACCATGCTTATCACTAAAATTTGATTGTAGTCAAATTACAGAAATGCCTGCCCCTAAACCATTCCGTGAGATTTTTGTTTATTCTCCGCGCGTTGAGGCTATCCATCTTCGTGGTGATAAAATTGCTCGCGGTGGATTGCGATGGTCTGATCGTCACGAAGATTACCGCACAGAAGTGCTTGGCTTGATGAAAGCGCAAATGGTGAAAAATTCTGTTATTGTTCCTATGGGTTCAAAAGGTGGCTTTGTTGTGAAAACTCCAACAAATAGCCGTGATGAATTTTTCAAAGAAGGCGTGGAATGCTATAAAATATTCATTCGCGGCATGCTTGATATCACCGATAACCAAAAGGGCAAGAAGATTATACCGCCTAAAAATGTAGTGCGCCATGATGAAGATGATCCATATTTAGTTGTTGCAGCAGATAAAGGAACAGCAACATTTTCTGATATTGCAAATGGCCTTGCTCAAGAATATGGCTTTTGGCTTGATGATGCATTCGCATCTGGCGGCTCTGCTGGCTATGACCATAAGAAAATGGGCATTACTGCTCGCGGAGCTTGGGAATCCGTCAAATATCACTTCAGATTGCTAAATCATGACACGCAAAGTCAAGAATTTAGCGTTGTTGGCGTTGGTGATATGGGCGGCGATGTATTTGGTAATGGCATGCTACTTTCCGAGCATATCTTGCTAACAGGTGCGTTCAACCACTTACATATTTTCTGTGACCCTAACCCTGATGCGACAAAATCATTTAAAGAGCGCAAACGCTTATTTGAATGTATTGGTGGCTGGGATCAGTATAATGAAAAACTATTATCCAAGGGCGGGCGTATATTCAAACGTAGTGACAAAATTCTAGAACTAACCCCAGAAATACAAGAACGCTTTGATATAGAAAACAACAAAATCACTCCTAATGAGCTTATTAAGGCCATGCTCAAATCCCGAACTGACCTTTTATGGTTTGGCGGCATTGGCACATATATTAAAGCAACAAGCGAGACAAATGCGGATGTCGGTGATAAAGCAAGCGATAATCTTCGCATCAATGCAGACATGGTGCGCGCAAAAGTAATTGGCGAGGGCGCGAATCTTGGGATTACCCAGCTTGGGCGCATAGAAATGAGTGAGCGAGGAGTTAGCATTAACACTGACTTCCTCGATAACTCTGCTGGCGTTGACTCATCTGACCATGAGGTAAACATCAAGATTCTAATGAGCGATGTTATGTCGCAAAAAGACCATAATATGGATTTAAAGGCTCGCAATAAATTGCTTGAAAAAATGACGGATGAAATTGCAGATCATGTGTTGCGCCATAACTATCAACAAGCGCAAGCAATATCACTAATTGAAATGCAAGCCCCTGAAAACCTAAGGCTACATGACGAATTTATTCAAGATATGGAACGTGAACAAGGGTTTGATAGAAAAATCGAAGGACTTCCCGATAATGACACCATTGAAAAACGCTTGCGCACTGGCAAGGGCTTTACTAGACCTGAATTATGCGTAATATTTGCTTATGCTAAAATCAATCTTACATTAGACCTTCTACATTCCGATATCCCTGATAGCCCAGAAATGAGCTACTGGATCATGGAATATTTTCCAGATGTTCTAGGTAAGAAATTTGAGAAAGAAATACTGCGCCACCGATTAAATCGTGAAATTGTCGCAACTATGATGGCTAATTCTTTGATTAACCGTATGGGGCCTACATTTTTGCAATCTCGTATGAGTAAAACAGGCGCAAGCGTTGAGAAAATAACTCAGGCTTACATCATCGTTCGTGATGCTTTTGGACTACGCAACTTGTGGGATGCAATCGAAGATATTGATAAATCCGTCCCCGCACAAGTGCAGCTCAAAGCTATGCATGAAATATCCAGACTATCAGAGCATGGAATAACGTGGTTTTTAACACGACTAGGGCGCGAAATGGATATTGATAAAGACGCCACAATATTTGGCTCTAAAGTTAAATTACTATCCGAAAACCTAGATAGTCTTGTAACTGAAAATTTACGCCTTGCAATAAAACAGCGCAAAGACGCATCCATAAAAGATGGTGTGCCAAATGAGCTAGCACATAGAATTGCCTTAATGCCAGTGCTGTCTTCTGCGTGCGACATTATAAGTATTTCCTTAGATCAAAATATTGACCTAAATAATACTGCGCGCACATATTTCGAGCTAGGCGAGCGTTTTCACCTTGATTGGCTGCGCCAACAAGTGCGTCACCTGCCACATAAAGATAGTTGGCAAAATGAAGCTAGATGCGGGTTAATGGATAGCCTATATAGCTGCCAAGCTGGTCTAACTGTTCGTATATTGCGCGATATTGGCATAAAAAATATTAATGCAGAATCTAGGAATGGTAATTCTCTTGTTGAGTTATGGCTAAAAAAACACGAAGGCAATATTAAGCAACTTGACCATTTATTCGCTGAGCTGCGCCGCACAGGGACAGTGGGCTTAACCATGCTAACCGTAGCAGAGCAAAGACTGCGCAATATGTCTGGCAATTAAAAAGTTAAAGAAATCCAGTTTAATATGACCGTCCATTCTATAGTGTTTTAGATTTTAAATAGTACATGTTATAGTACAGTATGACGTATCAATTACCCCACATGAAAGCCGCCATGTCCTATATAAATAATGGTGGAAGTAAGGTTGAGGCTACTAAAATATTTATATGTATCTCGCGATACCCTTTATCGTTGGCTCAAACTTGAAGATTTAACACTTAAAGCTCGCCCAAAATCATATAATCGAAAGATTGATAAAGTTAAATTACGCCTTCATATTGAGGATATTTCCTAATTAAAGAATTGGATAGACCTAGCATTATTGTGATGGATAATGCTCTTATACATAGAAAAAATATCATTGGTAAAATGCTTAAAAAACATGGGCATATCTTATTGCCCTTA
>JALSJP010000023.1 GCA_026989265.1 Micavibrio sp.
ATGAGAAATGCAAGAACACAGGCAAGAAAATACATACCGCACACCACTACAAAAATGGGTGGACGCGCTTCATGTTTTTGATGATGATATTGAGGCGTATGAAAAAGAAGATGATGCGCTTTATTTGATAAAACAGTATGCACGACTCCAGCTTTCATCGACAAAACAGCTCAGGGCGGATTACAAACAACATCTTAAGAAAAAATGCCCAGAAGATTTATTGCGCAATGAAATAATTCTGAGTATTTTGGCAAAAATCCAAAATGATTTGACAGGAATTGTAGATCCAAATTTACTACCCGCAAATGTAAATCCGATAGATTTTAATGCCGATGCGATTGCGATGGCATCAAGAGGATCAATAACACGGCTGGCAGAAGGCACAGTTTTAGAGCGCGCATATAACGGCAAAATATATGTCATATACCGCCGCAAAGATTTTTATGAGTATAAACGCACACGTTATGACAGCCTCACAGAAATCGCGCGCGACATCACCGGCACATTATGCTCTGGCCCCACATTTTTTAGCCGAAAAGTTAAAATGTATCTTTTGCGAGAATATTAAAAAAAGCAGCATTCCTAAAGACATGAGAGCCTCGATTTTGAGGCTCTTTTTTTATGCGCCGACGACCCAATATTGAGATATAAACAATACGACCCGATAAAGAAAAAATCTGCCTTCTTCCGTTTCGAAGTGACGATCACACAGGGAGAAATTAAAAAGACAAAAAGACTTTTTCAATTTAAGCTTCTGTTTTTAAATCTATATTTTCCTTGACTTTTAAGGCAAAATATAGGAATATATTCAGTATCAACACCACAGATCCGTCTGCGGTGTTTTTTTATGTTTGAATGAAAGGAATAATAATGTTTGATGTTATCGGCCAGACCGTTAAAGCGTTTTCACAAATTCGCCTTGGACCGTGGCAGGCTCTTGGAGATGTCCTGCTTGTTGGTGAGGGGAATTTAAGTTTTGCAAAAACTTTACTAAAGATGCCTACGGCTCATATCACACATATGATTGCTACAACATTTGAAAGTGAAAATAATTTACCAGATGGTGCCACTAAAAACGCTCAAATTATAAAATGTAACGGTGCACAAATTATGCACAATGTTGATGCAACGCATTTGGAAAAACATTTTAGATCTGAAAAATTTGATACGATTATTTTTCAATTTCCCAATGTTGGAAGCCGCGATTCTAAATACGGGCATAATCCGAACCATGTTATGATCAGGAAGTTTTTACGCTCTGCTGGTGATTATTTAACCCCTGACGGTAGAGTTATGATTTCTGCTGTTGATAGCCCGCATTATGAAGGGGCCTTTCAATTTGATGCGGCTGCCAAATTTGCCGGTTTTGAGACACCAGAAACATATCCTTTTGACCCATCAATATTTTCAGGATATTCTCATACCAATACAAATGATGATGATAGCGCGCTTGATGATCACAAGCGTTTTGCGACATGGGTGTTTAGGCTTAAAAAATGAATGGATTACTATTTGAAATTGAAGAAGAGCCGCCCTTGGATATTCCGGGGCTAACTTATGTGCCTAATTTTATTAGTGCTAAAGAAGAACGAGAGTTTATTGCTTGTATAGATGAAGGGCCGTGGATTCATGATCTTAAACGCCGGGTTCAGCATTACGGCTATAGATATGATTATAAAGCCAGGATGGTAACGTCGGATTCTTATTTGGGGCCATTGCCGAAATGGATAAATTCTTTGTCTAGCCGTTTGGCAGAAGACGATATTTTCGCTAAAAATCCAGAGCAGCTCATTGTTAATGAATATTTGCCCGGACAGGGGATTTCCGCGCATATTGATTGTGTGCCATGCTTTGGTGATGCGATTGCTATTATCAGTCTGGGATCCAGTGTTATGATGCAATTTGATAAAGGGACGGAACGGCGGGAATATTATCTTAAGCCGCGTAGTCTTGCTGTTATTTCCGGTTCTGCTCGCTATGATTGGACACACGCCATTCCGGCTAGACAATCAGACAAAGTGGGTGGGATAAAAATCCCAAGAAAACGACGTGTTTCTCTTACATTTCGGACAATGATTTTAACATAATTCAAGATTAATATTACCCTAATTCCCTTGATATCACAACAAATCTATGGCGTTCATGCATAAATATTCACATCCTTAAAATATTTTTCCTTTTTCGTCGTCGTTTTTTGCAGCAACCGCATACCAGTAATAATGAGAGGGGCAAATTGCCCTTGCTGCAAAACAAAAAAGGAGATACGAGAAATGCAAGAACAGCAACAAGAACACAGGAAAGAAAATATATACCGCACGCCGCTACAAAAATGGGTGGACGCGCTTCATGTTTTTAACGATGATATTGAGGAATGCGAAAAAGAAGATGATGCGCTTTATTTGATAAAGCAATAGGCCAAGGCATTTTCATTTTGAGAGCCTGAATGAAAAGTTAGTCCAACTTTAAATCCTTTTTCTTTGCATATCCGCATAATTTCAGCGGCTTCATTTGGCGTAGCACCAAACTTAGCATCAAAATCATAATTTTCAGATCCTTTTGAGTTTGCATCTAAAAACCTAATGAGTAGCGTTACATCTGAATAATCTCCTTTTGCTGCTTTCTGGAACTCACCTGTTATTTTTTCAACTTCCTCCATACAATCGACAACGAAGTTTTTTACATCTGCTGTTAAATAGGCAAAGCTAATCTCTTCGGATGGTTTCACAGGGTGGTTGAAGTTTAGGATACCTGATGGGCACTGATAACGCATCTGTTCTATTTCACTTCTTGACGCAACATCAAACTCTGTAATTCCAGCTTCTACTATAGCCCTTACAACTTCAGGGTGCGGATTTGATTTTACTGCCCATGAAATAGTTCCAGGAAAACCTTTTTGAAATTCGGCAACTCGCGCATGAATCTTTTCAGGATTAAAGCATAATATAGAATTATCTGGCTTTATGTTTGCTATTACGGAGCTAACATTTTCAAATGTTTGTAGAGAACTCATTGACTGTTACCTTTACACAAGTTACTTTAAAAAACGCAACTATAATGCATTATGTCTAATCTATCAATGTAATTAGCCATTGCTGAGCAATGCCCTGCGCCGTGTCTTGTTCGCATTTACCAAGAACATTCCCAAGCCTTCTCATTTCTTCTTAGCTCAAATACCGCTCTCGTTTTTTTTCAGGATATTTTTTAATGTGCCTGCGCGGGTTTGTGCCATCAGGGCGCAGCCCCCACATCTCCGCCAGATTGAACATTTTGGAAAGCATCTCAAGGCACCGATTGGCTTCATAGGGCACGTATCTGAAAGTATGATGGAAATTGGCAATATCTTTTCTTGTAACTTCGGAGACACGCAAATCCCCGAGTTGCGGAAAAATACGTTTATCAAGATTATATTGATATCCCTTTGCCGTGCTGGGTTTGCAATGTACGTGCACATGCTCTTCCATATAGCGCTGTGCCAGATCGGCAACCGTTTGTTCTTTCCGCTTTTGGGATTTTTCGACCTGCGGGTCATTGCCATCATTCACAGAGGCCATGATGGCGATGGCTTTGTCGCGGGCTTGCCTGAACTGTGTGGCGCGCTGGGAATTTGATACTGCTTGATTGATGAATCTTTGACTATAGTGTTTGCTCATTTTGTGTCTCCTTTTAGAATTTAACTTAGATCGCAACTATCCTGACACAGGGGGATGGTAGCTTAACAAGTTTATACTTTAATAGCTGTTAAAAATGCGGGCGGGCGGCTTACCGCCTCACCACCAACCAAAAATTTGATCAATATTATCAATTGATTGCTATAATATTTAACATAAAACCATTAACCTTGGCCCATCAGTCCACAGCAGCGCGCAGTTAATTTTATGATTAGGGTAAATCTCTGCAATAGAATCGCGGTAAGCGACTAGCTGCTTATAATAAATTTGTGGCACGTCTTTAACATCGTTTGGCGGAGGGCGGTTGGTTTTATAATCCACAATCCATATCTCATCACTGCCAATTACCAGCCGATCAATCTGCCCGCTAACTATTCGGTTATCCTGCATTAATCCCGTAACCGAAACCTCCGCCATAGAATTAGAGCTAAAAAACGGTGCATATTCAGGGTTAGAGAAAATCTTCATTACCTCATAGACAATTTCAAGACGTATTTCTTCGGATAAATCTGCAGCATTTTTATGCACAAATTTTAGTGCAGCATCCTCGCGTTTGCCTTCCACAAAATCAGGTAAAAATTGCAGCAATTTATGCGTAATATTCCCGCGCCTAAATCGTTTATTATCCAATGATTTCAGCGGTGATAACGCCGCCGCCCTATCCTCAATAGACGGAGCAGAAGGAACAAGCGGGCGCGGAGGATTTGGCTCATCTGGCGCAAGTTCAAGTGCCCAGTCAGGCAGTGCGGCAATCTCCTTATCAGATAAAGTAACCGCCGCCGCTTTATCAGGCTTTGCCTCTTGCGGATTTTCAATGCGCAAAAGCCCATCCTCAAGCTCAATGCAGCTTTCATCATTTTCCATTGCTGCGCGGATTTTGAAATACCAAGAGCTATCCTTTGCGCCCTTACTCCCCTGATGTCCTGCTATATAAAGCCTATCTGCTGCCCGTGTCATCGCAACATAAAGCAAGCGATAATATTCCTCTTCATCCCGTGCGCTGCATGCATCATAAATTTCTTTATATGACTTAGGGTCATCATCTTTACGGGCTGAATAAATCGGCATATTAAGCCCTGTTTTATTCATCCATAACATCCGACCAGTTTTTTTAGCCGCGCTGCTTTTAATCGTATCAGGCATTATAACAATCGGAGCTTGCAACCCCTTAGAGCCATGGATAGTCATTATCCTAACCTGCCCGCCGCCTTCATCCATTTCGCGTTTAATTTCAATATTTTTGCGCTCCATTTGATCCAAGAATATCTGTAAATGATCCGTATCATCATGGCTAAAAGCCATAGCAGCATTCAAAAATTCATCTATAGGGTCAAGCGCATCATCACCTAAGCGCGATCTAATTGCCTTTAGCCCCGAATGCTCATTAGCAGGGCATTTCATATTTAATATATGGCTGAAAAATTCATAAGCCCCAAGATACCGCGCCCTGCCCATTAAGCGAGATAGATAGTCCCGCGCATTGTCCCGCTTTTGGTTATCCGCACATAGCACAGTTTTATCATGACCCGTAATGCTTGCGATTTTATCATAATCAAAATTGCATAATTCCTGCCATAATGTTCCTTTACGGTTATATGAAAGAGAGAATAATTCATCCTCGTTCCATCCTAATAATGGAGATTTCAAAACCTCTGCCAAGGTCAAATCATCGTCGGGAAGCAAGCAAAACCGAGCCATCGCAAGCAAGTCTTGAACCGCAAGCTGATCCCCTAGCTTCATACGATCTGCGCCACTAACAGGAACATCAAGAGCCTTTAGAGCCTTGACCATCTGATCTACGAAAGCCGAGCGCGAGCGAACCAAAATCATTATGTCACCCGCTCCTATCGGGCGATTATAGGCGGGAAGCATTTCTTTACGGTCTAGCCAGTTTCGAATATTTTGCGCTATATATGATGCAAGCTCACTTGACGCGCTTTGCTGGCTTTTGACCTCAATAGGTGCATTCCAAAAGTCACGATCCTCTTTTTTCTTTGTCTCAAACAAAGGCCATAGCTCCACCACTCCAGCTTGACCCGCGCGAAACGATTCATGGTGAATACTGCCCCCGCCAACGGCTTTATTAAGCTCCTCATATTTGAATACATTATCAACAACCCGCAAAATACTTTCAGTAGAGCGAAAGGAAATATCAAGCGCAACCTCCCTATTCACCTTACCAGAATCTTTAATTTTACGATCAAAAATGCCCTGCATATTTTTGAACTCTTCGGGCGCGGCGCGTTGAAAGCTGTAAATGGATTGCTTGATATCCCCCACAGTAAATGAAGTGCGCATTACCTCATCCCGAGCGCTCATCCCGCTAAAGAACTCCTCGCACAGGCTTTCAATAATGCGCCATTGTTCAGGATTAGTATCTTGCGCTTCGTCTACTAAAATATGATCCAACCCCTGATCCAGCTTATACATTATCCACGGAGCAACATCACTTAAACCAGCTAAAACCTTAGTCTCTCCCTTAAGTAACTCCATAGTGCGCAATATTTGATCGTCAAAATCTAACGTAGCTTTTTCTTTTTTAATCTGGCTATAGCGCATGAAAATCTCATGACCAATAATAAGCAAATCACGCGTCATTTGCGCCGATTTTACTAGCCCCATAGTCTCAATAGCATCTATCAGCCTATTTGCTTCTTTTTGTAATATCCCCTTATATTCAGGATATTTCTTATCAATATTACTAGGCGGGAAAGCCTGCTTAAGCATTGTTTCTTTTTGGGTTAAAAATGCAGATTTATAATCATGGAACAATTTTTGACGGCCTTCAAACGAAGCATTAAGCCATGCCAGCATATTTGCAGCTCGAGCAGAGGCATGCTTGCCTTTATCCTGCGCCAATTCCATTGCAACAACGCGTAAATTCGCGCCGTCATAACTGCCATCAATGCAAATAGATGCAATAATATCATCAGCCCCCGCGCCCTGATTTATGCCATAATGCTCACAAATAGCAGCATAAACACCATCTGCGCCATGATAACGCGCAAACAAATTGACCAATTGATGACGCTCCGAGCATATACCGCGAATAATAGAGCTAAAACTATCTTCATCCAGTTCCGCCGCCAAATTATGCAACGCCGCATTTAAAGGCGAGCTTGCATATTCGGAGCTTTGCGCCTTCTCAAACACATCATTTTGAGCGCGGCTCATTATTTCTGCCGCCATAACCTCATCAAGCAATTTGAAATTTGGCGGCAAGTCAGCCTCAAGCGGGAAACGCCCAAGCACCGATTGGCAAAATGAGTGAATAGTCATGATCTGCAAGCCGCCCGCGCAATCAATCACATCAGCAAACAGCCTACCCGCAACGCCTAGCTGCTCCCCCGATGGTTCATGACCCAACAGATTTTCTAACGTAGAGCTAAGCTCTTCCAAATCCATAACCGCCCAACAGCTAAGGGTTTTATTAATTCTAAGCGCCATTTCATTTGCTGCGGCCTTGGTAAATGTTAGGCATAAAATGCGGTTTGGCGGCGTTCCTACGTTCCCATCAGCCCTAGGCAATAACAAGCGTAGCACTCGATCAGTCAAAACCTTTGTCTTACCAGTGCCAGCAGACGCGCCCACCCAAATAGATTCTTGAGGATTAGATGCCGTGCGCTGCAAAATATTCGGATCAGTTTCTTCTAATTTATGCTTTATTGATTCCATTTATTCGCCCTCATTATCATCAAGTGCAGCCCATTCTTTAAGGCGTGATACATGCTCATAATCATTAAAACGCGGCGCATTCATAGTATCAGGGATTGCATAAAACGGCGTGTCCAGCTCCCTAAACACAGCAATCAAGCTTTTTAATCCATCTAAAACAGTATCTATAGTTTCACTTATATCACCAGAAATGGCCACTATTTCACCTGCTTTATTGCCGCCCGTTAATTTCCAATATCCCAAATAAACACTATCGCCCGATGGCGCATATTTAACGCCGTGAGTTTTAGGCTGTTGTTTAAATCCTCGCCCATTAAACCCGCCTTGCGCTAATATTAATGCTTCTAGCGGCATTTGCGGCAATGCCCCGCTTTTCAAGGCTTTAATTGAAAACGAGCCGCCAGTTTTATAATCAATAATGCCGTAACCACCATGCATGCGATCAATTCTATCCGCTGTTCCATATAGATTAAATGGCGCGCCGCCTACATCAATATCAATATTGCCTTTAATCTCACTTTCTAGGAATTTAGCATCCTCGCGCCAGCCTTGCTCATGAGCCACAAACCATGCAGCAATTTTAAGGAATTTAGGCCACCAATAGCGCATAAGATCAGGGCTTTCCAGCCTGTCTTCCAACACATTTTTAGCAATATTAATAATCTCATCGTGCGCTTCATCAGGCAAATCAAGCGGGAATTGCTTTGTAAATTTTTCCAAAATCTCATGCAATATAGTTCCGCGCAATGCTGCATCATTATCCTGAATCAAAGGCTTCATTTTCCTAAGATTAAGCACATAATGCATGTAAATAGAATACGGGTCTTTCATCCATACATCAATTTTGGTAATTGACGCGGCGTTTGGACGCGTAGATAGCGGCGGTCTTGGCGATGGTCTTTCAAACGGCTTGACATGGCTTGGCTTATCCAAAGATTGCGCCCATTCCTTATATGGCGCAGTTGATAAATCCGATAGATTTTTACCACAAGCACGCATAACCGTATCAAGCCGATCAAGCCAGCGAGCAGGAACGCTAGGGCTACCATCAATCTTCTCAGATCTGGTCATAATAACATTAGAGCCGCAAAACCCTTGCACAAAATCATGCGCAGCAATTCCGATTGCTTGATCAGCGGGAGGCAAGCCAAACTCATTACGCATAGGGCGTGACATCCACGGATCATGCCCCGCGTCAGGTGGCCACACCCCTTCATTAAGCCCGCCAAGTATAACCAAATCAGCGTCACTAAGGCGGGCTTCCAACTGCCCTAATATCAGCAAGCGCGGGTGAACATTATAGGCAGAGCGAATAGTGACATTGCTCATAAGAGCCTTTAAAATCAGCTCATATTCATCCATATTCACATTATCAATCAAGCTAGCATGCTCTAATATTTCGCTTAAAAAAACAGCCGCCGCCTCGCCATCATCTCCGCGCCATAATATATCTGCTCCTGCTTTTTCAGGATGCAAAGCTAAGGATTCCAGCACTTTTATATGAGCTTTTAATATATCTGAAAAATTTTGTTTATCACTTTGCCGCGCATAATATATCAATGGCTTAAGTGCAGCATAAAACCCATCAATAAATTCCAAAAGCTCAGTATATTCTTCTTTTGCTGCAACATCACCCCGCAGCATTTCATAAGAGCCGTATAAATTACCCTGCCTTAAAAATCTAACTTCCAGCAAATTAAGCATCTTGTTGTAATGAGCATCTTCAAAGCCAAATCGGCACAGTGATATCTTTAATAATGACAACATGGATATAACGTCAAACCCGCTTCCAGCCATATTTATGGATAAAACCATAAATTTACCCAGCCTGCTTTCTAATAAGCTATGCCCTGCCGAGTCATCAACTTCTATCCCCCACCTACGGCATAGCGCAGCAACGCGTCGCGCTAAATTCCGATCTGGGGTAACTAAAGCCGTAACATTTGTTTTATGCTGCAACGCGCCCCGCATTATAAGCGCAATAAGTGAAGCCTCTTCTTGCTGCGACCCGCAAGAGAAATATTGCAGATTTTCAAGCATAGGTGATAATTCATAGCGTGATGGAAAATCCTTCCACCGCTCGCTAACCTCGGCAGGAAGCATAAGCTCAGAAGCCAAAACACTGCGATCAAAGCCACTACCAACATTAAGATCCATCACATCAGACCTATCAACCCCTATGCGCTCTAACAAAGATTTAAGACTATGTTGCGGGTGATTTGCGCCAATATATCCCCACGCCTCGTCATCCATAGACATATCAAGAGCGGGCAAAATAACCTGCCCCTTATCCATAGACGAAATAACGCCCAAAAGCTCACCAACCGCGGGGATAGAGCCAGTAGAGCCCGCAGCAATAATCGGATAATCAGGCGGAGATTCTCGCCAATAATCTGCTAAAGCTTGCAGCAATAAATTCCTGCGCTCCGCCACATCAATCAAGCCATGCTCGGCAAGTATCAATGACCAATTCTCGCTTATGATTTTCAAAAAATCCAAAGTAATCTGCCAATGCGCGGCAAATTCATCAGGTACAATTTTATGAAGATCAGAAAATTCCAGCCCCTCAACAACCACCTGATCTATAAATTTTGCCAAAGCCGCAGCCATAGCCAATGCATGGTCTTGACCTTGTGCAAAATCGGGAGCGCCACATATAAGCTTGGCAAGCAATAATTGGCGTTTTAATGGCGCAATAGCATTTGGTATGTCCAAAAACCCTCCAGAATTCCCAAACATCATTAAGGATAAATCCTGCTCTTCAACATCACCAATGGGGCTAATAACAGGCAATAATATAGACTTGCCCTCATTAATGCTTAAAAATGTTTCGCGTAAAATTCTGCAAGCTCGGCGCGTTGGCAATAAAATTCTATAGCGCGTTAACTCTTCTGGCTTGCCCGCCGTAACGCGCAGCAAATACCGAGCCAAATCCTTTGAAAAAGGACGGCCAGCCTTGATATTATAGATTTTATGCTGCGCGCAATTATCCATCAAATTCCTTGCTCACCGCTTCTAAATCTTGCGGAGTGCTTACATGATGCCAATCACCTTGATATTCAATCGCATAGAGTCTGCCATTCTTCTCACATTCATCCATTATTTTCAAAAATGAAAAGCTCTCCTCGGTAATATTTTTATAAATGCTTTTAGAGTTAAGACGAATATTGCTCCACATATGAGAACCGCTCTTATCGTGGGATCGACGCGCCAAGCCGCTATCAAGCAAATCATAATCCCCAACCCCGCGCGTTAATTTCATCCGATTAAGCGGCTGCATAAGCGTTAAAATATCCATTTTACTAGAATCCCAATTACGGGACAATGTTTCAAGAGCAGACCCGCTGTCCTTATCATTCCAAAGCGCGTCCCCTGCAATCACATAAAATGGCTCTTCATCATCAAAATAATCAAGAGCATTCCTAACCCCGCCGCCAGTATCTAAAATCCCCTCCTCAAAAGACAAATGAATAAGCATATCGGGATTTTGCACCATATATTCCTGTAAATGACCCGCCAAAATATCAGCCATATAATGAAGATTAACTACTACCTCATTAATGCCCGCATCGCCCAGCTTATCTAATATACGCCAAATCAAGCTCCGCCCCGCTACCGATACCATCGGCTTAGGATAATGATCCGTAAGTGGGCGCATCCGCGTACCAAGACCCGCCGCCAAAATAAATGCTTTATACATGTTTTAAAACCTCGATTTTGCGTTTATCAGGATTATCTATAATAGGTGAAAATTTTACATCCATATAAGAAGTGGGCATCAAATCGCCAAGCCGCTCAGACCATTCCACCAATAAAATACCGCCGCTTGATATCGCCTCTTCCCAGCCTATCTCATAAATTTCTTCAGGGCTAGATAGCCGATATAAATCAAAATGCCAAACCTGCCCTATTGACGTGTCATATGTCTGCACCAGCGTAAAAGTAGGACTAGGTACTTCCAGATTTTCATTATCACATAAGCTGCGAATAACAGAGCGAGCAAACACGCTTTTGCCCATCCCAAGATCACCATTAAGCAATATAATATCGCCCCCAACAAGGCTTTTTGCAAAGCCTCGTGCAATTTCCCTTGTTTCCTGCTCTGAACTAGAATCTAATATCATATTATTATCTATAAACTAGGGTCTGATTCCATGAAACAATTATCTGTCTTATTATTGTTATCTATCTTATTCACACCAAATATAATGGCTCAAGAAATAACAGGGCAACCAATATGTTTTACAGTGCGCAACGAAGCTCCATACAGGGTTTATGGCGAAGTATCCACAGACTACTACACTGCGCCCGATGGGTCAAAAGCGCGTCACACAGGAACATTTCGCCTTGAAAAAGCCGGCACAAAACGCGAGGGAAAGGATCATTTCATTGATCGCTCGGAATTTTGCTCATCAGGGCCTTTCTATTCAGGAAGGCAGCTAGAAATAACACTGCGCACATTGATCCCAACTTTTTCCTGTAAAACCAATATTGAACTCGATGAAATCGTTATAAAAGGACGAATAAAAGAAGATGGCACAACAAAAACATGGGCTATTTGTTATTAATTGACTGCTTCCTAGGTAATGATAATCTAATAACTGTTCCAACGCCGACTTCAGATTCAAGGGCAAATCCGCCACCATGAAGCTCTATAATATTTTGCACAAGAGTTAGACCAAGCCCTGCGCCGCGAACTCCTTGCTGCTGCCCTTCTATACGTTCGAACGGCTGTAATATCCTTTTTTGCGCCGCCTTAGGAATGCCAGAGCCATTATCTTTTACAGTAATTTCAACATTATCACTGCCCTTACGCGCTATTCTAAGCTCGATAGCCCCGCCTTCATTTGTATATGCAATAGAATTGCGTATAAGATTAATAATAGCCTGCTTCAAACGCTGAGCATCTATCTCTGCCTTTCCGATATTAGCGGGACAATGAAGCGATATTTCTATTTTCTTTTTCCGCGCCCAATCACGAACCAAATCATTAACGCTTTCCATTACCTCTTTCATAAAAGTATTTTCAATATCAAGATCCATCTGCCCCGCCTCAATAGTGGACAAATCCAAAATATCATTAACAAGGTTCAAAAGCTGCTGACTTGCACCTCCAATATCACGGGTATATTCTTTTTGCTTCTCATTTAATGACCCAAAAAACTCACGGGAAAGCATTTCATTAAACCCCATAATGACATTCAAAGGAGTTCTTAACTGGTAGGAAACATTAGCTAAGAAATCTAATTTAAGACGCTCTGCAGCCTCAAGCGCAGCATTCTTTTCACGCAAAGCCTTTTCGATGCGCACTGTATCGGTAACATCGGTATAGGTAACCAAAACCCCACCATCAGGCAATGGCATGGTTGAATAATCAATAAGAGTATTATTTATGAGCTTAAGCCAACCCTTATTAACCGAACGATCTAAAGCAATGGATATCAAGGTTTCCTTAACATTTTGCCACTTAATTTCAGCAAAGCATCCAGACATTTTACCAACAACGCGCGATATATGCGGCTCGCCCTCCAAGCTCTCAGGATCAATAGACCATAACCGCCCAAAAGCAGGATTCCACAATTTCAAACGCCCATCGCCGCCATAAACCGATACGGCCTCGTCCAGATTATCAAGAGTTTCTTTTTGAACCGCTATGAGTGTATTATAAGATGACTCAAGCGCAAGCCTGCTAGTCACATCCTCAAAGGTCATCATTAAGCCACCAAGCTTATGCGCCACCACAAGCATACGCAAAGCCGACCCATCAGGTAAATAGAGCATATCATCTCGCGGCTCTATCAAGTCTGTAAACATATCAATCCAGCTTTTCTTAAAAGCTCTGAAATCTACTTGTTCAGGTAAACGCCGAGTCTCGCGCAATTTTTCCATTATATCACCAAGCTTTGGCTTTTTATTAAGCCAACCATCTTCTAAATCCCAAAGCTGCGCGAATGATGAGTTATAAAACTCTAACCGATGATCCGCGCCATAAATAGCAATGGCAGATCGGAGCTGCTCTAACAACGCGCGGTTAGCCAAATTATTGTTATTAACCTCATCAAGAATGCGCTCTTCTTCTGTTATATCCTCGGCAATACCAACACTGGTATTTTTAGACTTAATAGGAACTTCAGATATTTTAATCAAACGCCGAGAGCCGCCCAGAACCTCATGAGTTTTTGTCACTTGAATATGTGACTTTTCCAAAGCTGCCCGCGCCAATTCCGCGCCAAATAACATATCTTTTTCACTAGGCTTTCTTTTCTTGGAAGATGATATTATCTCTTTTTGCTGCGCAATAATTTCACTAGGAGGCGCATCAATAATCTTTGCATATGCAACATTGCACCATGTTATTTTTTGGTTCTCATCCCTAATCCAAACAGGGTGAGGAAGAGCGTCCAGCGACTCTTGCAAATCATCCATATCATCTCTTAGGCGGGAATGCTCTTCTTCAAATATATCATTAGCAGATTTCAGCGCGGTAATATCTTCAAGCCATAAAATATAAAAATTATCAGAGCCACTTAAATCCTGACCCCTCGTTCCCGATAGCTTTAATGTCTTGGTTTCAGGAATATTTTGCACATTTATTGTAAATGGCAAACCATCGCTTAAAAGGCGGTTAAACATTCCCTCAAGTGCCGCTCCATCTTCTGGTGACAATCTATTTTGCACATCAGTAATATTTTCAATTTGATCAAGCTCTAGGGCGGCGCAAAATCCACGACTATATACGATAGAGCCATCCATAGCCCAGCCACAATACTCCCCTGGAACAGCCGACAAAAACGCCTCAAGCCGAGCTTTTTCCGCGCGCAAATCCCCTTGAACGCCAAATACGCTAAGAAAACTCAAAAAACCTGAATTTTTATTTTTATTCACCACAATATTTAGATTCTAGGATTACTCATAATTAAATACAAGAGTAAACTACCATATAAAAAATGACCGTACAAATTGCACGATCACTCAAAAATTATATATAGGCTAAAAAGCCAAATTTGTTCATATCTTTATTTGGACAAGGCACAAGCAACGCAGCGTATTTTAATACGTAAGGCGCGAAGTAACGATGATCCAAATGAATAGATGGGCAAATTAATACCTGTAAGCATCATCCTTGAAAGGACCTTTAACAGGCACTCCGATATAATCCGCTTGTTCTTGGCTTAAAACAGTTAGCTTCGCTCCAACCTTACCAAGATGAAGAGATGCAACTTTTTCATCCAAATGCTTTGGAAGCACATAAACTTTATTCTCATACTCACCATGATTTTTCCAAAGCTCAATT
>JALSJP010000024.1 GCA_026989265.1 Micavibrio sp.
TAGCAAGCGGTGTATCAGCATTATATCCTATAATAATATTGCCAGAGCCAGTTGTTACACTATTTCCAGCCTGATACCCCATAAAGATGTTATTCGATCCTGTATCAATGCCCCCACCAGCGGAAGCTCCAAAGAATGAATTTCTATCAGGGCTTCCCGAGGCAGCTCCTCTGCCTGCATTATTTCCTAAAACAGCGTTATAACTGCCATCTATATTATTCCTTAATGCATCATTGCCAAATACCGCATTACGGGAGCCAGATACATTATTTCGCATAGACATAGAACCAAAAGAAGCATTATCAGAACCAGAAGTATTTTCAAAAAGCACATAGCGTCCAAATGCTGCATTAAAGCTAGATGTATTTCTAAAAAGAGAGCGATATCCCATTGATGTGTTATAGCTACCAGTTATATTGTTGTCTAGCCCTCCAACCGATATGTTGTCCACCCCAGTTGTATTGTCTTGAAGAGTAGTTCTTCCTATTGCTATATTACCACGTCCCGTTGTGTTTGATGTTAAAGCCTGATCCCCAATCGCTATATTACCATCACATTCCCCTGCACCGCATGTACTGCTAAGTGCATCAAGCGCTCTTGCGCCAATGGCAATATTTCTTTCCCCTTGGGTCGATGCAACTCCGCCAGATATAAAGACATTATCCGTTGTTCCATCATCAATAATAACGCGCCCTACCACCTCTAAAGCGACAGTTGGACTTGCTGTTCCAATGCCAACCATACCTAAATTTATAGCATTAAGACCTGCGGCATTATTGCCTGCAGTTAATACATCTTCAAGGTTAGAGGAGCCGCCGCTTGCGGCAAGGGTAGTCCAGCTTGAACCATTACAATAATCTATGTTATTGGCGTTATAGCGCATCATTCCGCCATCTCCGACAAGGCTGCAAGTTTCTGATCCATCTGCAATTTTTACTGTGCCCTCAATATCCAATGCCGTGGATGGCGCGACCGTGCCAATGCCGATATTACCAGATGATAAGTCCCCATAGATGGTATCACCAATGTTAAGGTGGTTAGAAGTAGTAGCAAGCGGTGTATCAGCATTATATCCTATAATAATATTGCCAGAGCCAGTTGTTACACTATTTCCAGCCTGATACCCCATAAAGATGTTATTCGATCCTGTATCAATGCCCCTACCAGCGGAAGCTCCAAAGAATGAATTTCTATCAGGGCTTCCCGAGGCAGCTCCTCTGCCTGCATTATTTCCTAAAACAGCGTTATAACTGCCATCTATATTATTCATTAATGCATCATTGCCAAATACCGCATTAAGGGAGCCAGATACATTATTTCGCATAGATATAGAGCCAAAAGAAGCATTACTAGAGCCAGAAGTATTTTCAAAAAGCACATAGCGTCCAAATGCTGCATTAAAGTTAGATGTATTTCTAAAAAGAGAGCCAGATCCCATTGATGTGTTATAGCTACCAGTTATATTGTTGTTTAGCCCGCCAACCGATATGTTGCTCACCCCAGTTGTATTGTCTTGAAGAGCAGTTCTTCCTATTGCTATATTACCACGTCCCGTTGTGTTTGATGTTAAAGCCTGATCCCCAATCGCTATATTACCATCACATTCCCCTGCACCGCATGTACTGCTAAGTGCATCAAGCGCTCTTGCGCCAATGGCAATATTTCTTTCCCCTTGGGTCGATGCAACTCCGCCAGATATAAAGACATTATCCGTTGTTCCATCATCAATAATAACGCGCCCTACCACCTCTAAAGCGACAGTTGGACTTGCTGTTCCAATGCCAACCATACCTAAATTTATAGCATTAAGACCTGCGGCATTATTGCCTGCAGTTAATACATCTTCAAGGTTAGAGGAGCCGCCGCTTGCGGCAAGGGTAGTCCAGCTTGAACCATTACAATAATCTATGTTATTGGCGTTATAGCGCATCATTCCGCCATCTCCGACAAGGCTGCAAGTTTCTGATCCATCTGCAATTTTTACTGTGCCCTCAATATCCAATGCCGTGGATGGCGCGGCCGTGCCAATACCAACCATACCTAAATTTATAGCATTAAGACCTGCGGCATTATTGCCTGCAGTTAATACATCTTCAAGGTTAGAGGAGCCGCCGCTTGCAACACCTGCAGCGGTGAAACAGCTATTACCCGCTGCATCACAGTAATTGTTAGCACCAATATCTCCCGCTACATGGAGCTCTAAATCTTGTGTTCCGCCAGTTGAGGCGGCTATAGAACCAATAGCCATAGTGCCGCCCATTAAGGACAGAGTATTTGGCGCGGTGATGTTAATGCCACTTTGATCGCCCATGAAAATACCAAATGATGATTCCCCTGACACAATTGGATTACTCACTGGCGCTCCTAGACCGAGCGCCATAGAATAATCCCCTAGTGCGCTTGCGCGATTCCCAATTGCCGTGCTGCTAAGACCTTGAGCGTCCACCAATCTTCCAATTGCCGTGCTAGCCACCCCATTGGCTGTTGTGTCTATTCCAAATGCTACACTATATTCACCAATATTGATGTCATCCCATTGCGTGCCTGTAACAGTTCCCGCGCGGAAGGCGGACACCGCAGGGTGGAAGAACATGCGTGTACCTGCTCCTGAGACGGGTACGGCGGAAGTTCCAAAAGTTCCTGTTACAAGTAAATCACCGCCATCTATATCTAACTCCGCGCGTGGGGAAATGTTGCCAGTTGATATGCTGCCTAGATTTATAGCATTAAGACCTGCGGCATTATTGCCTGCAGTTAATACATCTTCAAGGTCGGGAGCCCCCCCGCCAGAACCGCCGAGCAAGTCAGCCACACATGACCAGCCAGAGCCATTTGTCCATAATAATTTTTGCGCCGAAGTACAGTTCAGAGCAGGGCCAAGTTGGTCGCCATTTACCATTACTGTACTGCCAGCTATAAGATCACTGCTTGCGATTATGTCAAGCCCAGAAATATTACCTGTTGCGGTGATTGCGCCAGAGGAATCTACATTGTCGTTAATCACAACATTTCCTGTTGAGTTTGACACCGCACCTTGCAGATCAGATGTGCCAGTTACAACAAGATTATCACTTATTGTAACATCACCCAGAGAGTCAGAAATATTTCCTTGCGCGTCAATTACTCCTATTAATGTGCTTGCGCCGTCAACGTTAAGCGAGCTATCGAAGTCTACCGCTCCTGTTGCATTCAGAGTTGTAACTGTGGTTGCGCCCGTTACCCCTAATGTTCCAACGAGGGTTGAATTACCATCGACATTAAATGCAGCGTCAAAATCCACAGCTCCCGTTGCATTAAGCGTTGTAAGAGTGGTCGCGCCTGTAACGCCGAGTGTGCCGCCAATAGTAGCGTTCCCACTTACCGCCAAACCCAATGAAGATATGTTGCCATCAGCAATAATATTGGCGGTGGCTGCAATATTGCCGACCACGTCCAATGCTTCGGAAGGTGTGGCAGTTCCAATGCCTACTTGGAATGTTCCAGCATTATAATATATGTCATCGCCAGTCCCTGAACTCCAAGTACCCCCACTAGTAGAAACCCAGCCATTAGGATGATCGCAAAGTTGCAAGACATCAGGATCGACGGCTGTATTAATGCGTATTAAACCATCATTTGCCACGTTACATGTCGCCAATGTTACTTCACTAGGAAATAGCATTGACGCTGCGCCTAGTTGTAGAGCCGCCGAGCTGCTTGTTAGGTCTATACCTGCGGAGAAAGTTGCGCCACCTGTTACATCAAGGTTTTTAGATATTTCTGCTGTTGTAGGATCACCGCTTTGTAAATTCCAAAGACCGCCAGTTGCCGCGGTTGCCGTGGCATATGTATATTCAACAATAATATCATCGCCCGTTTTAGAAATAGACGGCGTAGCCCCGCCCGTACATGTAGTTCCAAAAACTTGGTCGGGCCCTGCTGATACTAATGCAATAACCGTATATGTTTCATCTGTCCCGTCACCATTACCATCAAGGCGCTCATTGGTGCTGTTACCGCTTATATCACAAGCAATTGCGCCCGTTGTTAAGCCAGCGTCCCACGCGCAATATCCATATTGAGTTCCCCATGGATCAACATGAGTAGAAGCAACGGCAGCAGGCAGGAATCCGCCCCCTGTTGGCGCGTCTGACGCTCCTGCATCAGCGTATTCTAGCGGCTCAACAAACCCATCCCCATCACAATCCCCGTCACTAGCAAGCTCTGTTGCCTCTAATAAAGCAAGGCGAGAGGCAATCGCCATTTCGCTTTCAGCTTGAGTGCGTGCTTGAACCTCTACCATAGTGCTTAAAGGGCCGCGCATTGTCGATACAATTACAGTGCCAAGCAATCCGACAATCGCAACCGCGCCAAATAGGGTGAAAAAGATATTACCACTTTGATTCTTATTTGCATGTTTAGCAAAGCATAAGCAGTTATTAATATATCTAAGCATTCGATAAAACCTCTTAAAATCATGCGATATATAATTATATAGGTTAAATATTTATAAAGTCTTACTAAATAAGGTTTTGCACAGGCAAAGCTGTGGGTATGTGGATGGTTTTTGGATAACTTTGTTATTGTATGGTTATATGGAATTTGTTTAGCGCATCATTTTGTGATTTGCGGAGTTTTTCTATATCAAAGCCATCTATTAATTCGTTAAAGCTGCGATGCCAGTTTATTTCTGCCTTTAGATGCAGGAATAGTGATCCTAGCCCGAGAGCTGCCCTGTCCATAAATACAAATTCACGCGGAATTTGAATAGTTCCAAGGCTTTTCAGCTTTTTATGAACTTTATCGGCCGTATCCTTGCCATAGATTCCATCTGTTAAAATTCCTATGGGACGGATTTTATTCTCTAATATTGGATCATATAAAAATCTTGCCCAAATATTGAGCGTTTCTATTTGCTCTTTATTAAGGTCTTTAAATCCCCAAGTTTTATATGCATGGGCAGATAGTTCAAAATCTTCATTTTCTAATGAATGATAGAGGTCAAGAATCCCGCCAATAAATTCAGGCGGGAAGATACGAACACATCCGAAATCCAGCAAATTTATAGATAAATCATTGCGCACGGTATAATTACCCATATGCGGATCACCGTGAATTACTCCGTAATGATATAGGGGCAAATACCATGCGCGAAACATATTTGTTGCAATGATATTGCGTGTTTCCCGATCTTTTTCGATATATCCCATTATAGGCGCACCATCAAGCCATGTGGTTGTGAGGAGGCGGTCGGTCGATAGCTCGTCAATTACTTCTGGTACATGAATATTTTGTTCATTAATTAATATATGGTGATATAATTTTGTGTTTTTGGCTTCTCGTTTATAGTCTAGCTCTTCGTGCAGGCGGTCTGCCATCTCATTGTGTGCTTGGTCTGTCTTGATGGTCTTATCGTATTTCTCATATAGTGAAAAAACCACCTTAAGCTGGCTTAGGTCAGCGTCAATAGCCGAATGCATATCGGGATATTGCAGCTTACAAGCTAGGCTTTTCCCGTCATGAGATATGGCTTTATGCACTTGCCCTAGGCTTGCTGCTGCGGTGGCTGTGCGATCAAATGATTTTAGTTTGTTCTCCCAATCTGAGCCAAGCTCGGACTTCATGCGCCTGCGAACAAATGACCATCCCATAGGAGGCGCGTTGCATTGAAGCTCTCTAAATTGCTCGGCATATTCTTTAGGCAGGGCATTGGGTATAGTAGCCAATAACTGACCAACTTTCATAAGAGGCCCTTTAAGGTTGCCTAATGAATGAACAAGATTTTCCGCATGTTTATCACGATCTATATTTAGACCAAGATATTTTTCTCCAGCAAGTTTAATTGCTAGGTTAGCCATGTTTCCTGATACTCGGCTATAGCGCGACATGCGCTTGCCTAATGTGCTTGTTTTACCTTTGCTCATAATGCTAACAGTTAGACTATGGCGCGCAAAAGTCTAGTATATTTTGCTAATTAACAAGAATTATGCAGACCCACCTATATATTTTGTAGACAAGCGCTATGCTAATATGCTGAAATAACTTGTTAAATTTAATTAGGATAATTAGAAATATGTGTGTTTTAAGATTATGTTTTAGTATCGCTCTGATTTTTTCGTTCGCTGCTATAGGGGGGCAATCTGCTAAGGCGGAAGGGTTTTTTGACTTTTTTCTTCCTAGTATTGCTAAAAAAGGATCAAATCCAGCCGTAACATTAAAAGCTCCATTTGCTGATGAGGATGCGGTCATTGAGGAAATGGACGCGTCAGGTAACGCCGCTAATCAAACTCCATTGCATTTAAGGCACCGCACAAATGATATTGTGACCTTATGGGTTCAAAGGATTGTGCCTGATATGATTTCCTATAAAGCTCAAGGGTATAATGGGCAGTATGCTGAGAAAATAAAAAGCTTTAATGAGGCTGGTCTATCTGAATATATAAAATTCCTTGGTGAACGTAATTTTGTTAAAACACTAAAAACAGGGCGTTATGATATTGCTGGTTTTATTAAAGATTATCCTGTGATTTTTAATGAGGGGGCAATAGACGGTCATTACAGATGGCTTTATCAGGTAAATATTATGGTGACATATATTGAAAGTGGTGCAAATGACTATTCAGATATTAAAAAAAGTGCTGCAATATCGCAGGAGTTTGTTTTGACATTTCAACTTGGTCGTAGTAGGGAAGCTACTAATGATATTGGTCTTTTGATTGAAAGCTGGGATGTTAAACCTAAAAAGAAATAATAATTAACCATAAAATTAAAAATGAAGGAATTAAAAAATGACTGAAAATGTAGCGTCTTTCCCTGTGGCAGAAAATAGCGAAACTAAAGATGTTGGCGGGGTAGCTGGGCAACGTTTAGCTTCGTTTGTTGAGCGCGTTGAACGCTTAGAAGAAGAAAAGACAGCGTTAATGGAAGATATCAAAGAGGTTTATGCTGAGGCTAAAGGTGTTGGTTTTGATGTAAGGGTTATGCGCAAACTTATTGCTTTGCGTAAGATGGATACAGAAAAACGCCGCGAGCTTGAAGATATACTTGAGCTATATAAATCCGCTGTGGGTATGGTCTAAAAGCTATATATCTTTGTTTTTTAAGAAGTTTTATCCTTCAACGGCTTTTACTGCATATCTACCAGAAAAAGCATCCTCGGCGAATACATCTTCCCATGTGCCTTCGGTTGCAGCTTTCGTATATTCAGTCGCTCTGCTTTCAAAGAAGTTTGCATGTTCTGCGCCATTAAGCATTTCATCCATCCAAGGAAGCGGATTTTCAGTAACATTGTAATAAGGCTCCATCCGTAATTGTTGCAACCTGCGATCAGAAATATAGCGGATATATTGCTTAACGTCATTAGGGCACATGCCCTCTATCTCGCCCATTTCAAAGCATAGATCAATAAATGCGTCTTCATGGATAACAGTTTGTTTGCAGCATTCGAGAATTTCTGCGCGAAGCTCATCATCCCAAATATCTGGGTTTTCATCAATAAACTCTCCGAATAAGCGTATCATAGAAAGACAATGCAAAGTCTCATCACGCACAGACCATGTAATAATCTGCCCCATGCCCTTCATTTTATTGAAACGCGGGAAGTTCATCATAATTGCAAAAGAAGCGAACAGCGCGACCCCTTCGGTAAAGCCGCCAAACATCGCCATAGTTTTTGCAATATCGCGGCGCGTTGTAACGCTTGCACCTTGAAGAATATCAAATTTATCCTTCATTTCCTTATAATCAAGAAAGGCGGAATATTCAATTTCAGGCATGCCAACGGTATCGAGTAAATAAGAATAAGCGGCTATATGGATGGTTTCGATATTTGAAAAAGCAGCTAGCATCATCTGTACTTCTACAGGGCCAAATACGCGGGAATAATGCTTCATATAGCAATTATTCACTTCAACATCTGCTTGAGTGAAAAAGCGGAAAAGCTGTGTTAGCAGGTTTTTCTCGGCAGGGGTAAGATTTTTGCGCCAATCGCGCACATCCTCGGCTAGTGGCACTTCCTCAGGAAGCCAATGGATGCGCTGCTGGGTTTGCCATGCTTCGAAACACCACGGATATAAAAACGGTTTGTAAATATGGCGTTCCTGCAAAAGCTTAGAATCTGATTTTAAAACATCATCTGTGATTGCTGGATAATTTCCCATGACTTTTATTCCTTATGATTTAATATATGGTTACTATATCCTGTTTTATTTATTATTCGAGTCTTTTTATCAAATATTCCTACGTAGTTTTATGAGCGTATATACTGTGGATGGATCGGCTAGGGTTGATGTATCGCCGATTGTATCTTCTTCATTTGCGGCGATTTTACGCAAAATCCTGCGCATAATCTTGCCTGATCTTGTTTTTGGCAGGTAGGGCGTAAATATTATAATGTCTGGCGTTGCTATTGCGCCGATGGTTTTGCGAACGTTTTGGATTATCTGTTCTTTGATCTCATTTTGGTCAATATTAGCTCCTTTTATTGGGGTTACATAGGCGAATATGCCCTGTCCTTTTATCTCGTGTGGGAAGCCGACAACTGCGCTTTCGGCAATATATTCATGCTCATTAATTGCGCTTTCTATTTCGGCTGTTCCCATGCGGTGACCTGATACATTAAGCACATCATCGGTGCGCCCCGTTATCCAGTAATCACCATCTGCATCGCGCCTTGCTCCGTCACCAGAGAAGTAATATCCTTTAAAATCTGCAAAATATACTTCTTCAAATCTTTTGGAATTATTATAAACTCCGCGCATTTGCCCTGGCCATGAATCTTTGAAACATAGCGTTCCTTCTGCTGCCCCCACTAACTCTTGACCGTTTTTGCCCAATATAACGGGCTGTACTCCGAAAAATGGCTTGGCTGCGGAGCTTGGTTTTAAATCAAAGCTAACAAGCGGGGTTAGCATTATTCCACCAGTTTCGGTTTGCCACCATGTATCTATGATGGGGCAGCGGGCTTCTCCTATGACGTTGTAATACCACTCCCACGCTTCTTTGTTTATTGGCTCGCCAACACTTCCTAGTACGCGCAGGGATTTACGGCTTGTACCTTGCACATATCCATCACCAGCAGCCAATAATGACCGAATAGCAGTTGGGGCGGTGTAGAAAATATTGACCTGATGTTTGTCAATGACTTGCCATATGCGCGAGGCGTCGGGATAGTTTGGCACGCCCTCAAATATTAAGGATATTGCGCCATTAGCCAGCGGACCATAGACAATATATGAATGACCAGTGATCCAGCCAACATCGGCGGTGCACCAATAGACCTCGCCCGCTTTGTAATCAAACACGCATTCATGAGTAAGGCTTGTATAGACCATATAGCCGCCAGTTGTATGCATTACGCCCTTTGGCGTTCCAGTAGAGCCAGAAGTATAGAGAATAAATAGAGGGTCTTCAGCGTTCATAGGTTCGCACTCACATTCGCTATCTTGAATGTCTACGATGTCATGCCACCAGACGTCATGCTTATCATTCCACGCGATATTCTCGCCTGTACGTCTTAAAACAAGCACTGTATGTACGTTTAAACATCCTTTAACTGCTTCATCTGTATTGGCTTTTAGTGGGATTATTTTATCTCCGCGATATGCGCCGTCAGCGGTAATTACTACATTTGATTGACAATCGATAATGCGGTTTTTAAGGCTTTCGGGGGAGAAGCCGCCAAATACTACGGAATGGATTGCTCCTATTCGCGCGCAGGCAAGCATAGCGTACACTGCTTCGGCTACCATTGGCATGTAAATAGTAACTCTATCGCCTTTTTTAACGCCGCGCTCTTTTAGGGCGTTGGCTAGTTTGCAGACCTCTTCTTTTAGCTCTCCGTAACTGATTTTCCGCGATTCTTGAGGGTTGTTGCCTTCGAATATCAGCGCGGTGGAGGTTAGCTTTTCGGGTAAATGGCGGTCGATACAGTTATAGCAGGCGTTAAGAATTCCATCTTCGTACCATTTGATTGATACAGGGCTATTAAAGCTGCTGTTTTTGATTATTGTTGGATCTTTAAACCAGTCCAAACGCTTTGCCATTTTGCCCCAAAATATATCGGGATTTTCTATGGATTCTTGATATAGCTCGCCATATTTTTGTTTAGATATACGCGCTCGTTTTAGGATTTCATTTGATGGTTTGTATATATCAGGCATGTTGATATCTTTCGTTATATTTATATATTCTCATATCCTAAAGGGCGGGTGAGCATTTCTTTTACTGCATCTTTTGGCGACAATCCTTCATTTAAGCATTTATTTACAGCCATATTTATTGGCATTTCCACGCGGTATTTATTGGCTAATTTTATAGCTGCTTTTGCTGTATGCACTCCTTCTGTTACGTTTTGGCGAGCGTTCATTATCTCTTTGAGCGTATTTCCTTGTCCTAGCTCATAACCAAGTGAAAAATTTCGGGATTTTTGAGAAGAGCAGGTAAGCATCATATCGCCAACCCCGCACAGCCCCAAAAATGTATCGGATCGTGCGCCCATAGCAACGCCAAGCCTTGCAATTTCGGCTAATCCCCTTGTGACCAAGCTAGCGCGCGCGCTTTCCCCCATATCCATGCCATGGGCTATTCCGCAGGCTATGGCTATGATATTTTTGAGCGCTCCTGCTAATTGCGCTCCTATTATATCGTTTGAAATATAGGGTCTAAAATTCGTGCTAGCAATTGCTTTTTGTAGGATTTTGGCGATTTCAGCATCGGTGCAGGCTAGAGTTGTTGCCGCTGGTTTTCCTATGGCTATTTCATGGGCGAAGTTAGGACCAGTTAGCACAGCTATCGGCGTTTTGGGCAGTATTTCCTTGGCTATATCACTCATTAACATGCCAGTATTAAGCTCTATTCCTTTGGAGCATAAAACAAGCTTATGATTGTTGCGGATAAAGGGCAACATATCGCTTAGAACTTGGCGCATTGCTTGCGCGGGGGTAACTATCAGCAATATATCGCGCTGCATGGCTGTTTTAAGATCGCTGGTGGCGATTATGTGGCTGCTTAGCTCTATGCCTGCCAAATATTTTTCATTGACGCGCAGCGCGTTTATTTGCTCGGCAAGCTCGGGGCTTCGCGCCCATAAGCTCACATCCCCATGACTGGCTGCAACTTGCGCTAGTGCGCTGCCCCATGATCCTGCTCCAATAACGCTTATATTGCTGCTCATGCTTTGTTGCCTTTCTTGCTGTTACCATGTATCGGGGCGGCGTTTGGGTCAAGCGCCCATCGCGGGCGTGCCTTAAAATCAAGGGGATCATTTTGCCCACGTTTTAGCCGTTCGATCCCTGCCCAAGCTATCATTGCGCCATTATCGCCGCTTAAATTAAGGGGCGGGGTGCATAGCTTCATGTTGTATTTTGAGGTTAGTTCTTCGAGTTTTGCCTTGATGGTTTGGTTGGCGGACACCCCTCCACATACAACAAGAGTATTACCATTATATTCTGCTAAGAACCGCTGGATAGCGTTTTCGCATCTATCGGCTAAAATATCAGCCATTTTATTTTGCAGGGCGTATGATAAATCTGCAATGTCTTTTTGCTCTAAATCACCAGTGGGGAGCTTATCAATATGGGTGCGCACAGCAGTTTTTAGTCCAGAGAATGAAAAATTACAGTCCTTGCGCCCTTTTAGTGGGCTTGGAAGCGGGAAACGCTTTATTGCTGCTGCTGTGTTATTGCAGGTTTTGGCTATTTTTTCGATGCTTACGCCGCCCGCATATGGCATCCCCATAAGCTTGGCTGATTTATCAAAGCACTCGCCTGCCGCGTCATCAAGGGTTGTTCCCCATCTTTTATAGATCCCTATATCTTCAGCTACAAGAATTTGGCTGTGACCACCTGACACCAGCAAAATCAGATAAGGGAATTCGATGTTATCTGTAAGGCGAGCGGTTAGTGCGTGGGCTTCAAGGTGATTTATTCCGATAAATGGGATGTTTTTTGCGGCGGCGATTGCTTTTGCGCTCATCATGCCGATCATAACGCCGCCAATAAGCCCTGGCCCGCAGGTCGCCGCTACGCCGTCAAGCTCATCAAAGTTAATATCAGCATCACTTAGTGCGGCTTTTATGACTTTATCTATATGCTGCAAATGTTCGCGCGCGGCGATCTCGGGGACAACCCCGCCATAGACTGCATGTGTTTCCAATTGACTTAGCACGACATTAGAGAGTATTTCTCTATTATCGGTAACAATTGCAGCGGCTGTTTCGTCACAGCTAGTTTCAATGCCAAGAACGTTCATAATTAAGGAATAGAGCTATAAAAGATGAGTGTCAAACATGAAAAAATTATTATAGGAACGCGTGGATCGCCTTTGGCGTTGGTACAGGCCAATATGGTTAAAGATGGAATAGCTAAAATCAGCCAATATATTGATGTTAGCTTGCGGATTATAAAGACTTCGGGGGATTGGAAGCCTGAAGATGGAGAGGTTCGGCTTGAAACTCTTGAAGGTGGTAAGGCACAATTTGCTACCGAGATTGAAGATGCTCTTTTAAGCGGTGAAATTGATATAGCTGTTCACTCCATGAAGGATATGGATAGTATATTGCCCGATGGTTTATCTATCCCATTTATGTTGCCGCGTGAAGATGCTAGAGATGCCTTTTTGTCTGATGTTAGCCAAAATATTGGTGATTTGCCAAAGGGTTCGGTGGTTGGCACTTCTAGCGTGCGCCGTCAGGCTTTTTTGCTTAATAAACGCCCTGATTTAAAGATTGCTGTATTTCGCGGTAATGTGCAAACACGAATTGATAAGCTTCGCGCTGGTCAGGTGGATGCAACTTTTTTGGCTTGCGCGGGTTTAAATCGGCTTGGCTTATCGCATGAAATTACTTCTATTGTTGAAGTTGAGGAGATGCTGCCTGCCGCCGCACAAGGCGCGGTTGGCATTGAAATTCGCAGTGAAGATATGGATAGATTATCTTTTTTAAGCCAATTATCTTGCAAAAAAACATATATATGCGTAAGCGCGGAGCGCGGAGTTCTTCGCGCTCTTGGTGGTTCGTGCCATACTCCTATTGGCGCGTATGCTGTTCTTAATGGGACGCAAATGCATATTCGGGCGCAGGCAGCATCTTTGGATGGTGAGCATATATGGTTTGAGGATGAGTATAGGGAAGTTTCTTCACATGAAGAAGCCGCTGCTTTTGGCGCAGAGATTGGCAAGCGTTTAAAATCAGTCGTTCCCGCTAGTATTTTTGAGCTAATATGAAAAAAACCCTTATCACTCGCCCAAAAGATCAAGGATTGTTATTTGCGCAGCAAGTGGGCGGCGGCGTGGATGGATTTTTGTTTGAGCCATTAATTGAGATAAATCACCTTAATATAGCTTTGCCAGATTTTGATATTTATGATGGAATTATTACAACGAGCAGACATGCCAAAGATATTGTGCCTAAGGGCGTTCATTGCTATAGCGTTGGTGATTATGCACCAACAGCTAGTGATTTGGCAGATAAAATTATCAGTGATAATCAAAATAAAAAACTTTTATATATAAGAGGTAAAGATATTGCTTTTGATATGCGTCGCGCGTTAAAAAACCATCAAATAGATGAGCTTATAAGTTATGAGGCTGTGGCTAGCGCAAGTTTAAGCGCCGAAGCTATTGATGCATTTAAAAATCATGAAATTGGCGAGGTAGTTTTCTTTTCCAAAAGGACGGCTGAAATTTTTGTAAAGCTTGCAATTAAGCATGGTATTTTGGATAATATAGGAAATGCTAAAGCCTTGTGCATCAGTGATAGCGTGGTAGAGTGCTTACATTCTATTTTCGAGGGGGATAATATCGAAGTTTCATATTATCCTGACGTATGCGCGATGGCGCGAATGGTAAATAATATAAGAGGTAGTTAAATAATGAGTAAATCCGCTAAGCCGTCAATTGAAAATGCGGCGCAAATTATAGAAGCATTTGGTGGCATAAGACCAATGTCTAATAAAATTAACATTGCCGTTACCACTATTCAGGGTTGGAAAAAACGCGGCGCTATACCGTTTGCTCGTAAGGGCGTGATATTAAAGGCTGCTAAGGAACATAATGTTGATTTATCTGAATTTTTTGATGATGCGCCTTTAATTGTTGCTGAATCCTCTGGCGAAGTTTTAGAATCTAAAAACACAATAGAAAATGACACAATAGAAAATGACACAATAGAAAATGACACAATAGAAAATGACAATATTGTTGAAATACCAGTTTATAAGCCTGATAAAACGGATGAATTTGCTCCTAAGGTTGAGCGTAAGGTTGCGTCCAAAATTGAGCCTAGAAAAGAAGCTTTAGAGCATAAGAATTTCACTGAAATAGCCATGACTACGGAGCGCAAAACCATGGCAAAAAGCGCGATTATTGCGGTGGTTGCCGTTTTTGTGATAATTGCCGCGGCTATATCTATGATGTGGCCTAGCCTTAAAGATATTGGTGAGCGCGGAAGCCGCCTCGCCTCGCTTGAAAATGAAATACATGACATGAAAAAGGCGCAATCATCATTTAAAGGTTTTGTGCCTGAAAACTGGTCAAAACAGCTATCTGATTTGAAAAATCAGGTATCGCAAGCTAAGGACGCTGTGGGCAGCACGGTTAATAGTGTTAAAAATCTATCAAAAGACCTGACCCAAGCAAATGGCTTGGAAAGCCGCGTTGTCAAACTTCAATCTTATGTTTCTGAAATATCAAATAGCAGTGGCATGTATTCCTTGTTATCGCGTTTTCAAAATATGGAGGGCAGTAAAGGCGGTGAAAACATGCTTGATAATGCTGTGCTTAATATATCCGCAATTATGGCAGGAGCAGAAGGCAAGGATGATTCCTATATTAATAATGCCTTGAATTTGGCAAGATCACAAAATGCATCTATGCAGCAAACTCTTGGTGATGTTCCGCAAAGTGAGCTTAAGGCTGCGGCTATGTTGCTTGCATTGACGCAAGTTCGTTCTGCTCTTAATCGAAATGACGAAGCATTTGATAATGATCTTGCCTTATTAATGAATATGGTTGGTGATGATAATGCCGAGCTTAAAAGCTCGCTTGAGAAACTATCACCGCATGCAAAAACTGGTTTGCTTTCAACAAGTGGATTGCAAAAAGAGTTTAGAACTGTTGCTGGTGAAGTTGTTGCGGCTTCTTTAAGTGGGGAGGATGTGTCTTTTTCTGAAAAGGCTACGGCGCGCATGAATGACATATTGAAGCTTGAAAAAGATGGGGAGCTTTTAACTGGTACGCAAACACAAGTAAAAGTTAAAAAAGCTGATAAAATGATGAAAAATGGCAATTTAGCGGGTGCGCTTACTTACCTAAAGAAAAGCCTTAATGCCAAAGAGCTAAAACCGCTTAGACCATGGCTTTATCAAGCGGAAGCTGTGCTTGAATCTGCTAAAATCAAAAAGGCACTTGAGCAGGCGATTGAGCTTAATGTAGGTAGCGGCTATCTTGGCGGATCTCAACTTTTAAATGATGAATAAACAAAGGTAGCGCCACGTTATGATTAGCTCTTTATGGACATTGGTTAAAATTGGTTTCGTTGTTGCCTTTGTCATGTGGGTGGCAGAGCGCCCAGGCACTATTACAATTGATTGGCTTGAATATAAAGCGACATTTCATGTTGGGCTATTTATTATCTTTATGCTGCTTGTTGTCGTTCTTGGCATTATTATTTTTTCCCTTATTAAGGCTGCTCTTGATTTACCTCAAAATATAGAGCGTTACCGCGATATTACAGCGAAAGATAAGGGGATTAAGGCTCTTTCTATTGGCTTAACTGCCGTTGCTGCGGGTGATTCTAAATCGGCTGCTTATCAATCTGCAAGAGTGCGTAAATTTCTTAAAAATGATAATGCGATGTCACTATTATTAGAGGCACAATCCGCGCGGCTAGAAGGTCGTGAAATGGACGCGGCGCGCGCCTTTACGGAGCTTTTGGAGGATAAAAATGCCGAGTTTTTGGGCGTTCGTGGATTATTGCAATCCGCGCTTGATTGCGGTGATAATGAGGGGGCGTTAGAGCTTTGCCATCGCGCGTTATCAATTCATCCAAAGCAATTATGGCTTTTGCAAATAACTTATGAGCTTGAAATTAAGGAAAATAATTGGGACGCTGCGCGTAAAATATTATACCGCTTGGAAAAATCCAAAGCCATTACTGCGGAAAAAGCTAATAGTGATAGGGTTGCTATGCTTTTAGCGCAGGCGGATTTGGCGAAAGATTTAGGCAATGAAGAGCTTATGTATCGCTGCCTAACTAAAGCCTATAAAATGGATAAGCATTTCATTCCCACTATATTGCGTCTTGGCGATATATATTTGGCGCGAGGTAAGCGCAGGGCGGTTGTTTCTATGGTGGAGCAAGCTTGGAAAGCTAATACTCATACTGGTTTGGTGGATTTATGGGGGCAATCTGCACCGCCTGCGCGCGATAATGATCCTATGGCATATGTGCGCTGGTTCGAAAGGCTTGCCGATATTGTCCCTGAAAGCGTAGAAGGATTGCAGGCATTGGCTAATGTGCTTATTTCTGAAGGGCTTTGGGGTGAGGCTAGGAAAAAGTTAGAGCAGGCTGAAAATATAAGACCGAATGTTAATCTTTATAAAATATGGGCGCGTTTGGAAGAGCGCGCAACGCATGATGATAAAGCCGTTCGCATATGGCTGGAAAAAGCGGCTGATGCGCCGCGTGAGCGCGTTTGGATTTGCTCTGAAACTGGTCGTATTTATGAGCAATGGATGGCTATTTCGGATCAAGGGTTGTTTAACACAATCATATGGGATTTTCCGCAAGGTCGGGCTGTTAAATCTAATTTTATTGGAAATGTTCAAAAATCTATTCCAGCATTGTTGATGGCTTCGTAAACATTGAGTTTATGGGCGGTCGATGTTAGAATCTAAATATCCCCTTTTTCCAAAGATTAAATATAACAGCCCCGCTAAGGAATCCTCCAATATGTGATTGCCATGAGGTGTCGCTGCTCATTAACCCTAGAGCAATAATAATGGTTGACCATAGTAATATAAAGGGCAGCGCCCCGCGCTTTTGCATTTCTGCGCCCATTAATCCGCGTTCTATCATAATCATGAAGGTAACGGCGAATAGCCCGCTTATTGCTCCTGATGCGCCAATTACAGGCACGGTAGAGCCGAAATCAAGCAATAGATATGCTAGATTTCCAGCTATTCCGCATAATATGAAGAAAATAGCGATGCGCTTTGCCCCGAATTCTCGTTCGAAAAACACGCCCATAGCAAGCATCATCGCCATGTTGAACCCTAAATGCATCCAACTGCTATGTATTATTAGCGTTGTAAAGGGGGCTATTAATGCGCTCCAGCTCCATTCAACGCCGCCGCTATACATGGCGGGGACAAACCCAAAATAATAAATTATCGATATTTTATCGGCAGGATCAATAGCAAATGACATTATTAGATGCACGATAAGGAAAGTTGCCATTGTCCAGCGTGTGAATGGGGGGATTTTATCCCAGTTTATAAATGGCACTTTACCGCCGCTTGCACCATTTCTTGCTGCGTTGCTATGCTCTTTAGTTTTGGCATAGCGGTATTCTGCTCTATATTTGGTTTCTAGTGCATGCCTAGTATTACGCGCTTTTTTATCTTCCTTATCCGCATGTTTTTTTGCTTTTTTTAAAGATTTACGCTTATCCATTTTAGGGAAATGGATGATTTTTTTATCGTCATTTTGGTTATTTTTATCACTCACTATTATGCACTCCTTTCATTATTATTAAAGCGGAGTGCATGTAGGGTCAAGAATTTATCCTAATGACATTTTAAAGCCGATATCAGCGTTTTTATCACGATCATAGTTGTAATTTGCGGTTTCATCGCCTTTTGCTTCCATGAAGCTTGGCGGCGCAACTCGAGTTACTAAATCTACTGATTTTGATAGAAGTTCGGTAACGGCGATGTGCGCGTTTCCTATTTGCTTGGTTAGCTCTGAAAAAGCATTACTAAATGCCTCTTTGGCTATATCAACGCCCATTATCACCATTTCTTTGATCTCGCCTAATGTGGGCACTGCGCCCTCTGCGCTGCCTTTGAAACGCGTGGCGATTAGCTCAACATCTTTAAGATCTTTCTTCTTAGCGGGTTTTTTACCGCCACCGCCACCGCTGCTTTTACCTTTTGATTTGCCTTCTTCGCTCTCATCCTCATCTTCTTCATTATCGTTTGTGACTTTGATCTTGATCTTAGTAGGCATTTGAAAACAAACTGGGTATTTCTTTGCAATTTCAGGGGCAAGGCGTTTGCCGCTTAACCCTGCTTTAATATCAATTTGGATATTATCAGGGTCGCGCCAATCAATAACAACGCAGTGGTTTTTGTACTCACCAATTTGCTTGCATTTCTTTACAATACGTTTTCCTGGATATAGCGCCTCTTTTATATCGGCGTCCACTAAAAACTTTTTTATATTTACTTGCATTGCGTTTACTCCAGTTCATATTTGCATAATTTAACTCTATAATCACCCTAAAACATTAAAAAGCACTTAATTTTTGATTGTATTTTATAAGAAAAATATAATTCTATTTTGCAAAGTGGCTGTGATTGCTGTTACAGTATTAGGGTAGGGGTTATTTATTTAAGTGAGAATCTATGACGAAACGCCCAATTTTATGTTTATTTATGGTATGCGCGTTTACTATTGTAACCGTAAAGCCTTTTACGCAGCTTAGCGCGGCTGAGCTATGGAATAGTTCTGAGCCGAGGGGCGAAAGGTCAAAAAAATCTTTGTATAATAAGAGATATAAAGATGATAGTAGCCCTACATTATATAATCGCCAAAACTCAGGCAGGACTTATTCATCCGCAGGTCTTAATCGTGATATTAGGGCATATAGAAGAATTAAAATAGCCAGAGAAACGAGGGAATCGCGCCTTTGGAAGTTTATGTCACCATCTGCTATTATAAGTAGGCAAGTGGATACTGACCATGCATTGCAGTATGAGTATAATTCTCGCAAAAGGCTTAGAAATAATATGGTTAGGGCTGCTAAAAGCAGGGAAGCATATAGGCTCGCTGGTGAAAAGAGACATAAAGCCGCGGTTGAGAAATTTCAAGAAAAGAAGAGATTGGAAAGACGGGCTGCTTGGAAGAAAAAGCATGATGCTTTGCGCTGGGGAGATGATTATCAAAGATCAAATCGCAAATATAAGTCTGTTAGAAAAAAGCCTAAAACAGGCTTGAAAAAGCCTAAGAGATTATTTAACGATCCTAATGATTAATTGTAATTGTTTTTATTGCGGAGAGTTTTTTGCGTGATATATTGCGCAGATGGATTTTCTTATAAATATATTTCCTTTAATTATCATGTTGATGTGCTCGGGGGCTGTTGCTGGATTTATGGCGGGGTTGCTTGGTATTGGCGGCGGCCTAATCCTTGTCCCTAGCTTGTATTATATATTTGGTATTTATCAAAATGATATGGGCTTTGATCCTGCTTATTTAATGCATATATCTGTCGGCACGTCACTTTCTAGTATTATATTTACTGGCGCATCATCAAGCTTTGCCCATTATAAAAAGGGCAGCGTTGATTTTACCTCAGTACAAAATATTGGCTTTGGCATTATTTGCGGCGCTGTTCTCGCTGCTTGGTTTGCTAAGGGGCTGGATTCCAATCAAATGAGATTGATTTTTGCAAGCATTATTTTAGTTTTAGCGATTATTATGATTTTAGATTTAAAGCGCATTCCTCCTAAGAGTAAAGAGCCGCACAAATTATTTGATGGTTTGGCGGGCGTGGCTATTGGTTTCATAGCAGCACTAGCAGGGATAGGTGGGTCAGTATTAAGCGTTCCTTATATGAGCTTGCGCGGGATATCTATACATAGGGCGGTTGGAACGGCTTCGGCGCTGGGGGTTATTATAGCTCTATTTGGCGCGGTTGGTTTTGTGGTGATTGGGGCGGGGCAAGCTAATCTACCTCCATTTTCTTTGGGGTATGTTAATTTTATTGCTTTGCCGTCTATTGTTATTACTAGCGTTATATTTGCTCCTATTGGAGTTCATGCTGCCCATAAAATGAGCGTTAGTAAGCTTAAGGTTATATTTGTTATTTTTATGATGATTATTGCGCTTAATGTGTGGCGAGGGTATCTTTTTGGGTAGGGTTGATTTCTATGACTACCGCACTATATGCTTAGTGTTTGCGTGCATGACCTACGCCGTATTTGGCTCTCCTACTCCTGATAATATCGGCGTGGCTGAGGTCGTTATAGGGATATTGCTAGCTCTTAGCATTGGAGCAGGGCGGGCGCATGATGTATTTATTAAGAGCGATAAAACCAAGTTTTGGAAAAGCTCGGGGCAGGTGTTTTTGATCTATGGAATGAGTATTCCTATATTGGCGGGCGCTGTATATGGCAATGGTTTTTCAGCTATGTTGCGAGATATTATTCCGTTCTTATTTTTGTTTTTGCCAATGTTTTTGCTGCCGCTTTTGCGGGCGCGCCCTTATTATTTCAGGAGCATATTATTCGCTATTTTGATGATAGGGCTGTTATTTGCGCTCCGCTCCTTGATGATGCGCATTTATGATCGTTGTCTTTTTGCTTGCCCTGATGAGCTGTTATATTTGGAGAATATGCCCACAGTTTTATTTGCTTGCCTGTTAATTATTGGCGTTGCGATGAGCTTTATTATGCGGGGGGTAACTATGCGCAATATTGCAATATTTAGCGCACTTATCATGGTTAGCTTAATCCCGATTGTGGCAATGGTCACAACTTTGCAGCGCGCTAGCCTTGGGGCAGTTGCGCTTTATGTCGTGATTTTGCAATGCTATTTCTTTTATAAATCCCCTGCAAAAGCGGCTTTGTTGTTTTTGATTGGCACTTTATTTGTGTTTATTATTAATATTTCATTTTCATCTGTATTTTATGATTTGTTAAGTAAGACGCAAAATGTTGGGCTTAATATGCGCCCACAAGAATTTGTAGCTATTTGGGACATTGTTTCTGGTGACCCGTTGGCGTTTTTATTTGGCATTGGCTGGGGCGGGCAGTTTTACTCTCCTGCTGTTGGCGGGCTTAGTGTGAATTTTACACATAATTTTTTCACTACATTATTATTGAAAACGGGCATTATTGGAGTTGTCGCTTGCATCGCTTATATTGTGGGGCTTTTAGAAAGGCTATTGCGCGTTATTTTTAAAAACCCTATATTAGGTCTTGCTTTGGCTGCGCCTATTTTGATTGACCTAACGCTATATGCTAGCTTTAAATCGCTTGATTTTGGTTTGGTGCTTTTGCTTATATCAGGGTCTTTAGTGTATTTAAGAGATTATAATAATGAGTCATAATTCTAGCATATTATTTATGAATCGAGTATATCCGCCTGTGCGCGGGGCTACTGGCAGGCTGTTAAGTGATCTCGCCGCACAATATGCTAGAGATGGTTGGGATGTGACGGTGATTTGCTCTGGCTCTAAAGCGGGCATGGAGCATAAAGACGGCGTTAGCATAGTGCGCGTTAAAGGCAAGGAAAACCCTAGCAGCTTTTTATCTTATATTTTTATATGGGTGCGTATGTTGTTTCAAGGATTGCGGCTTAAGCCACATGATATACTGGTAACGCTTAGTGATCCGCCGATGATAATTGTTGCAGGAAGCCTTATTGCAAAGCTTAAAAAGAGCCGCCATGTGAATTGGTGTCATGATTTATATCCTGATATTATTCCTGCCCTTGGTATTAAAATGCCAAAATTTTTGCTTAAAAACCTTAGGCTGATTCGTATAAAGGCGATGAAATCATGTGATAAGATTATTGTTTGTGGTCGCTGTATGATGAAACATATTACGCGCGAAGGAATTAATGCTCAGAAAATAAAAGTGGTTGCGAATTGGTGCAATAGCGAGCTTGTAAGTTCAAATAAGAAGCCCAATAATAGTAAAAAATTTAGAGTTTTATATGCTGGTAATATTGGGTTAGCCCATCCTATTGATGTGGTTTTAGATGCCGCCAAAATACTGGAAGAGCGGGGCAGTGATATTGATTTTGTATTTGTTGGCAATGGGGAGAGATTCGATTATATAGCGAATCGCCGCGCGCAAATGTGCCTTGATAATGTCCACCTGCTACCATATCAGCCATTATCAAGTCTTTGTGAGGTTTTAGAATCTGGTGATATTCACTTAAGTATAATGAATGAGGCGGCTTTGGGGCTTATGGTTCCATCAAAGACTTACAGCGCGTTTGCTGTGGCGCGTCCTTGTATTTTTATTGGTCCTAAAAATTGTGAGGCAGCGAAAATTATTAATGATTTTGGAGCGGGGCTTATTGTTGATCAGGGTGACGTAGAAAGCCTTGTTAATGCTGTGCTTTATTTCAGGCAGAGCGATGATGCTTGGTTTGATGCGCATAACGGCTCGCTTAGTGCGCAGGTTGAGTTTGCGCCGAAAATCTGTATAGCCGAATGGATGGATCACGTGGGCGGCGTTAGGGGAAATAATGAATCATAATAATATTATAGCAGAAAAAACATTATTTGATGTGTTACGTGATTTATGGCGAGCTAAGATTTACTTATCAATATTTGGCGCTACTTTGTTGCTGTTAGCATTCATATTCATGTCTTTTGCAAAAGATTTCTATCGAGCGGAGATGATTATAGCCCCCGCCACCCACATGGGGCAGGGCATTTTGCATGATCGCAATGATATTGGTGAAGGTTCTATTTCAGTGCAAAGCTCAAGCTTGCAAAGTAATGAGGCTTTTTTGCGATTTGAAAATATTTATGCTGGCGTTTCTGTTGCCTCTATTTTGCTGCAAGATAAAGAGATAATAGCCGCCCTAAAACATGATCGCAGTTTCGAGTTTTCTAACCCTAAAGATGATTGGGATGCGGCGGGGTTATCTGAATATTTATCTATGCGCGTTAAGTTAGAGCCAGTAAGCGGCACATCTTTGCGCAGAATTACATATCTGCACCCGAATAAGGAATTTGCAGTTTATTTGGTTTCGCGCATTCATCGCGTTAGTGATGAAATTATACGCAATAGCATTTTAAAAGAAGTAAATGGGCGGATTAATTACTTAAATAAATCGCTGGCAGTAATTGCAAATCCTAGCCATAGGCGTAATTTGACAGCTCTTTTGATGGAGCAAGAAAGGCTTAAAATGCTGGTGTCAATTGACCAGCCATACGCCGCTAGCATTATTGAGCCTGTGCATGCCCTGTCCAAGCCGCGATGGCCTGATCCTTATGTTATTTATCCCGTATTTTTGTTTTTTGGGTTATTAATGGGTTTTATTGCTTATGGCCTGCGGAATAATGAGTAAAATTCCCGTATCCATTTTGATTACCACAAAAAATGAAGAGCATAATATTGCTCGTTGCCTAAGATCGATTACAGGTTTTGCACAAATAATAGTTATCGATTCGCATAGCAGTGATAAAACATGTGAAATAGCGCGCGGGCTTGGCGCGGAAATTGTTTTATATCAATGGGATGGGGCATATCCAAAAAAGCGGGGCTGGTGTTTGGAGAATTTAAATATCGCTCATGATTGGGTATTTTGGGTTGATGGTGATGAGGCGCTCACGCCTGAGTTAATGGATGAAATCCGTAATTTATTTAAAAGTGAGCCGCGCGAGGCAGGCTATTTCGTGCGCGGTCGCTATGTTTTTAATGGCATAGAGCTGCGTTATGGTTTGCAGAATAATAAAATTGCGCTGTTTAATCGTCATAAAATGGAGTTTCCAGTAATTAATGATCTGGATATTGAGGATATGGGCGAGATTGAAGGGCATTATCAGCCTGTGATTAAGGTAGGTAGTAGCGGGGCTATTGGGCAATTGCGCGCATATTTGCTTCATTATGCTTATGAAGATGAGAAAAAGTGGGAGGCGCGGCATATTCGCTATGCAAACTGGGAGGCGCATATGAATAAGCGCGGGGCATGGGCAAAAGACCCCATTTGGCGGCGTGAAATGCTCAAAAAATGGGTTAGAAAGTCAGCTTTTCGTCCATATATCGTGTTTTTATACTCTTATTTGATTAAATTAGGGTTTTTGGATGGGGCTGCGGGCTATAAATTTGCAATTAGCCGCAAAAATTATTGTCATTTGATAGTGAAAACCTTTAAAGCGTTGTAAATCGAGGGTGATATGCTCTTTAATCGCCATGATAGGCTTTGAGATATTAAAACCCATAGATTTTTTGGTTGCGTCACCATGTTAAGATTTTCGCGGATTATATATTGCTCTTTGCGCCCTAATGCGGCGTTTTTTTGTGAGATGCCGCCTTGCTCAAAAATACAAATTGGCTGGTTTATATATGATATATTATTGAATTTTTGCAAAAACCTAGCGGTAAAATCATAGTCCGAGGATATTTTATAGCGCAATGAGTAGTGCATTTTGTGGTCGCGCACTTTATGGCGGCTATATATCATGGCTTGATGGTGAGTGAACATGCCCCACGCAATGTCTTTGTGGTTTCTTGCCGATTTATATATGGATTTATTTTTATATGGTTCAAGCGAATCGCCGTAAATAAAATCTGGTTTTTTTGCTGTAAGGGGAGCAATTTTTTCTAAAATATTTGAGCAGGCAAGCTCATCACCTGCATTTAGGAATATTAAATAACGCCCTTTTGCAGATGATATGCCTTTATTCATAGCATCATATATGCCGTCATCTTTTTCGCTTGTGAATGTAAATGGATATTTATCTTGGCGGGCGTTAGAGCGTTTCTCACGAAGAAAATCTATGGTTTTATCGGTAGATCCCCCATCTATAACTAGCCATTCATAATTGCTAAATGTTTGATTTTCAATGGATTTTGCAGTTTTTTTAAAACCGTCAAAATTGTTCAAAGTTATTGTTATGATGCTGAATGTTGGAAAGTTTTTCATGTCATTTAATCACGGATATTATTGATGAATACAGATGTTATAGCCAAGTTGCTTAGAATTTGCCCTATATCTTTTGCATTTTCAATGAAATCAAATGGTTTTGGGTCACGCGGGATTATTATTGTTGAACCCGGTGGAATAAATACAGGATTGTGGTTCCATGTGGAAATTCTTAATGGCTGCGCGCTTCCATCTGGATATAGCACAAAGCTGCGGTTTTTGTCGGCGTGATAGGTGAAGCCTCCTGCCTCGTTAATATAGCCGCGCGGGCTTTTATCTTTTGTGAATTGCAGGCTAGCGGGTGACAGAATTTCTCCGCTAACTCGCACTGTGAGCGGGCGTTTTGGTATATATATGCGGTCACCTTTTTCTAAAAGCATGTCAAGCTCTGGGCGCACTGATAATATTGCGGGGTCGGTTTCTACGGTTATTCTTCCAACTGCTTCGATTGATGATAGCTCATCAGCGAGGCTTTGCACCATTTCAATTTGCGCGGGATTTGGTGGGTTATCATCACGCTCTATTGCGGATGCTAGGCTGCGCTGCATATTTCTAGCAGATGTGCGAAAGCGGAGTTCTTCTGCTGCTCTTTCTGATTTGCGGCTGAAGATAGAGCCAGCGGGGTATGCTTGCTCGGTTAGCCCGCCCGCGCGTTTTATAAGGTCGGAAACTTTATCTCCTGCAAGTAAATCATACTCTCCTTGGTGCAAAACTTCGCCCATAATAAGCACCGTTTTTTCATCCATTTTACGGAATTTTTGGTTTACCCTAACCGAATCCCCTGCCGATATTGATATATATTTAGGGTCAGAAACGCTTAAATCTATGGTTGCTCTTTGCGTGCCGCTTTTCTTGTGCCTTTGATGCCCTGTACCAAGATTTTTGGATGTTACTTCTATATTCTCTCTATTCGCCTCCAGTGTAATTCCGCCAGCAATAGCGAGGATATTATCGAGAGTTATTCCTTGCGCAACGGGGTATGACCCTGCCACACGTACAGCCCCCCTAACAAAGACGGATCGCTCCTTAAGGAAAGATTTAAGAGCAATATTATTTGCGATTATATCATCATTATTTTGTGAGCCTTGCTCTATCATATCAGTGTTTTTGTCAATCTTATCAATATCGCTGTAAAGGCTTGATATATCAGCGTTAGAGAATAGGTAAACCACATCATTGCTATGCATTTGAAGGTCAAATTCTTTTTTTAATACGAGACGCAGCGGAAAGCTTAAAAGCTTGGTGGTTATCTGCTCTTTATCCCATCTTTCTATCACTCCGATTAATGGATATATATCATCACCTAAAATAGTGTCATTTTCTAGCAAGCTTGAGAGCGTTTTATTTTGCGATAAATCATATAGACCTGATGACCTTACATTGCCGACAAGCTCTATTGTATCAGTTCTTTTTGCATCGCCAGATATGACACTTAAGATTGAACCACTTTTAAATATGCGCGCGAAGTTATCATTTATTTGGGTTATGGTTTCCTTGCCATCTGGGGTTAGGCTTAGATGTATGAATCTGTTTTTGCCAGCGGTTAGAGTGCCGCCCGCAAGATCAAGCATTGCGTTAAGGCTAAGTTTTTCGCTATTTTGATTTATATGGTTATTTATACCAAAGGCAGTTTTTCTTATTTCATAGATGCCTGCGCGTTTTACATTGCCTGACACAGCAAGAGTTGCTCCTATTGGCGGGACTATTACGCGGTCACCATCTTTTAAGCGCATATCTATATGGGGGGCGCCATGTATTAATAATGCATATAGGTCTATTATAGTGCTGCGCCCGCCCCGCACTAGCTTGATTCGCCGAAGTGATCCGTCTTTATTAACCCCGCCCGCAAGGTTTAGCGCGTCTAATACGCTGTGAAAGACATTTAGGTTTTTTCTACCCGGTGATTTGACGTTACCAACAATAAGCACGCTTATTTGCCTTATTGAGGATAGGGATATATAGGCTTTTGTATTATGCATCTCGGCAAGCTGCGCATCTATTGCCGATTGTAGCTGCGCTATTGTGCGCCCTGTTGCTGTTATTGGCGGGAATTCCTTTATGGTTATCATGCCTTTCGTATCTATTTTATAGATATCTTGGTCGCTGCGCTCGCCCGTGAAGGTGATTTGCAGTGTATCGCCGCTTCCTAGTACAAAATCATCTTGCACTGCGCCCATAGGGGGTGATATTTTTGTTTCACTATCGAATAAATCATATCCAAATTGCATAGGCTCATCTATTAGACGTTGAGCATATGCGGCTTCAAGTGTTGAAAGCTGCTCTGTTTCAGCTTGCGCGAGGTTATAGGGCAATATAGCCATATATAATGTGATTAAAAATAACAGATAAAATTTAGGCATGACCACCTTAAAGAAAATACAATCGCACTCAATCTTATATGATTGATCTGTGGTTGTGAAATATTCTTATGCACTGTTCCACAATAAAAAACTTGCATTATTGAAAATAGCCCGTTACAAAGCTATGTAAATTATAAAATGCAGGGTGGATTAAATGGATATTTTAAAGGGTATTTTGGGCGCTTTTCGGAGAGTTAGCAAAAGAAAAGAGGAGGGTGTTCCAAAATATGTTGTTCTAAGCCAAGATGAGCTGATAGCTAAGTCTGAACGGGTGATTTCAGATATTTCTAATGGCACTCATGTTATGGATAGTATCGAAGAGCTTGGGAATATTGCGGCACTTAGTCATGATGTTGCAGCTAATAAAGCTCTCCCATTGTTTCAAAGTCTTTTGTCAAGTGGTTTAGACTGTGAAGATATTATTGTTGATCAGCTTACAAAAATAGGCATGGCGCATGAAGGTTTGGCAAGAGAGCAAATCGTTCCACCTATGATTAAAATGTTTGAGGATGAGAATGTTTCGCGTGAGGATTTTTATGGTATTGATAGCAAGGTTGTTGTATCTCTTCGTGATATAGGGGTAAAGCACCCTGATATTGCAAAAAATCAAATCGTTCCATCTATGATAAATTGGATTGAAGATGCTGCTAAACTTGATCCTTATGCTAAACTTGATCCTGATGCTAAAATTACCACTCAAATTTTGGAAGCTCTTAATGACTTAGGTGATGAAGAGCTTGATAATGACATGATTATTCCTGCCTTTAAAAGATATATTGATGACGCTATAGAAAATGAAACAAAGTTTTCTGCGGGTGATGTTTTAATGCTTAATGGTTTTATTGCTGGTAAAGTGCTTAGCGGTATTAGTTTAAGCGATTTTGAGGTTATTGAACATTGTGAAGATTTTCTTAAAAATGGTCACAGGTCAGATGTTTTTGATAGGTTGGTGGATATAGGGTGCAAAGCTGAAAATGATTATGTAATGAGGCTATATATATTGCCTTTAATTGAAAAAGCAATTGAAAAAAACCTTCTTGATATTGAATTTGATCTTTTGGCGAATAACCTCTGCAGACTTGCAAAGGCTCATGATGATGTAACTGAAGATGTGGTTGGTATTTTATTAAACTCGGCGCGACTGCTTGAAAATATAAGCCATAATGGAGCGGCTTATTCTAGGTGTGATATTGCAGGCGCACTTGCAGATATATCGCAAGATAACCCTGACTTAGCACAGGGAATATATAATTCATTATCAGATATGGTGGCGCTGGCGCATGTTAATATGGATGAATTTGACGCACATCTTGATAAAATCAAAAACATCTCAATAGCGCACGCCACACAAGAGTTTGTTAATTCGCAAGATAATGATCCTGCGCCTAGTGTAGAGCCTTAATTAAGCATCATCGCCTTTGCGATTATCTTTGTGAGAACTTGCGTTATCTAATATAGAGTAGGCAACGCTCGTGATATAGCTGTTTATACGTTTATAATCGCGAATTATATCAGTGTGAAGCGAGATTGTATTTTGAGTTTCAGGCACGCCCGCGCGAAGTCTTTGGAAATGCTTGGCGGAGCTGCTTTGTGCGGCTCTTCGTACACTTGCCTTACCTTCAACGAGTTGCTGCGCTAGCTTTGGGTCTTCGGACATGAAAATAGCTTGTGCGATCTTCATATTGCCAAGTATGGTCTGGTGGAAGTCTTGGATTTCCTTAAATCCTTCCTTGGAAAACCTGTTCTTTCTTTTTATTTTGGCTGATATTAATTCAATCAAGCTTTTTTCTATGATATCGCCTATATGCTCTAAATTGGTAGAAAAGGATAATATCTGCACAAAGCGATCTGATTCTTTGGGGTCTAGCGCCTCTTCATTAACGCGGGTGAGATATAGTTTTATAGCCGTGTGAAGCTTATCAACCGTGTCATCGTCCGATATTATTTTCTTTACGATATTTGTGTCTTCATTTTTTAATGCAGCCATAGAATCGGCGAACATATCTTCGACCACCTTTGCCACGCGCAAGGTTTCACGCGCTGCGCCTGCTAATGCTATTGTTGGTGATTCTAATGCTGTTTCATCAAGATATAGTGGCTGATGCTCTTGGTTTACTGGCTCTTCTTGATCTGGGACAAGCTTGCGGCATATTTTTGATAACGGCTTTATTAGTGGCAAGAATGTTAGAGCTAAAAGCACATTGAATAATGTGTGAAAGTGGATTATCTCACGGCTTTGCTCGATTCCCATTGAGTCCAATGCCGTTATTATCATTCCAAGGAATGGCAGTATCATTATTACGCAAGTAATGCGCATTATTAAGTTGCCTACTGTTATGCGCCTTGCCCTTGCTCCCATTTTAAGTGTCATAACATATGGGATTAGCGCTCCTCCGAGATTTGCTCCCAATACAAGCAATAGCCCCAAATGTGCGTTTATTAATCCGCTGGATGCGAATGAAGCAATAAGAAGCACTGATGCCAATGAGGAATGCAGCATCCAAGTGAGCAGTCCTGCGACGAGCAGCGCTAATATGGGTTCATTTTCTAGTGGTTGTAATATTATTGGCAGTATTTCTGATTGCCCTAATGGCGCGGCGCTCTCTTTTATTATGCTTAAGGATAGCAAAACAAGACCAAGACCGATTAAAGCGCGGGCAATATGTTTTTTGCGTCCGCCATGCTCGTACCTATTATGCATTATAACGCCCGTTAATATAAGTATTGGCATTAGCCATGATAAATCAAATGTAAGAACTTGGGCGACAAGTGTTGTGCTTACGTCTGCGCCAATGATAACCGCTAGCCCCGCAGTTGTGCCGATCATCTTTTTAGATGCAAATGAAGCGCATATCATGGTGGTGGCGGTAGAGCTTTGCAGTATGGCGGTAACGCCCATTCCCGCAAAAAAGGCTTTAATGCGGTTGCTGGTGTTGGTGGCAATAGTTTTTTGCAAAGACGTTGCATATGCGCGGGTGAAGCCGAGCTTGATCATTCTCGTTCCCCAAAGGAGCAAGGCTACTGCGCCGATAATTTTAAGTAATATAAGTGTAACTGAAATGACATGTCTCCTAGCCGTTCTCCTTCTAGCGCGAATCGGGTGGTTTTTCAAGCTTAGTTTTCAAACTGCATATTTTTCTTGACATAGTTTTGCAGGGGGGGGTAGTGTGTCGATAATTTTAATAATTAAACAGCAATGTAAATAGTAAGGATATTTGAAAAATGGCTAAAGATGAGTTTGGTGGTGTTAGTAATATAAGCGGAGAGGTGTATTTTGCTGATGAGAAATATTTATCAACTGATGTTGGTTTGGATCGTGATGTTATGTTTGATGATGTTGCACATAATAAGGCGCTGGGCTTGAATGAGCTTTTGGGCGATAATGCGGTTGATGCTGGCTTGCCTATAAATAGTGGTAAGTTAATTATTATTGCTGCGGCTGGTGATATTGAGGGCGAGAGAATGCTTGCTTTGAATAAAGAGCTTGCAGGCTATGTTGAACGCTGTGAAGAAGTTTGCACCATTGTGGCGGGCGCGGGGCATTATGCTTTGCCACCCGAAGGAACGGCTGAGAAGGACATAGATTTAAGCAAATTTGTTAATCCTAAATATGTTCATGCGGCTATTTCAAATTTTTCTATTGGAAACTCGCACACTAAGGCGTTTAAAAATCCGCGCAGTGATATTAAATATCTTATGGCTTCGCATTGTTCATCAGAAGAGTTATCGGGTAATGGCTCAACAATCCAGCATTTAATGGATAGCGATATTGTGCCGAATGAAAATATTTTCTTATATGATGCTCTTTTGGATGAAGATCAAATAGCTGAGGTTGGGCAATCTTTGGTTGGAACGGGAACGGGCGCACCTCCTGCTGCGGTTGCTGTGGTCGCTGCGTTAAGGCATCAGAAGGAACTTAAAAACATTTTTTCTGCTTTGGACGTTGATGCTTTGGACGTTAAGGCGTTTGGTTTTGATGGAACGTCGGATATTCTTCATGGTAAATCCAGTGAAATGCCTGATGATTACCTTAATCGCCATGAGGTTATCGTGAATGTAGATGGTAAAGATTACGCAAAAGTGCCGAAGGCTTATTATGACCAAATGGATCAAATAGCTGATATGTTTACTTGGTATAAGGGCATGCTCGGAAATTTTCAGGTGGATGGCGAGGATAGTTTATCTGCTGCTATATTCAACACTCCTAATGGTAAGCCGCGGACTGATTATCAAATCATGAAATCGTTTAGTGAGCCTAAGGGCAATGTCCCCGAGGCTTGATTTGGAGCATTTATCATTGTTTTCTGCCGTTATTTAAGGCTGAATAAAAAAACTTTGAAAAAAGTGAATTATATGTTTGACAGGGGAGGGGGATGTACGTATAACCCCCCTCACGCCTTGAGGAGAACTTGTTCAAAACGAAGCGGAATTGCTGAGAAAAATTATTTTAAAATAAGGTTTGACAGTGATTGGATTGGGAAGTATAAAGCCCATCCACGCTTCATAAAAAAGACTTAGAGTTGAAGTTTCTAAGGGTTTGAAAAAGAAGATTTTATTTAGTCTTTTTCTTCAAGTTTTAGGTTGACAAGCAAATGAGCTTATGTTTATATGTTGCCTCAATCAAAAAATTGAATGACTGGATTTATTCGGTTATTTGCGACCAAGGTTTTACGAAAGTTTTATTTAGGTAGCGCAGTTCTTGTACATCGTGAATAGGAAAGAAGAGATACGCAGGCAGCAGTGTTTGTAAATGCATTGAGTGCATTAACAAGAAAAGACTGTTTGCCACTATTAATCACTTCGGTGGTTTTTGGTAAAATGTGTATCTTCTATGACGCACAGTGATCACCTTTTGATCCCTCGTACTTGTATGAGGTTTGAAAGGCGCGATCACTAAATCGTGGCTTTTTAGTTAAAAAGCGTGGCATTTGCCACGGCTTCCAGTCGGAAGCTTGATTATTAAGTCACAACAGCAAAATGTAATATCTTTAAGATGTTACATCGCAAGCAAGCAGGTCTTTTTGAAAATATTATACTTCAAAAAACCAAAAAATTTCTTTTTTGAGCATTTTGATGGATCTAAACTTAAGAGTTTGATCCTGGCTCAGAACGAACGCTGGCGGCAGGCCTAACACATGCAAGTCGAACGGTTCCTTCGGGAATAGTGGCGCACGGGTGCGGAACACGTGGGAATGTACCCTCTGGTAAGGAATAATATTTGGAAACGAATACTAATACCTTATAATATCTTCGGATCAAAGATTTATCGCCAGAGGATCAGCCCGCGCATGATTAGCTAGTTGGTGAGGTAATGGCTCACCAAGGCTACGATCATTAGCTGGTCTGAGAGGACGATCAGCCACACTGGAACTGAGACACGGTCCAGACTCCTACGGGAGGCAGCAGTGAGGAATATTGCACAATGGGGGAAACCCTGATGCAGCCATGCCGCGTGAGTGAAGAAGGCCTTAGGGTTGTAAAGCTCTTTCAATAGTGAAGATTATGACGGTAGCTATAGAAGAAGCCCCGGCTAAATTCGTGCCAGCAGCCGCGGTAATACGAATGGGGCAAGCGTTGTTCGGAATAACTGGGCTTAAAGCGTGCGCAGGCGGATATGAAAGTCAGAAGTGAAATCCCAGAGCTCAACTCTGGAACTGCTTTTGAAACTTCATATCTAGAATCCGGTAGAGGTTAAGAGAATTCCTAGTGTAGAGGTGAAATTCGCAGATATTAGGAGGAATACCAGTGGCGTAGGCGCTTAACTGGACCGGTATTGACGCTCATGTACGAAAGCGTGGGGAGCAAACAGGATTAGATACCCTGGTAGTCCACGCCGTAAACGATGTATGCTAGTTGTTGGAGGCTTAAGTCTTCAGTGACGCAGGGAAACCATTAAGCATACCGCCTGGGGAGTACGGTCGCAAGATTAAAACTCAAAGGAATTGACGGGGACCCGCACAAGCGGTGGAGCATGTTGTTTAATTCGAAGCAACGCGAAGAACCTTACCCACACTTGACATCCTTCTTGGGGCTTTCAGAGATGATCGCTTTCGGTTCGGCCGGGGAAGTGACAGGTGCTGCATGGCTGTCGTCAGCTCGTGTCGTGAGATGTTAGGTTAAGTCCTGCAACGAGCGCAACCCTTATCGTATGTTACCATCATTTAGTTGGGGACTCATGCGAGACTGCCGGTGATAAGCCGGAGGAAGGCGGGGACGACGTCAAGTCATCATGGCCCTTACGTGTGGGGCTACAAACGTGCTACAATGGTAATGACAGTGGGCAGCCACTCCGCGAGGAGGCGCTAATCTCCAAACATTATCTCAGTTCGGATTGTTCTCTGCAACTCGAGAGCATGAAGTTGGAATCGCTAGTAATCGCGCATCAGCATGTCGCGGTGAATACGTTCCCGGGTCTTGTACACACCGCCCGTCACGTCATGGGAGTTGGTTCTACCCGAAGGCCGTGTGCTAACCTTTTAGGAGGCAGCGGACCACGGTAGGGTCAGCGACTGGGACGAAGTCGTAACAAGGTAGCCGTAGGGGAACCTGCGGCTGGATCACCTCCTTTCTAAGGATGCTACTTGGTGTATTAATTATTCAAATGCTGTTGCCCGCATATCTCTTCTTTCCTGCGTACGTTATTTGGATAACGTAACCCCCTCGTTTTCCCTCGTGGGCTCGTAGCTCAGTTGGTTAGAGCGCACGCTTGATAAGCGTGAGGTCGCAAGTTCAAGTCTCGCCGGGCCCACCATTGTGGAATTCTGTAGAGAGGGCCCTTAGCTCAGCTGGGAGAGCGCCTGATTTGCATTCAGGAGGTCAGCGGTTCGATCCCGCTAGGGTCCACCATCTCCTTGGTTTAAAAGCTCCAAATTATTGGCGAAAGTGCAGTCGCACTTTTAAGTGTTAAGTATAATGTACGCAGCTTCTTAAGAAGTTAGAAATAAGTCGTTTGTAACGGTTTATTTCTGGTTTTTTCCAGAGGTTCTAATATATCGTAAATAAGTTTAAAGAAATGACATCATAAGGTGTTAATAGCAAAATACTATCAAGGTTTATCCTTGTTAGTGAGTTGAATAACTATTAGCAAATTATGAAATCTCCAAAAATAAATTATTATATTTGTAGGTTTAGTTAGTTTTTTATATGGAGTAGTGCTTAGGCATTATTTTATATTTGAATTAACTAAATAAATTATTACATTCAATTTATTGAATGTAACTTAATGTCTAACAAAATCTGAGAACATTGTAAGCCTCAAGAACTTACAATAATTATTAATGAATGTGTTTTTCAAGAACGCGAAACTTTTCGCGGCTCGTGGTCACTCGCTTGTTTTCAAGCGTTCGACTGGGTTCCGTGGTAAGTGCCACGCTTTTGGATCAAAAACAGTGGATTTATCCCTGCGCGTGATTTAAATTCAAGCGTTTTGAAGGGCATCTGGTGAATGCCTTGGCAATTAGAGGCGATGAAGGACGTGGCAGGCTGCGATAAGCTGTGGTAAGGTGTCAACACCCGTTATACCCACAGATCTCCGAATGGGGAAACCCATCTCTTTATGAGATATCTTAACATGAATACATAGTGTTAAGAAGCAAACCAGGGGAAGTGAAACATCTCAGTACCCTGAGGAAAGGAAATCAACCGAGACTCCGTTAGTAGTGGCGAGCGAACGCGGACTAGCCCAGTGGCTAGTTTTTAATAAGCAGAAGTGGATGGAAAGCCACGCCAAAGTAGGTGATAGCCCTGTATGCGTAAAAAGAAGACTAGTCCTTGAGTAAGACGGAACACGTGAAATTCTGTTTGAACATGGGGGGACCATCCTCCAAGGCTAAGTACTCCTAATTGACCGATAGTGAACAAGTACCGTGAGGGAAAGGTGAAAAGAACCCCGATAAGGGGAGTGAAATAGACCTGAAACCGGATGCCTACAAGCAGTTGGAGCATCATTAAGATGTGACAGCGTACCTTTTGTATAATGGGTCAGCGAGTTAGTCTATCATGCGAGCTTAAGCCGTTAGGCGCAGGCGTAGCGAAAGCGAGTCTTAAATGGGCGCATAGTATGTTGGATTACACCCGAAACCCGGTGATCTAGTTATGGGCAGGTTGAAGGTTAGGTAACACTAACTGGAGGACCGAACACACGTATGTTGCAATATGCGGTGATGACCTGTGACTAGGGGTGAAAGGCCAATCAAACCGGGTAATAGCTGGTTCTCCGCGAAATCTATTTAGGTAGAGCGTCAGACGAATACCACCGGGGGTAGAGCACTGGATGGGCTAGGGGAGCGCGAGCTTTACCAAACCTAACCAAACTCCGAATACCGGTGAGTAATATCTGGCAGACACACCATGGGTGATAAGGTCCATGGTGGAAAGGGTAACAGCCCAGACCTACAGCTAAGGTCCCCAAATCGTAATTAAGTGGAAAAGCAAGTCGAAAGTCCAAGACAACCAGGAAGTTGGCTTAGAAGCAGCCATCTTTTAAAGATAGCGTAATAGCTCACTGGTCTAAATAAGACTTTTGGCGGCGAAGATGTATCGGGTCTTAAATTACGTACCGAAGCTTAGGGCACATATTTATATGTGCGGTAGCGGAGCATTCTGTAAGCCTGTGAAGGTTAACCGTGAGGTTAGCTGGAGGTATCAGAAGTGAGAATGCTGACATGAGTAACGAGATGAGTGTGAGAAACACTCACGCCGAAATCCCAAGGTTTCCTGCTTAAAGTTAATCTGAGCAGGGTCAGCCGGCCCCTAAGGCGAGGCAGAAATGCGTAGTCGATGGGAACCACGTTAATATTCGTGGGCCAGTGGAAGTGTGACGGATCGAGTAAATTGTTCCTCCTTATTGGATTGGAGGGGCTGTGAATCGGTTCCAGGAAATAGCCTCCACACTAGACCGTACCCCAAACCGACACAGGTGGGATGGTAGAGAATACCAAGGCGCTTGAGAGAACTGTCCTGAAGGAACTCGGCAAAATGCTTGCGTAACTTCGGGAGAAGCAAGCCCTGAATCGAGGCAACTCTTTTCAGGGGGCACAAAATAGGGGGTGGCGACTGTTTATCAAAAACACAGGGCTCTGCGAAGTCGTAAGACGACGTATAGGGTCTGACGCCTGCCCGGTGCCGGAAGGTTAAGAGGAGGAGTGCAAGCTCTGAATTGAAGCCCCGGTAAACGGCGGCCGTAACTATAACGGTCCTAAGGTAGCGAAATTCCTTGTCGGGTAAGTTCCGACCTGCACGAATGGCGTAACGACTTCCCCACTGTCTCCAGGGCAGACTCAGTGAAATTGAATTCGAGGTTAAGATGCCTCGTACTCGCGGTTAGACGGAAAGACCCTATGAACCTTTACTATAGCTTCGCAGTGACAATATGACTGTAACGTGTAGCATAGGCGGAAGACTTTGAAACCAAGGCGCTAGCTTTGGTGGAGTCAACAAGTGAAATACCGCCCTTTGCTTTCGTGTTGTCTAACTACGATCCATTATCTGGATCTAGGACCCTGCGTGGTGGGTAGTTTGACTGGGGCGGTCGCCTCCTAAATTGTAACGGAGGCGCGCGATGGTGAGCTCAGGACGGTCGGAAATCGTCCATCGAGTGCAATGGCATAAGCTCGCCTTACTGTGAGACTGACAAGTCGAACAGTTGGGAAACCAGGTCATAGTGATCCGGTGGTTCCGCATGGAAGGGCCATCGCTCAACGGATAAAAGGTACTCTAGGGATAACAGGCTGATAGCGCCCAAGCGCTCACAGCGACGGCGCTGTTTGGCACCTCGATGTCGGCTCATCTCATCCTGGGGCTGTAGCAGGTCCCAAGGGTATGGCTGTTCGCCATTTAAAGAGGTACGTGAGCTGGGTTCAGAACGTCGTGAGACAGTTCGGTCCCTATCTGCCGTGAGAGTTGGAGTCTTGAGAAGAGCTGCCCTTAGTACGAGAGGACCGGGGTGGACGAATCTCTGGTGTATCTGTTGTTCCGCCAGGAGCATAGCAGAGTAGCTATATTCGGACAGGATAACCGCTGAAAGCATCTAAGCGGGAAGCCCCCTTCAATACTAGGACTCCCTATCAGAGCCGTGGAAGACCACCACGTTGATAGGCCAGATGTGGAAGCTCGGTAACGAGTGAAGCTAACTGGTACTAATTGCTCGATTGGCTTGAATTTAAATTATGCAATGGCTTGCATGTAGAGCGATCTACGAACAAAAGGAGCCGTTGTCTGCGCGCAGTGATAAAAATATTGTTCGTTTATTGATAATTCAGGTTTTAAAATACATTAGTAATACCTGCAAATGTTTTTTTGGATAGCATGAGTTTAGATGACTCGGTGATTATAGCAAGAGTGAAACACCTGATCCCATCCCGAACTCAACCGTGAAACCTCTTCGCGACGATTGTACTGCGTCTTAAGGCGTGGGAGAGTAGTTCGTTGCCGAGTCTTCTAAGTTCATGCTAATTTCTTTAAGCTTATTACGTTATATTACTTAAATCACCTGCCTTTTGGCGGGTTTTTTGTTTATCCGCGCAATAAGACCGCCAGTGTAAACTGGTGGGTGTAGTGCAGCTACAATCTTCCTGTTACAAATATAGGGGACATCAGATTTTGCCTAGTTCGCTCGCAGTTTTACCGCTGGTGGCTTGCGCCATCGCCTCCAAAATCTCATTTATAGTAACTCGCCAACGTAAGGTTAATAAAGCTGATTTGAAGCGCCACGTTGAAGAAAACCCCAGTTTATTATTGCGCGAAAGGGCGGTAATCTTTGGTGTTCATATAAGCAGCTTAAGTAGATCATTGATTTGAAGCGCCACGTTGAAGAAAACCCCAGTTTATTATTGCGCGAAAGTGGCTTTGACCCTAGCACATACAGAGATCATGGTTGATGGCTTATTGCTACCAACTTTTGGCTCAATGTTACTAAGCCAACGCGTAACACTAGCAATTCCAACACAAAAACGCTTCGCCACTTGCTCAATTGTAAGTTCTTCCTTCTCACGAACTGATAAAACTTTACGGCGATAATCTATTGAATATGTCATTCTATGAGTATACTCAGCCTATATGAGCTTGGCTATATCGTGCTTGAGCTGTTCAATTTCGGCTATGACCGCGCCGCGAAAGTGCCAAAAACTTTGAATTAAATTTCATGCTCTAACACTAAGCACAGCAAATATTTCCGTCGTAATGTTGGAATTAATCGCTTGCATATCGGCGAGATTTAGCTCATCGAGCTTGCAGCCTTTATCCTCTGCCATTTTAACGATTGCGCCCGTGACATGGTGAGCATCGCGAAATGGCAGACCTAAATTCATCACCAGCCAGTCCGCCAGCGCGGTTGCGGTAGTGTATCCCATCTCTGCGCTTTCTAGCATAGAAGCAGTATTAAAAGTCGCAGTTTCAAGCATTCCCTTCATGGCTTGCAAGCATAGGGATATGCTATCAAAGCTATCAAATACTGGCTCTTTATCTTCTTGCAAGTCCTTGTTATAAGCAAGTGGAAGTCCCTTCATAATTGTCATCATCTGAATTAGGTTGCCATTTAGCCTTCCCGTCTTACCGCGCACTAGCTCGGCTGCATCAGGGTTTTTCTTTTGCGGCATGATAGAGCTGCCAGTGCTCCAGCTATCGGATAGCTGGATAAAGCTAAATTGCGGCGTTGCCCATATGATGATTTCCTCGGCAAGGCGTGATAAATGAAGGCCTGTTTGCGCGGCGCAAAAGAGGAATTCAGTGGCAAAATCACGCGCGGACACACCGTCTAATGTATTGCTCATAGGTTTATCAAAGTCTAGCTTTTCGGCGGTAAATTTGCGGTCAATGGGGTAGGGCGTTCCCGCCAGTGCAGCAGAGCCAAGCGGGCATTCATTAAGGCGTTTGCGGCAATCAATGAAACGGTTCTTATCGCGCTCTAACATTTGGCTGTAAGCATCTAAATGCATGGCTAGCGTGATTGGCTGCGCTGCTTGCAAATGCGTGAAACCTGACATGATATCATCTTTATGTTTTTGAGATAGTGCGCCAAGCGCTCCTTGTAGCTCTTCTATTAAATGGATTAGCTCATCACAAGCCCCGCGAGTCCACATACGAAAATCAGTGGCTACTTGATCATTGCGAGACCTAGCAGTATGAAGCTTGCCCGCTACCTCGCCAATAAGCTCACGCAGACGGCTTTCTATATTCATATGTATATCTTCAAGTGAGGCTTTAAACTCGAAATTACCCGATTTTATTTCCTCAGCGATTTTATTAAGCCCGTTAACGATTTCTACCGCTTCGTCTTTGGTGATAATCCCTTGATTAGATAGCATAGTAGCATGAGCGATAGAGCCGCGGATATCCTGCCTCCACATGCGCTTATCAAAGCTGATAGAGGCGTTGATCTGCTCCATAATGTCAGATGGCTTGTCTTCAAACCGCCCGCCCCACATTTTATTGGAATTTTGCTCTTTTATCATGTTATCTCTCTTTTATATCAATTTTTTATAACGTAGTTTTTTGTTCAATCATCTGCAAGCTCATATTTTTGTCTAGGTCTATTTCCCTGTAAAAGCAAGATTTTCTGCCTGTATGACATGAGGGAGTTTCCTCTACTTTTATCCATATGCAGTCTTGATCGCAATCTGTTTTCATAGATACTATTTTTTGAATCTGACCGCTGGTTGCGCCTTTATGCCAAAGCTCACCGCGTGATCTGGAATAGTAATGAGTTTCACCAGTTTCAATGGTTTTGGCAAGCGATACCTCATTCATAAATGCAAACATAAGCACCTCGCCTGTTGTCGCGCATGTGCAAATGCAAGGGATCAAGCCTTTATCATCAAATTGAGGTGTGAATTTCAGGCTTTCTTCTAGCTCTAATTTTTCCATTGTTTTAACCTGTTTTCAAAAGCATCCCATATGGCTTGCTCGCATTTTATGCCTTGCAGCTTATAAATTTGCTGAATCCCCGTCGGGGATTTAGGATTTATCTCTGTAACATAATCGCCGATTACATCAATTCCAACATATACAAGTCCACGTTTTACAAGCTCAGGCTTAATGGTTTTGCAAATATCTTTTTCATGATCTGTGATCTCTGCGGCTTTTGCGCTTCCTCCCGCGCAAAGATTAGCCCTAGCCTCGCCTTGTGGAGGAACGCGCAAAACTGCTGCAATAGGCTCGCCCTCAACAACAATTATGCGTTTATCGCCCTTGCGGACTTCGGGGATATATTGCTGCACGATAAGTGGCTCTGGATGAAGGCGCGTCATCATGTCATATACTGAGGCTATATTATCGTCATCTGGCTTCATGTGATATATATCCATACCGCCAAAGCCATTAAGCGGCTTTAATATTAGGCTTCCATGCTCTTTTTGAAATTCTCTAATTTGCGCTAGATCGCGAGTAATTAATGTCTTAGGGGCAAATTGCGGAAAATATGTGATAAGGATTTTTTCAGGCGATTCGCGAACGCCAGTAGGATCATTAAGCACTAATGTTTTATTTTTAAGGTGATCGAGTATATAAGTAGATGCGTTATATGTTAGCGGATCGGTAAAATCTTGGCGCATTAATATAATGTCAAAATCTTCTAGGTTTTTATAAGATGGAGCGCCTATTTTGCAATGATCGCCTATTTTCCGCTTGAATTTTATTGCAGAACATAGGGCGGTGACATTGCCTTCTTTCAGTGAAAGAGTGGAAGGATGATAGTAGCTAAGCTCATGCCCTCGCCTTTGGGCTTCTAGTGCGATTACAAAGGTGGAGTCCTTATTTATGTTGATATTTTCAGGGAAATCCATCTGAATTGCTATTTTTAGGGTCATATTACTTACTTTTCTTGCTTTTGCCTCTTATTTGTAATAGCTATCTATACGAACTATACGAAAAGAAATAAAGATAAGAAAAAATATTAAATGAAGTTTGAAGATTTAGGGCTAAGTAAGCCAATATTAGATGCTATTAATGATTGTGGGTATGATACTCCTACGCCAATTCAGGAAAAAGCTATTCCCCATATTTTAATGGCGCGTGATGTTGTAGGATTGGCGCAAACAGGAACGGGGAAGACTGCGGGCTTTACCTTACCAATGATCGAGATTTTGGCAGGCGGCAGGGCAAAGGCACTTATGCCGCGCTCCCTTATACTCTCACCCACGCGCGAACTTGCCGCGCAAATCGCCGATAACTTTGATACATATGGCAAGAATTGTAATTTATCCAAGGCTTTGCTTATTGGTGGGTCATCTATGGAAAAGCAAATCAAAATACTTGATCGCGGGGCGGATGTTTTGATTGCAACTCCAGGGCGTTTGCTTGATTTATTTGGTCGCGGAAAGATACTCCTTACTGATATAAAAATTCTGGTTATTGACGAGGCTGATCGCATGCTTGATATGGGGTTTATCCCCGATATTGAAGAAATTTGCTCTAAATTATCGCCGATGCGTCAAACTTTGTTGTTTTCCGCTACTATGGCGCCTGAGATTAAAAAGCTAACTGAGAAGTTTCTTTCTAATCCGCGTGAAGTTGCCGTGTCAAAGTCTGCTTCTACCGCTGTTACAGTTGAACAATTTCAGGTAAATACGACCCCTAAGCGTAAAAACGACGTGCTTCACAAAATTATAAAGCGTGAAGATGTTAAAAATGCATTTATTTTCTGTAATCGCAAGCGTGATGTTGATGCTCTTAGTAAATGGCTTAGCGGTAAAGGTTATGATGTTTGCGCTTTGCATGGTGATATGGCGCAATCAAGCCGCACCGAGACATTGCGTAAGTTCAAGGCTGGTGAAGTGCCGTTCCTTGTTTGCAGCGATGTTGCTGCGCGCGGAATTGATGTTGATTCAGTGTCTCATGTATTTAATTATGATGTGCCAGTTAATCCTGATGATTATGTGCATAGAATAGGGCGAACAGGCAGAGCAGGGCAGAGCGGTCACGCTTGGATGCTTTCAACAAAATATGATGAGAAGCAGCTTGATGCTGTTATTAAGCATATTGGTAAGCCTATTAAAATTATTGATATTGAGGAGAATAAAGCCGCACCCAAAACGGCTCCCAAAGCTGCTCCCAAGCCAAAGCCTGCCAAAAATCATGAGAAGCCAGCAAAAACAAAACCTGTTCATAAGGGCGATAATTCTGGTAAAAGCGGTTTTGGAGATGAAATACCTGCATTCTTTAAGTAGTTATATCTTGAACTATTGACTTTATGTGGTGGAAAATTAAAAATACAAGTCGTGGTTTTTTTTTAATGAATTTTTTATAGTGATGGCTATTGGTTAGTTTTATGATATATAAATCCTTGATATTACTCTCAACACTTACTTTGTTCGCGGCTAGTCCATCTTATGCTCAGGATAAAGAGCAGCCAGTGGATCTGCAAGCAGATAGTCTCTCTCATGATGAAAAGGGTCAAACTGTCACTGCTTTGGGTGATGTTGTGCTGATACAAGGTGAGCGTACATTAAAAGCGGATAAGGTTATTTATAATATCGGTGATGATACAGTTATTGCAACGGGAAATGTTGTGTTGATAGAGGAAAATGGAGATAGGCATTTATCAAAAAGCGCAAAGTTTAATAACGCACTTAAGGATGGTTTTGTAGAAGCTTTGCAAACTTTTCTATCGGATGGTTCAAGCTTTAAAGCTGATAGTGCGCGTCATATAAATGGCGTTGAAACAGTTATGAGTAATGCTTCTTATACATCATGCAAGACATGTAAAGATCACCCTGACAAAGAGCCTTTGTGGCAGATTACATCTTCCGAAGTTAAACATCATAAGCAAGATAAGGCAGTTAGCTATAAAAATGCGCGTTTTGAAATAAAGGGCGTTCCCGTTGTTTATATTCCTTATTTCTCTCATCCTGACGGTAGCGTTGATCGTAAAAGCGGTTTTTTAACCCCGTCGGCTGGGTATAAAAGTGATTTGGGCGCGTTTGTGCAAGGTGATTACTATTGGTCGATTGCCCCCGAAAAAGACTTAACCTTTGGGGTTATGGCCATGACTAGGGAAGCGCCAATGGCTTTGGCTGAGTATAGGCAACGCTGGGATGATGCTTCATTAGTGATGGATGGCAGCGTCACTTACTCATCACGCAGGGATATTGATGGCGGTGCTGATATTGTTCGTGATGATAAAATAAGAGGCAGTTTTTCTGTTGATGGGCTTTGGAATATAAATAATAAATGGCGCAGCGGTGTTGATATTGACGTCGTGTCAGATGATCAATATCTCCGTCAATATAACTTTGATAACAAATATATTTTGAAGAATGAGCTTTATCTTGAGCGTTTTTCAGGGCGGAATTATGCAGCAGGGCGTTTGATGGCTTTTCAGGATTTGAGAACTGATGAAAATAGGCAAGATCAACCGCATGTCTTACCAGAAATAGAGGTAAGTTTTATGGGTGAGCCTAACAGCACGCCCATTATTGGCGGGAGGTGGAGCGCTGATATGTCGCTGCTTGGGCTTGTCCGTGATAATGATGATCAAGATGTTAATCGCGCTTATACTGCGCTTGGCTGGCAAAAGCGCTATGTTTCTGATTTCGGGCTTGTATCTGTTTTGGACGCTAATATTCAAGGCGCGGTTTATAATGTTAATGATCGCACAGGATCTGAAGGCAATGATAATATTGATGGAAATTCTACTGAAGCTAGAGGCTATGGCTATATTAATGCAGCGACTAGCTACCCTGTTGCAAAGCGGCTTAAAAAGGCTCAAATACTGGTGGAGCCAAGTATTTCTGTGACCATATCTCCTAATATCGGCATTGATAGTGATATTCCGAATGAAGACAGTCAAGATGTTCAGATAGATGCATTAAATTTATTTGAAGCTAATAGATTTTCTGGAGTTGATGGTATTGAAGACAGATCGCATATCACATATGGCGCGCGAGCTGGTATATATGGTGATGATGGCAGCTATGGCGAGGCATTCCTTGGACAAAGCTATAGATTTGATAATGGTGATAACCCATTTGCTAAAGGCTCGGGCTTGGACAGGAAAGCGTCTGACATTGTTGGTCAAATTTCCGCTAATTATAAGGGGGATTATGCCCTTGATTATAGCTTTCAACTTGATGATGAAAATCTATCACCACAGCGCCATGAAATTGATGCCTCGGCTCATATAAATGGCTTGGACTTATCAACGCGCTATCTTTATGCTAAGGCGCTGGATGGCACTGATATCAATGAAACACGAGAGCAAATTCGTAATTCTGCGTCTTATTATATTAATGATAATTGGCGCATCCATGGCTCAGCTCAGCATGATTTAGGCAAAGATTCTGGCTTGCGTGAGACAAGGTTTGGCGTCGATTACATAGGTGATTGCGTGTCGCTATCTATGGTCGGTCAAAGAAATCTTACCGATAAATCTTCTGGTAATAGCGGAACTGAAATTATGCTCCGAATAGGGTTTAAAAATCTTGGTGAGCTTAAAACATCTGGCGTTAATATCGGAAGAAACGAAGAATAGGTACAGCTCTTGGGCTTTGAGATAGACGCAAATTTCCATATGTGGTTTATGCTGTTTCTTACGGCGGGCGCGGTTTATGCTTTTGTGCGTGAGAAATTACCGCTTGAGGTTACAAGCGTCGTTATTATGGCGGTGTTGCTGCTATATGGTCAGATTTTTTCTATAACTGATGATGTTAATAATAACTTACTTGACCCTAAAGTCATATTATCAGGATTTGCTAATCCATCATTGATTGCTGTTTTGGCGTTGCTTGTTATGGGGCAAGCAATGATTCACACGGATTCTTTGCGCTTTTTAACTAATCTCCTTGTGTTTGAAAACAAGAAATTTGCATGGCTTTCTATTCTGGCAATATTGGTTTTTGTTTTGGTTTTAAGCGGGTTTATGAATAACACCCCCCTTGTTATTATCGCTATTCCTGTTATGCAGGCAGTGCTTCAGTCCATGAAAGTTCCCGCAAGCCGCATGATGATGCCCCTAAGTTTTATAGCGATCCTTGGCGGGATGGTCACTCTTGTGGGCTCGTCAACAAATCTTTTGGTTTCCTCTACCATGGTTGAGACTGGCTATGCCCCGCTTGGGTTTTTTGATTTTGCAGTTCCGGGGGCAATGCTGGCTTTTGTTGGGTTTATATATGTTATTTTAGTCTTGCCCAAAACTTTGCCAAACCGCGCATCTATTAAAGAAGAGCTTGTCGGCGATGAAACTGAATTTGTAGCCGAGCTTGATATAGCAGAGGATAGCTCTCTAATCGGCGCAGAATGCATTGAGGGCAAGTTTGCGCAATTAAAAGATATGAATGTAAAGCTAATTCAGCGCAGCGGGCATCTGATTTTACCTCCATTTGAGGGGCATCAAATCCATAGCGGTGATATTCTAATAGTAGCCGCAACAAGGCAAACATTAGGGACTCTTCTTACAAAATACCCTGGGTTTTTACTATCTGAGGAAGAGGCAGAAGTTATTGCTGGCGAAGATGGTCACGATAAAGGTGAAGAAAATGCAGCCTTAAGTGGCGCAGAAACTCGAGTTTTAGCAAAAATAATGATAACACCTGCCTCGCGCATGATTGATGTATCTATAGATCATATTGGCTTTCATAAACGTTTTGGCGCAATAGTCCTTGGTATTCAGCGTCGTGCGCGAGTGGTTCGCCGCCGCCTTGGGCGCATAAGGCTTGAGGCTGGTGATGTTTTGTTAGTTGCAGGAAAGCATAATAGGATTAATAATCTTAGGCGCAACTCTGATTTTATTGTTTTATCAGGCTCAAAGAAAGACCTGCCAGTACCAGGAAAAGCGCCAATTGCAATGTTAATATTCCTTGCAACAATAAGCAGCGCCGCACTAGGCATCCTAACCATTCCTGTTGCTGCATTTATTGGCGCGGTGGCAATGATTGGCGCGGGCTGCTTAAATATTAGGCAAGCAACGCGGGCAATTGATCGTAAGATATTCTTGCTTGTTGGATCAATGCTTGCGCTTGGCGCAGCCCTTCAAGTTACGGGAGGGGCTGATTATATCGCTAGCCTTATAATAAGCGCGCCATTCTCTGACTCGCCCCTAATGCTTGCATCGCTTTTATTTATAATTGTTGCCATCACAACTAATATCCTAACAAATAATGCATGCGCTATTTTATTTACGCCCATTGCGCTTAACCTTGCCACGCAAGTAGATGTCCCGCCTGATTTGCAATTTGACATATCTTATATATTTGCTGTTACCGTTGTTTTTGCTGCAAATTGCTCTTTTGCATCACCAATTGGTTATCAAACTAATTTACTGGTCATGGGGCCAGGGCAATATAAATTCAGGGATTTTATAAAAGCAGGTGTACCGCTTGTTATAATTATATGGATAGCATATATTTTTATTGCTAAATATTATTTTGGATTATCGTGATATATGAGATTTTAAAATGAGCTTTTCCGCATATAACCCTTATGACCGTTATCGTCAGCGTTCAGCAATTCGCACAACTAAGTTTATCGCGCTGTTTTTTTTCTTCCTTGCTATATTTGGCGGAGGCTATTGGGTTGGCGGTATGCGTTATCAGCAAAATATGTATATATTGCAAGAGGAAAAACGTATCCTCAGTGAGGGATCTGAACAGGCACAAAGTGATATGATAGAGCTTAGGGCCGAAGCTCAGACCTCTAATGTTAGGCTTGAGCAATTACGCGCCACATATGAAGAGCTTATATCCCAAGGGGTTATGCGTGATATTATAACTCTTGTGCGCAAGCAAATAGATCAAGGGGTTGATGCGGAGCGGTTAAAATCTATCATATTATCTGCTCGCCCCCCACAAAATTGTAGTGATCCAGAAAATAAGCGCTTTGTTGTTTCTACTCCTGTATATAAAGGCCCTAGAAGCGCAGCATCTATTAATGGCGTGATATCTGTTGCGGGGAGTGGCACTTCATCTAAAAATAATAATGGTAGTAAGGAGGCATGGTTTGATCCAGAGCAGCCTATAGATGTTACTTTTAAAGCAAAAGGGGTGAAGTTACAGAAAAAGAAGGGTTTGCTTCCGTTGCGTCATTCTATGATTGTTAAAGATAAAGAATATAGATTCACAATTACAGAAGGGGCAAAGTCATTTGTTAAAGTCACATTTGACCATTGCGATTACCCTTAACTTAGTCATTTCACTAGGTTTTTAAATATAGTGGAGGCGTTTGTTTCTATATGTAAGCTGATATCAACAGGCTCTGCATTATTAATATCAGGGTTACGTCCATTCGCATTAATAGTTACCATGACTTGCCCCGTTAAATCTCCATCGAGTCTAATTTCAAAAAAATCATAATGGTAGTTTCTCAAAGCTTTTTTGATTAGAGCTGCTTTTTGGTCTTTTTCAGGAAATAATTCAGCAATGATAGAAGGGGCTAGTCTTATCACTCCGCTGCCCTGACTTTGTAATAAGCCGCCATTTATATTTATTTTATTACTATCTATCGTTAATGGCAAAACACCGCCAAGCTGCCCATATATTCTTGCCCTTTTAAATCGTGCATCACGGAAAAATGGAGCTAAATCTATGTCTGATATAGTTAATTTAATGTTGTTTGATAAAACCCCGCCTTTAAATATAGGGCTTTGTGTTTTTATATTTCCGCCATAAATGTTAAGTGACATATTTCCAACTAACGGTTTATTGCCATCAGTAAGGTTAATGCTAATTTTACCAGATTGTTTGATATCTTGTTTTAAAGGCAGTTTAAAGTTTAGATATCTTTCACTTTTTTTAGGAGATCTAGAGTTATATAAGAATTTTCCATTTATATCTTTAATATTTAGAGTGCCATAATTTATGCTGCCTTCATTTATTTTAGTGTTTAAATACCATTCCAGCGTAGCAACCTGCTCTATATTGCGGATTATAAATTCACCTAATGAGCGTTGCTTAAAACGTGCTTTTTTATCTATTGTGTCTATATGCGGATTTGTAAGGGCAAATTTACCTTTTATATTTTTGGTGTTTTTATTTGATATAAATTTCCCGCCGAGCTCAAAAATAGGTGCGTTATTGATAAATTTGAAATCACCACTTATTATGCCATCATCATTTATTTTTGTATCTATAGAAATTACTGGCTGCTTCATATTTAAAATAAATGCGGGGAAGCTAAGCTTTTCTTGAAGGCGGTGATTGAATGATAGAAATGACAATAAATCATTTAAGCTACTAGGCGTTATTGTTGTTTTTGCGTTGATATTACCATCATTTATTATTTTTGTTTTCCATTTTATATTTTCATTACCAAAAGTTGTTCCATTTGCGCTTAGTACATAGTTATCATGGTTATATTCCAGTGTTGAATGAACATCTCTTAGTGGCATATTACGCCAATTTACGGACGAAAAATCACCCTCTGCGGAAATAGAGGCAGTAGAATTTCCTATAGAGTGCTGTAGGTTTATGCTAGCAGTGCCTCTTTTTATGCTTAAATCTTTTTGTGTAAGCGATATTTGGTCGCATTGCGCGGTCATTGATAAAATGCCGTCTGGTGAGATTTTCCCATTAATTTTGGCTTGGAAGGCTAGCTTCTTTTGCAGGCTATTTGCTTGTCCTTTAATTTCTATTCCGCCATTTTTTGAAGGCTTAAACCGACCATTATAATCTATTTTTATACCTCCAATTTCATCTGAAAGAATATCCATCGTTGCATTCTTTATTACAACAATATTGGCGGGGATATTTTTAAGGCTTTGTAATATATTATCGTCATTATTCCACCCTGAAAAGCTTATGTCGCCTTTTGAAATTTCACCACTTAGCACCATGTTACTTATAATAATTTTTTGTGCATGACTTGGGTTAAGCATAAATTCTAGCAAAGAGAAATGTACGTCGAGCTTACCAATGGAGCTAAATTCTTTTTTATCTAGCGATATGTCAGAGAAGGTTATTTTCCCATTATTCCTAGTTATATTGCCAAATTTCAACTCCTCAAAACCAAAGTTTTTGAAGCTATAGATTATTTTATTTTCTATTTTTTCTGGAATATATATGAAATAGGCGTAGCTAGATAAGCTTAGCGTGAAAATAATTAATAATGCGGCTAATAGTCGTTTCATATTTTTTAATTCTTTAAATATCTATATCGGATGCAAATTGTGCGTTATCTTGAATAAATTCATATCTGGCTTCGGCATTTTTACCCATAAGCCTTTCGACTAAATCATCAATATTGCAAGATGGACTGATAAATTCCTCGCCATCTATTTGTGGGGCATCGGGTAAGGTAACGCGCAATAATATACGGGATTTAGGATCCATAGTCGTTTCTTTAAGCTGTTTTGCAGGCATTTCACCAAGTCCTTTAAAGCGGCTAACTTCGACTTTTGACTTGCCCTTAAAGGTGGTTTTCATCAGCTCATCTTTATGCTCGTCATCACGCGCATATGCGCTTATATTGCCGCTTACTAATCTGTATAATGGAGGTTGTGCAATAAATAGATGTCCATTTTCTATTAAAGGTTTCATTTGAGTATAGAAAAACGTAACAAGCAATGCCGCGATATGCGCCCCATCAACATCCGCATCGGTCATTATTATGATGCGTTCATACCTTAGGTTATCAAGATTTATGTCCTTGCCAGTGCCGCACCCCATCGCAAGTATAAGGTCTTGTATCTCATTATTTGCGCGTATTTTATCTTTTGATGCACTTACGACATTAAGTATTTTTCCGCGCAGCGGCAGTATAGCTTGAGTTTTGCGGTTACGTCCCTGTTTTGCAGAGCCGCCCGCGCTATCTCCCTCAACAATGAAAAGCTCCGTATCATTTGCATCACCGCGCGAGCAATCCGCAAGCTTACCAGGAAGGCGCAGCCTCTTTGTTGCACTTTTACGAGCCATAGCGCGGTCATTTTTGCGGCGTTGGCGCTCTTCCGCTTTTTCAATGATATTATTAAGGAGCTTTGTGCTGGAGGTCGGGTCTTTTGAAAGCCAAAGGTCAAAATAATCCTTGATAGCGGTATCAACCAATTTTGTTACATCATTGCTAACCAGTTTTTCTTTTGTTTGCCCTTGGAATTGTGGGTCACTTACAAATACAGAAAGCAAAATCGCCGCATTCGATAATATATCATCAGCCGTAATTATTGAGGATTTCTTCTGCCCTGTCATATCCCCATAATTGCGCAGCCCCTTAGACAAGGCAGTTCTAAGACCATTTTCATGAGTGCCGCCAAGCGGTGTTGGCACTGTATTACAATATGAATGCGTAAAGCCATCTCCATATTCAGGCCAGCTAATAGCAAATTCAACCCTGCCCGCATTATTGGGTAGCTTGATATTACCGTGGAAGGCATTATCCGTGATGGTTGTTCTGTCTTTTAGGACGTCACCAAGATAATCCATCAATCCATTAGGAAATTTGAATACGGCTTCTTGAGTTACTATACTGTCTGGTTTTATCAGTTCGGGAGCACATTTCCAGCGTATTTCCACGCCAGAGTAAAGATAAGCTTTAGAGCGCAGCATTTGAAACAGCCATGACGGCTTGAAGCCTATTTTATCGCCAAATATTTCAGGATCAGGATGGAAGCATACAGTTGTGCCGCGGCGATTATGAACCGCTCCCATGTTTTCTAGCTTTGATACGGCTTTGCCTTTTGAATATTTTTGCTTATATAGGGTTTTATCTCGCGCAACCTCTATCCACATATCATCGGATAAGGCGTTTACAACAGATATCCCAACTCCATGCAGACCGCCAGATGTTTGATATGATTTATTGCTAAACTTACCGCCAGAGTGAAGCGTTGTCATTATGACTTCTAAGGCGGATTTGCCAGGAAATTTAGGATGCTCATCAATAGGAATGCCGCGACCATTATCACTTATTGTGATTATATTTCCTGATTCTAGTGAAAACTCAATCCAATCGGCATATCCAGCCACAGCCTCATCCATAGAGTTGTCAAGGATTTCACCAACTAAATGATGATAGGCGCGCTCATCCGTGCCGCCAATATACATACCTGGGCGTTTACGGACGGGTTCTAATCCTTCAAGGACTTCAATATCGGAGGCTAAATAACTTGACATTTTTATATGGTATAATCTTTTTTAATTAAAATAAATAGGGTGAGACTTATTCAGTAATCTTATGCACGCTTTGAATCAATCAATAAATATGATATTATTATTTTCTACATAATTATAAATAAAAAAGGTTGTATCGGTTGATGATATTAAGAAATTTTTGGGGCATTAAGTTGATTTTGTTATGCGCTGTGCTTGTTGTATGTGTGCCGCTTGCTTCCAGTGCCTATGCTTCGGGGAGTAAAGATGATATTTTTACTCGCTTTAAAAAGCCAATGCCTGAGCTTAAATTATTAAGTGAAGAGGATTTTCGCAAGGCAACGAGACCTATGAAAAAGAAGCCATATGGTCAAGATGTTTTGGAATATACTATCCGCATTCCAAAAGGCTGGGTTGAGCCTGAGGATAGAGGCTCTAGCAACTTCGTCTTGAATAAAAAATTATTTTTGGAGCTAAATGTTTTCTACGGTAAACCAACCCCGAGTGGGCGTAGTCGCATTGAGGTAGAGGCTTTTGACTTGGCAGGCAACCTAACAACAGAGCAGTGGTATTTGAATTATATTCTAAAAAGAGGTTATACAACAGAAGGATTTGTAACTCACAGCGAAAATAAAATGGAGTCGCTTATAGTTTCCGTGGAAAAAGATTATACTTACTATGTAAGAACTGTTGCTATTGCAAATGGTGATAAGGTCATAATGGTTAAATATTTTGTTCCTTTGTATTATATGAATAAGCAAGCTCCTATGCAAGAACAGGTGCTGAAATCTTTTAAAATAGTTAATAATATTGAAAGACCTCCTTCTGAGATGTCTTTATATAGGTTTTTAGATGTTGCTGAATTAAAATACCCATCATCTTGGACGGTGTATGCCAAACCTTTAAGAAATGTAGATCGTATGGATGTGTCATTGTTAAATCTTCGTGAGGTTGCAGGTAAACTTGGTGAGCGTCCTTCTGTATTTACAGAGGGAAAACTAGAGGTTTCGGTGATTGCAGCGTCTGCACATGAAACACTTATAGATGAGGTAAGCAAATATAGGCAAAAAATTGAGGCTAGCGGCATGCTTATTGGTGATAAGTTAGAAACTAAGGATGAGCTTATTTATAATGAAAATTTGGATTTTGCAATAACGGAAGTTTACGAAGGCGTGGACACCACTAACAACCTTAGCAATTATGAGTTGTGGTTTACGGTTGGCGTTGGGGGTAATTACTACTATTTATTTATGTTAACAACAGCATCTCGTAATGATAGATTTGGTATTTGGGCTGAAAATACTCAAAATTATAAGGTGATTTTAGAAAACTTCCGTCCTATGCCTGGTGCATTTTTGGATCGCAATTATTAGAGTTGTGCTTTAAATGTTACCCAGAATAATACATATCAACTTCCACGGGGTGCGTTGTTTCATTTAAATGCTCTATTTCCTGCATTTTAAGATCTATAAAGGTTTCTATTAAATCCGACGTAAAAACATCGCCCCTTAAAAGGTAATCATGGTCATCTTTTAGCGCATTTAGTGCGCATTCAAGTGATGAGCATAGCTGCGTTGCACTTGATATATCCTCTTCTGGTAGATCATGTAGGTTTTTGTCTATCGCCTCACCAGGGTGTATTTTATTTTCTATGCCATCAATTCCAGCCATAAGCATAGCAGAAAAAGCAAGATATGGGTTTGCAAGCGGATCAGGAAAACGAATCTCAATTCGGCGGTCTTTCGGTGATGGGGCAAATGGCACTCTACATGCTGCGGACCTGTTTGATTCGGAGTAGGCAAGCAGCACTGGAGCTTTATATTTAGGGTTAAGCCGCTTATAGCTATTGGTGGATGGATTTGTAAATGCGCTTAGGCTGCGCGCATGCTTTAATATCCCGCCAATATAATAAAGCGCAGTTTCAGAAAGATTGGCATAGCTTTTACCAGAAAAAACGGGCTTACCTGATTTCCAGATAGATTGATGCAAATGCATGCCAGAACCCCTATAATCATTGATAGGTTTGGGCATAAATGTCGCGCTCTTGCCATAGCTACGCGCCACATTTTGCACTGCATGCTTATATATTTGAATATTATCTGCCGATTGTAGAAGTGAGGAAAATTTTATCCCAAGCTCGCATTGAGCTGGCGCTATCTCATGATGATGCCCTTCAACCTCAACGCCCATACTTTCTATAACACTAAGCATTTCTGCTCTTATATCAGATAGGCTATCAATTGGAGCTTCCGTCATATAGCCGCCTTGCGCATGAGGGCGATGCCCTAAATTTCCAGTAGGGTAGTCGCGCCCTTTGTTATACTCACCTTCTTCGCTATCTAGCTTATAGGACATATGATGGCTTTGAGTATTTATTTTGACATCATCAAAAATGAAAAATTCAACTTCTGCACCAAAATAAACATTATCACCAATGCCTGATTTTTTTAGGTAGTTTTCAGCCGCCAGTGCTACCGCCCGCGGGTCACGTGTATAGGGGAGGCGAGATTCAGGCTCGTAAATATCACAAAAGAGCTTAATTGTTTTTTGCGCTGCAAAGGGGTCATAAGTTGTGTGTTTTATGTCAGGCCTTAGCAGCATATCGGACTTGTGAAGCTCACTCCATCCCGCAACGCTAGAACCATCAAAAACTATGCCTTCATCAATTGAACTTTTTGTAAAGTGGCTGCTATGCTGAGTTATATGTTGCCATTTTCCGCGAATATCTGTGAAGTTCAAATCAATGAACTGCACCTCTTGCTCTTCGATATATTTTAATAATTCAGCAGGGGTTTTGAATGATAATTTATATTTATTCACGAGCAATAGCCTCTCATTTGTGGTTAGTATCCATTCTTTTAGCATGTAGCCATTTGCCCGACAAGAAAGTTTTAAATAACATGCTTGACCTTTTGTGATAAAATATTATAGATAGTGCGTTATTACTTGTGGCGGTCGTAGCTCAGTTGGTAGAGCCCTTGGTTGTGATCCGAGTGGTCGCGGGTTCGAGCCCCGTCGATCGCCCCATTTTAGTTTAAGAGCGGCGAATTGTCGCCGAGGTCACAGTCGTGACCTTTGGATTTAAAAACGCGGAATTGTCCGCGAGGGTGAGGTCTCACCCTTTGGATTAAGAGCGGCGAATTGTCGCCGAGGTCACAGTCGTGACCTTTGGATTTAAAAACGCGGAGTTTGTTTACTCTTTATTTATTTGCTTATATTAG
>JALSJP010000025.1 GCA_026989265.1 Micavibrio sp.
GAGCGAGCTGTCCCTATGTGTCAGGGTAGTTGTCACCTAGATTGAAACAGACAGGAGACGATGTAAATGGGAAAAAGATATAGTGAAGCATTTAAGAATAGTGCGATAGAAAAGGCCTTAACTCGTGGCGCAGGAGTTAGCATATTACAAATAGCCAATGACATAGGCGTGGCGCGCACTACCCTATATGACTGGCTGGTAAAGTCAGGCAAGACATCAACTATTATCACAGGTTCATGCCAACAAAAGCGCCCTAAAGACTGGCTTGCATCAGAGAAATTACAAGCAATTATAGAAACCAGTTCTTTAACGGAAGAGAAACTTAATTCCTATTGTCGCAGCCATGGTATATATAAGCACCATATAGAGCAATGGAAGGTAGATATGGCGTGCAATAATAATAACATTTCAAACAAAGCAGAAATTAAGACTTTACGAGCGGAAAACAAGAAACTAAGGAAGCAGGTCCAGCGCAAAGATAAAGCATTGGCGGAGACTGCTGCTCTGCTTGTTCTCCAAAAAAAAGTAGAGGAAATCTGGGCTTCAAGGGACGAGGAAGATTAACCAGCAAGGATGAACGCGCAAGGATAAAATCTGCGATAGAAAAAGCCATGCGAGCCGGCGCGCGTCAGGCAAAAATATGTGAGATTTTAGGTGTTTGCCTTCGCACATGGCAGCGCTGGAAAATCTCTGATAACAGCGAGGATATGCGCATTCACAATCATAGAGCACCCGCCAATAAGCTTAGTGAGCTTGAAGTAGCGCGCATTTTAAAAGTTTCTAATGAGAAGCAGTTTGCGAATCTGCCGCCAAAGAAGATAGTGCCTAAACTTGCCGATGAGGGTATTTATATTGCTTCTGAATCCAGCTTTTACCGCGTGTTAAAGTCTGATAATCAGTTGAAACACCGTAGTAATTCAAAGGCTCCGCGCAATATTATTAAGCCTGAGGAGCTTATCGCAACCGCACCAAATCAGGTATATTCTTGGGATATAACATATCTGCCAACTAATGTGCTGGGCATATTTTTATATCTATATATGGTTATTGATGTTTACTCTAGAAAGATAGTTGGATGGCAAATTCATGAGAATGAGAGCGCAGATCTGGCAGCTGATCTAATGATTGATATTTGTGCACGAGAAAATATATCAAGGCACCAAGTAACCCTGCATTCAGATAATGGCTCACCTATGAAGGGGGCAACTATGCTTGCCTCTTTGCAAAGACTCGGCGTTGTTCCATCATTTAGCAGGCCTGCAATGAGCAATGATAACCCTTATTCTGAGAGTGTATTTAAGACCCTAAAATATCACTATAAATATCCTGCTAAGCCATTTCAATCTTTAACCCAAGCGCGGGAATGGGTTGAGGGATTTGTAAATTGGTATAATGATGAGCATCTACACAGTGCTATTTCCTTTGTAACGCCTAATCAGCGACATTCAGGTGAGGATATCAATATATTGAAAAGACGACATAAGGTTTATCTAAAAGCCAAATCTTTAAATCCACAAAGATGGCAGGGAAAAACCAGAAACTGGCAGCACATCTCTGCGGTAAGCTTAAATCCTGATAAATCAATACGAGAAAATAAATGCAAAATCGCCGCTTAATTTAATCTTTTACATGACAACTAGCTTGACACCTTCCGATATTCAGATGTTCACCTTATTTCAAACCAATGGCAATGATATTCCTCACCGCTGAACTGAAATTCCGGCGATGATTTTTACGACTTGTGCTACCGCACGAGTTTGAACTGATGCTCTGATTTCTCTCTATTTCAAGCCAATGATAATTGATCACCACTGAATTTTTGCTCCTGTGATGACTTTAAAAATTTTCGCCATCGCTCTTTTGTTTGGACTGAAGTTCTAAATTCTCTTGGCTTCAACTGAC
>JALSJP010000026.1 GCA_026989265.1 Micavibrio sp.
TGCAGCGTTGAAACTGACCTAAACCCTCATGAATTATTAAGTGCATTAGCTAATATAGAAGATGAAGCGGGGCGAACGAGGGAAGAGCTTAATGCCGCGCGCACCCTTGATCTCGATATATTAAGCTATAATGATAAAATCATAAATGAGGCACAATTAACACTGCCGCACCCTGAAATTCATAACCGTAGCTTTGTGCTTTACCCATTGCGTGAAATTGCGCCAAATTGGATACACCCTGCATTGAATAAGTCTGTGGATCAAATGATAGAAAAAATGCCAAATGGGCAGGAAATAGAGCGATGTTGAATAAAAAATCACCATTAATTATGGGGATAGTTAATGTAACGCCCGATAGTTTTTCTGATGGTGGGTGCTATTTAGATGCAGGTAAAGCAATATCTCATGGTTTGAGGTTGATAGAAGAGGGAGCAGATATACTTGATATCGGGGGCGAGTCAACGCGCCCCAATTCCGAAACTATATTAGTGGAAGAAGAAATATCCCGAGTAGTTCCCGTCATTAAGGGCTTGGCGGGTAAAGCTCCATTTATATCAATTGACACTCGTAATGCTAAAACCATGATCGCTGCAATTGATGCTGGCGCTAATATGATTAATGACGTTAGTGCGCTTAGGCATGACCCTGAAGCGGTTCATATTGTAGCAGATAGCGGGCTTCCTATTTGCCTTATGCATATGAAAGGTGAGCCAAAGACTATGCAAGATAGTCCCGCTTATGGTGGCGTGGTGGTGGATGAAATATTGGCATTTTTCGACGAGCGTTTGGAATTTTGCACTAAACATAATATTAGCTCAGACAAAATAATTATTGATATTGGTATTGGTTTTGGAAAAACGCTAGAGCATAATTTAGCCATAATAAAAAATATTGATAAATTCCATAAATTTGGCTGCCCTGTATTATTGGGGGCATCACGCAAAAGCTTTATTGGAGAACTCTGCAACGAAAATGACCCAACTAAGCGCATTTCAGGGTCGTTGGCTACGGCTATTTATGGGCTATCTCAAGGGGTTCAAATATTTCGCGTCCATGATGTTAGACAAACTCGCCAAGCATTCGATGTTCATAATGCTATTGCGAAATAACTAGCGCGCTGCTCATATTCCTAAGCGTTGCAACAATGCTTTGCGCTGCTAAAATCGAGCTTTTAGGGTTGCTTGGGTCAGGCATATTTTCTATTTTAGATGTTAGGGTTGAATAATCACTTTTAACTGTTATTTCATGCATATTGCCTTTCGCATTAGGGTCAGCCCATATCTCTACGCGCGTATTTTGTGCGCCAATTCCAGCCAAGCTAAGGGTTGCTGCTACATTTACATTGGCTGGAAAGCCCTTTGCTGCCTCCAAAGCATTACCTTCAAATATCAAGGTTTTTTTAGATATATTGCTTAGACCAATATTATTTAAGGTCACATATGGCGCGCCGCCAAACCCTTTTGGGGGCTTTGTTGATGCTATTTGTGCGCTGTTAATACCCATTTCTTTCATGGCTAACACCCCATCAATTCCGCAAAGAGCTCCAGATGGAACATAAGCGCGAGAATTTGATTTCCCTAGCTGCTCTAAAATCTGTTGATAGGTCAATAAAGCAGCTGTGCTTATAAATATGATATCGGTATTGGCAGAAAATGCAGCCAAAGCCAATTGCGGGACTATGTTAGCGGGAAGGCACTCTATGACTAAATCACAGCGATTTGTAAGCGTAGCAAAATCAGTATTTACCACTCCAAAGTCAGTTGTAATTTTAGGGTCTGATACACATTCCAAGCTAAAACCCTTAATACCCTCATTTAAAGCTTTGGCAACGGCGCTTCCAATCGCGCCAACTCCTGCAATGCCAACTTTTATACTGGGGGTAGTCATCATTATTTTATATATCCTACTAGTATCATAATTATTTTCCTATAATAATATATGGTTATGGAGCAATGGCAAGACCAATCAATAATATTAGCAGTGCGCAGGCATGGTGAGAGCGGGGCTATAGTCTCGCTTTTGACTAGCAATAATGGTAGGCAATCTGGATATATGCGCGGGGCATTTTCTACTAAAAACCGAGGCACACTTGAGGTTGGAAATATTGTTGATGCAAATTGGCGCGCGCGTAATTTTGATGATTTAGGTTCTCTAACGCTGGAGCTTTCAAGGTCAACAGCGGCGCGTATAATGCAAGATCCGCTAAAACTTGCCGCCTTGCAATCTGCGTGCGGTATATGCGCGGCTGCCTTGCCTGAAAAGGAATCCCATGCAGTTATTTACAATGGCTTTCTTGCATTGCTTGATATATTGGAGGGCGATGTTTGGGCGCAAGGTTATATCATGTGGGAGATTGCATTGCTTAAAGAGCTAGGTTTTGCTCTTGATTTAACCTCTTGCGCTGGCGGAGGGGATAGCAAAGCTCTTGCATATATAAGCCCTAAAACTGGTCGCGCAGTAAGCCAAAATGCTGGTAAGCCATATAAAGACAAGCTTTTGCCGCTGCCTGAGTTTTTAAAGCCAAATGGCGTAGCTTCAAATTATAAAGATATTTTGACAGGTCTTCAAATGACTAAATTCTTTTTTGAGCATTGGGTTTTTGCGCATCATAACCGTGGATTGCCTGAATGCAGGGCAAGGTTAGGCTTGCGTTTTGTGCAGCATTTTGCCAAAACAGAAGACGCAAATATAGATATATCTATAAATATAGACAAATTAGGTAGTGAAATTCATGCCACAAGATGAAGTAATATCAGAGATTATAGACCAGCCAATGAGCGAAATTCTTTCGGATCGTTATTTGTCCTATGCACTTTCAACTATTATGAGCCGCTCACTGCCTGATGTTAGGGACGGTATGAAACCTGTGCATCGCAGGCTCATGTTTGCAATGTATCAGCTTAAACTTAGCCCGAATTTGCGTCCTAAAAAATCCGCCCGCGTTGTTGGTGATGTTATTGGTAAGTTCCATCCGCATGGTGATACTGCTGTTTATGACGCTATGGTGCGCCTAGCTCAAGACTTCGCGCAGCGTTACCCACTTGTGGACGGTCAGGGAAATTTTGGTAATATTGACGGCGATAATGCGGCGGCTATGCGCTACACTGAAGCTCGCCTTACTACAGTGGCTCTTATGCTGCTTGATGGAATAGAAGAGGATTCTGTTGATTTTCGCCCGACTTATGATGGCTCTGAAAATGAACCCGTGGTTTTACCAGGAGGCTTCCCTAATCTGCTAGCTAACGGCTCTAGCGGGATTGCTGTTGGCATGGCGACTAATATCCCGCCTCATAATGTAGCCGAGCTTTGCACCGCTATGGAGCTTATGCTTGAAAAAGACCCTACAATAGCAGAACTTGTTGAAATCGTCCAAGGACCCGACATGCCAACTGGCGGCATTATGGTTGAAGCAAAAGAAGACGTTGTTAAGGCATATGAGACGGGCAAAGGCGCGTTTCGTATCCGTGCGCGCTGGAGCAAGGAAGAGCTTAAGCAAGGCATGTATCAAATTGTTGTAACTGAAATCCCTTATCAGGTGCAAAAATCCAAGCTTATAGAAAAGATTGCTGATCTTATCCATTTAAAGAAACTCCCGCTATTGGATGATGTGCGCGATGAATCTGCGGAGGATATTCGCCTTGTCATTGTTCCGAAAAACCGCAATGTGGAAGCTGAAATCCTTATGGAAGCATTATTCCGCAGCTCTGATCTTGAAACGCGCTTCAACATGAATATGAACGTGCTTGAAAATGGTCTTGTGCCTCGGGTTATGAATTTGAAAGAGGTGCTTCAATGCTGGATGAACCACCAGCAAGAGGTTCTTGTGCGCCGCTCTCAATATCGCCTTGCTAAGGTTTTGCATCGCTTGGAGGTTTTGGAGGGCTATCTTATTGTCTTTCTCAATATTGATGAAGTTATCCGCATTATACGCTTTGAGGAAGACCCTAAGCAATGTTTGATGGATACATTTAATATTAATGAAGTTCAAACCGAAGCTATTTTGAACCTGCGTTTGCGCAGACTTCATAAGCTTCAAGAAATAGAAATACGCGCCGAACATGATGAACTAACTAAAGAGCGTGATGATTTGCAAAAACTTATTGGGTCAGAAGCACGTCAATGGACGAGGATCAAAAAACAAATAGCCAATATTAAAAAGCTGTTTGGGCAAGATACAGTGCTTGGTAAACGTCGCACAACTATTGGCGCAGTTCCAAAACCAATAGAGGTTGATCTTGATGCAATGATGATTGAAAAAGAGCCTGTAACCATCATTTGTTCGTCGCAAGGCTGGGTCAAGGCATTAAAGGGTCATGGTCATAGCGCGGGTGATATTAAGTATAAAGAGGGCGACCGCAGCCAGTTTGTGATTGAGGCTCAAACCACCGATAAGCTAGTTATATTTGCTAGTAACGGGCGGTTTTATACACTTGGCTGTGATAAATTGCCGTCAGGGCGCGGCTTTGGTGAACCGCTTCGCATCATGGTTGATATTCCAAATGATGCAGATGTTAAGGTTATGACACTACATAAGCCTAATGCAAAAATGCTGATAGCATCAAGCGATGGGCGTGGTTTTATTGTGTCATCTGATGATATTCTTGCGCAAACCAAAACAGGCAAGCAGGTGCTTAATGTCTCTAGTAAGGTGGAAGCCGCAATTTGCCGTTATATGAGTGCGAGCGATGACCATGTCGCCGTCATTGGTAAAAACCGCAAAATGCTGGTTTTCCCGCTGTCCGAACTTCCTGAAATGAATAAAGGCAAGGGCGTTATATTGCAAAAATTCAAAGATGGCGGTCTGTCCGATGCTAAAAGCTTTAACATGGAAAAGGGGCTTTCATATAAATATGGCTCTGGTTCAACTATTGTTGAGGATATAACCCCATGGATTGGCAAACGTGCCTCCGCTGGCAGGCTTCCGCCTAATGGCTTCCCTAAAAGTAACTGTTTTGATTATAAGTTTTAGGGCTATTTTTTCACTCACCCATGTCTTAAATAAATCACAATAGCCAAAATTGCCAGTGACACGCACCAAAACGCTAGACTTAGGCGCAAAGATTGCTTTGTTTTCTTGCGTTGATACCATGTGCGGGGCTTTATGCCTTTTAGGGTAAACACTGCTTTCGCTGATAAATTCACACATATGATATTAATTGCGAGCAACAAAGCCGCGCCGTAGCTTTCTTCCATAAGTCCTGAACCTGCGGCAATTCCCATGGTAACAGTTGGCGGCATTAAAGCTACTGCAACCATAACACCAACCATCGTGCTAGATACACCGCTGGTGAGCGATAGTACGGCAGCCGCGCCAGATGCGAGAGCAAGAATTATCCCGCCAAAACCTACATCTGTGCGCTGCAAAAATTCTTGGCTGTTTATGAACTGATCATTTGGAGTTAAAAACCCCATAGCAAGGCTTATTCCTAATGTTAAACCAAACCCTACAGCATTTGACCTAAGGGCTTGTTTAACCATATTTTTATCGCCAAGCGTAACGCCAAAACTTAAGGCTAAATTTGGTGCCAAAAGCGGAGCTATAACCATTGCTCCTATTATTACGGCTAAATTATTGGTAATTAGACCAATCGCTGTAACCAAGGTTGATAGAAATACAAGGATAAGAAAATCTGTATTTGCTTCCGTGCCTTTAAGTATTTGATCGTACAAAGCCTCGCGCGTTAGACCACCATAGGTTTTTTTAGCATCTTGAACTTCCTGCTCACCATTTTCAAAGCGCGGAATAGTGGTTTCAACTGGAGTTATAATAACGCGCCAATTTTTATCTTTACTAAGATTGCGTTGGATCTTATCGGTGAGGTTTTGCAAATGTTCGGATGAAACAAGGAAGTTAAATTCGCGCATAGATGCTTGGCTTTTGCTGCTAACCCAATGTTCGATAACTCCAGATTCTTCGGTCAGTTTTCCAAGCTTATCTTTTTGAGCATCACTAGAAAGAACTGTTAATATTCGTAGGGACATTATTTACCTTAAGGAAACTCAACCGCGCCAGGGGTTTTGCTATATGGATTTATATCATCATTAGGGGTAGTAAGCGGCTCACTCCCTATCTCTCCCTCATATAATCCGCCATCCTCTGTGACTTCTTCATCAGTAGGTGCGGGGTTTGTAAGGTCTTCTTTAAGCAACATCATTGTAATGCGGCGGTTGCGTGGGTCTAATGGATTATCAGTTATTAACAGCATAGTATCCGCCTTGCCCATAACATTATTCATGCGCTCCGTTGGCATTCCTGCATCCAATATAACACGGCGCGAGGCATTTGCGCGATCAGATGAAAGCTCCCAATTAGTGTATTTCGCGCCTCTGGAATATCGAGCAGCATCCGTATGTCCTCGCAATGAAATCTCATTAGGCATATCAAGAACAATTTCTGTAATTTGTTCTAAAAGCAATTTGGTTTTATCAAACATTTTTGCGCTACCTGCTGCAAACATAGGCTCACCTTCTTGATCTATAATTTGAATACGCAAACCTTCAGGTGTCATATCAATCAGTATATTTTTAGAAAGCTTTGACAGCTTCTCATGCTCGGCAATAGCTTTTTTTATTTTCTCAGCAGCTTTTTCAAAGCGTTTTTTCTCCGCTGCTTCGCGTTTCTTTGCGAGGGCAGACTTTGAATCATCACCGCGTTTGCGCTGCTTTAGGTTTTGAGGTGGTATGATTGGATTTTTATTCGAAGCCATAGCTCCCTCTGGCGACATGGTAAGACCACCCATAAGACCACCAGCACCACTTTTACTATCTGAAATCATGGGGTGGCTGGGATTAAAATAGTCCGAAATAGCATTTTTTTGTTCCTTCGTTGTGGCGTTAAGCAGCCACATAAGCAGGAAGAACGCCATCATTGCTGTGACGAAATCGGCATACGCAACTTTCCACGCCCCGCCATGATGAGAATATGGGAGAGTTATAAGGTTTATTTCTATAGTTTTATGCTCTTGCATTCATATACCTATTAAGCCGTTGGAGCGGGCAGTTCGTTTAATATTTCCTCAAGCTCAAGGAAGCTTGGCTGCAAATTGTGGGGCAGGGCTTTTCTTGCAAATTCAACGGCCACTTGTGGAGCTGCGCCGCCTAAAAACGCGACGATTCCAGCGCGCATTACTTTGTAATACATTACTTTTGAGTCGGCTTTTTCGGTCATAGCAAGAGCCAAAGGTCCAACCATGCCGTATGATAGCCAAACACCCAAAAATGTACCAACAAGCGCCCCGCCGATAAGCTTACCCAAAACCTCTGGTGGCTCTGAAATAGATGCCATGGTTTTGATAACGCCAAGCACCGCCGCAACGATTCCAAGAGCAGGGATACCTTCAGCCATATGGTGGACAGCGTGACCAGGGTGATGCTCATGATGAGATATTTGCTCAATTTCTTTGTCCATAAGCGATCCAATTTGCGCTGGATCTTCATTGCCAAGTGATATGATGCGGAAATAATCGCACATGAATTCGACTGCATGGTGATTGCCATGGAATTTGGGGAATTGAGAGAATAGCTCACTTTCACTAGGGTTTTCAACATGCGGTTCTAGTGCCAAAAACCCCTTAGAGCGTGCAAGTTTAAACACTGAAAACATCATGCTTAACAGCTCGACATAATCCTCTTTATTGTACTCGAAGGGTTTAACCATACAGTTCATATATTTAATAGAGCCTTTTATGGTGTCCATAGAATTTGCAACCATAAACGCCGCAAACGCACAACCCATAATGATTACAAGTTCACCGGGTGTGGCGGGCAGTATAACTCCCATAAGAAGATGCATGGCTTTTTCAAAGCCTGCCGTCATTATAAGACCGCCAAAGGTCATTCCAAATACAAGGAAGAAGCCGAGTAGTTTCATATTATTAGATTATCCTTGTCTAATTTATTTAAAAGAGTGATTCTCACTCTATAGATTTTTAATATGTTACTCAGAAATATATCTTATTATGCCTGCTTTATCCCCAAATCTCAAGGGAATGAGTGTTTATTTGTGTAATAGATTGGCAATGTCACGCGCAAAATAGGTTAAAACTCCGTCCGCTCCCGCGCGTTTAAAGCCTATCATGCTCTCCATAATTGCACTATCATAATCAAGCCAGCCATTATCACAAGCCGCGCGGATCATCGCATATTCGCCGCTAACTTGATAGGCAAATGTTGGGACTTTAAACTCATTTTTTACGCGCGATATTATATCAAGATATGCCATAGCGGGCTTTACCATCACCATGTCTGCGCCTTCGTTTAAATCCATAGCAACCTCGTGCAAAGCTTCATCAGAATTGGCGGGATTCATTTGGTATGTTTTTTTGTCTCCGCTCAGGCATCCTGATGTTTTTACAGCATCACGAAATGGACCATAAAATGCAGATGCATATTTAGCAGCATAAGAAAGTATCATTGTATCTTGAAAGCTATCTTTGTCTAAAGCTTGCCTGATAGCGCCAATGCGCCCATCCATCATATCAGATGGCGCAATTATGTCCGCGCCTGCATGCGCTTGAGCTAATGCCTGCTTACATAGGATGTCGACGGTTGGGTCATTTAGTATCTTGCCACCCTCAACTAAACCATCGTGACCATGGCTAGTATAGGGGTCAAGCGCGACATCGGTGATGATTCCAATATCAAAAGCAGCGTCCTTTATAGATTTAATGGCGCGGCACATTAGGTTATCAGAATTATAAGATTCCCTCCCATCTGCTGTTTTTTTGTTATCGGAGGTTATGGGGAATAGTGCGATTGCCTTTATCCCAAGCTCATGTGCAATTTTCACCTCTTTAACTAAAATATCAACCGAATAGCGCATAACACCGGGCATGGAAGCAATAGATTCGCAAGTGTTTTTGCCATCAATTACAAAAACAGGCCAAATAAGGTCGTTGATTTGAACGCTGTTTTCTTCTACTATACCCCTGATCCATGAGGATGAGCGAAGTCTTCTCATTCTTTTTGTAGGGTGTTTTGCATTAATCATAATGATTTCTTGTGTTTTTTACGTTTATTTAACCTAAAAGATATATTAAATTACTTTAAGCATTGATCAATCTTAATTGTGATTTGCTAACATATAATAATCTGGAGAAAAACAGTGGTAACATCTTATTATGAATCTATTCAACTTATCGAGCGCCTGCATCGCCATTTTCTGGATGTGTTAAAGGTCGAGCTAGATAAAAAGAATATTCAAGATATCAATAATGTTCAATGCATGATTTTGTATAATGTTGGCGAAGAGGAAATGACGGTGGGTGAACTCACAATTCGCGGCTATTACCTTGGTTCTAACGTTTCTTACAATGTAAAGAAAATGGTTGAAAATGATTATCTTGTGCAAGAACGCTCTGTGCATGATAAGCGCTCTATCCGAGTTAGGCTTTCCGATAAGGGCGTAGAGCTGCGCCGCATGATATCTGATATGTTTGATCGCCATGAAGAGCAAATAAAAGATGGTGAGCTTACAGATGAGCGTTTGGAGGAGTTAAATAAAACACTTAAAATGTTGGAGCGTTTTTGGGCTCAGCAAACTAATTTTGGTGCTGGATTTTAGATATTAAATATTAAATATAGCTATGCTTGATAATCGTGAAATTATTATAGAATTTTTCCCTGTAGGGAATATTGTTAGGGTATCCGCAATGGATACTAAGAGCTTGACCGAGATATCTATTCAGTGTCCCTCTAATACACCCGAGACTATATTAAAGCGCAACGCCTTAAAGCGCCTTGAATATGTATTAAAGAAAAAGGGATTGATTTCTTAAGTAATAGCAGCGTATAAATAACCTCTATTTAATATAAAGGGCTGTTGATGGAAAAGCTTGCTATTGCCTGTGATCATGGTGGTTATGACCTTAAAGAATCTATAAAGACGCGCTTTGTCGATAGCGTTGAATTCCTTGACCTTGGCACTAACTCAACTGATTCTGTTGATTATCCTGAATATGGTATAACCTTGGCAAAAGCCATTATAAACGGAGATGCGTCGCGCGGTATTCTTATTTGCGGAACAGGGGTGGGCATATCCATTGCTGCTAATCGCTATCCGCAAATACGTGCCGCTAATTGCACAAATGTTACAATGGCGCGGCTAACACGTGCGCATAATGATGCTAATGTACTTGCGATGGGCGCGCGTATTATTGGCGAACAAGTGGCATTTGATATTATAGAGACATTTTTAAGTACCAAGTATGAAGGTGGTCGTCATGACCAGCGTTTAGAACAATTAACAAAAGGAAATATATAATGAGCAACACAGTTGAAAACGTAGAAAAATTTGATGGTAGTGGCTTTTTCACGGAAGATCTTAAAAATGCTGATAAAGATGTATTTAATGCAATCCAAGGAGAGTTAGTCCGTCAACAAGATGGAATAGAGCTTATAGCATCTGAAAACATAGTCTCCCGCGCAGTGTTGCAGGCTCAAGGCTCTGTATTTACTAATAAATATGCGGAAGGTTACCCAGGGCGCAGATATTATGGCGGTTGTGAATATTCGGATGTTGTCGAGAATATTGCCCGCAGCCGCGCTAAGGAGCTATTCGGCGCGAAATACGCAAATGTGCAGCCAAACTCAGGATCACAAGCCAATCAAGGCGTTATGATGGCATTGTTACAACCAGGTGACACTATTTTGGGAATGAGCCTTGCAGCTGGTGGTCACTTAACCCACGGCGCAGCGCCAAATCAATCTGGCAAATGGTTTAATTCCATTCAGTATGGCGTGCGCGAAAGCGATTCACTGCTTGATTATGAAGAAGTCGAAAGACTTGCTAAAGAGCATAAGCCAAAAATGATTATTGCGGGTGCGTCCGCTTATCCTCGTCAAATAGATTTCAAGCGTTTTCGCGAGATAGCTGATAGCGTTGGCGCGTATCTATTCGTTGATATGGCGCATTATGCAGGGCTAATAGCGGCGGGAACTTACCCGTCACCTGTTCCTCACGCTCATGTAACAACTACTACAACGCATAAAACTTTGCGCGGCCCTCGTGGCGGTATGATTTTAACTAATGATTTTGAAATCTTTAAAAAGCTAAACTCTGCGATTTTCCCTGGTATTCAAGGTGGCCCTTTAATGCATGTTATTGCTGCTAAAGCAGTATCTTACGGCGAAGCCCTAACGCCTGAATTTAAAGCTTATGGGCAAGCAGTAATTGATAATGCTAGAGCTTTAGCGGAGACTTTAAAAGATGGCGGTGTTGATATCGTATCTGGCGGCACTGATTCTCACATTGTACTTGTTGATCTTCGCCCTAAAGGTTTAAGCGGCAAAGACACTGAAGAAGCACTAGAGCGCGCGGGCATGACTTGTAACAAGAACGCTGTGCCGTTTGATCCTGCTCCGCCTATGGTAACTTCTGGCGTTCGTCTTGGGACTCCTGCCGCTACATCTCGCGGATTTGGCGTGGAAGAATTTAAGCTTGTTGGTCAATATATTATAGAAGTGCTTGACGGTCTTAAAGCAAATGGCGCGGAAGGTAATGCAGAGGTCGAGGATTCCGCTAAGGCTAAGGTTGATGCGCTATGTAAGCGTTTTCCTATATACCCGAATGAGTAGGAACTACCATGCGCTGCCCATTTTGCGGAAATGATGAAACAGGAGTAAAAGACTCCCGCCCTACGGAGGATAATTCAGCTATTCGCCGTCGTCGCTCTTGCCCAAAATGTGCAGAGCGTTTTACCACCTTTGAACGTGTGCAGCTCCGCGATATGATAGTGCTAAAAGGTGGCGGGCGCACTCAGCCATTTGATCGTGATAAAATCATTAAATCTATGCAAATTGCGCTTCGTAAACGCCCCGTGGAGCTTGCCCAAATAGAAGCAGAAGCTAATAAAATTGTCAGAACCTTGGAATCGCAGGGGGAAGCAGAAGTTAAGTCAGATCAAATAGGGGCACTTGTTATGGATGCGCTCACCAATCTGGATGCGGTTGGCTATATTAGATTTGCCTCAGTCTATAAGGATTTCCGCAATCCCGAAGATTTTAACGACTTTTTGATCAAAGTTAGCAATTTAAAAGATGCATGATATCCACCACATGAAATCCGCCTTGTCATTGGCGGTCAGGGGGGTTGGACGCACTGCTCCCAATCCATCGGTTGGATGCATTATAGTTAAAGGCGGCATTGTGATTGCTCGCAGCCATACTGCGGATGGCGGAAGACCTCACGCGGAAACCATAGCCTTAAGACAGGCAGGGGCGCAAGCAAAAGGCGGGGTTATGTATGTAACATTAGAGCCTTGCGCGCATCATGGAAAAACGCCGCCATGCGTTGACAGCATTATAAAAGCAGGAATATCGCGCATAGTAATCGGCGCAAAAGATGTTGACCCTAGGGTTTCAGGTAAATCTATTGAAAAGCTGAAATCCGCTGGAATAGAGGTGGTGACAGGCATTTTAGAAGATGAATGTAATGATTTAAATATCGGTTTTGTAAGCCGCATAACCAAAAACCGCCCATTTGTAACGCTTAAAACTGCTTGCACATTAGATGGTAAAATTGCCCTTGCCTCAGGTGAGAGCCAGTGGATAACGGGAGAGATAGCCCGCTCCCATCTCCATCATCTGCGCTCTAAGCATGATGCTATATTGGTTGGAATTGGAACAGTTCTTGCCGATAATCCAAGTCTTACAACGCGCATTAACGGCGTAGAGCATAGCTCTGTAAGGATAGTTTTAGATAGTAATTTGCAAATCCCAATGGATAGTGATCTGGTTAAAACCACTAACAAAACCTCTTTGTGGATTTTGCATAAACCGAACCCGAAAGGGAGGAGTAATTGTGCCAAATTAATTAAGAAGGGTGTGAGGTTACATGAAATAGACTGTCTTAATTTGGTTTCGGTATTGGAACTGCTAGCAGAGCAAGGCATTACAAGGCTTTTAGTAGAAGGCGGGCAGGGCGTTCATACTAGCTTTATAAAATCAGGGTTTTGCGATGAGCTGCTTATATATCGCGCCCCTAAAATATTGGGCAGCAAAGCAAAATCATTATTTTCTGATTTAAACATAGAT
>JALSJP010000027.1 GCA_026989265.1 Micavibrio sp.
GGCTTGTTACTATTATTTCCCCTGATAAAAAAAGCACTAATATATATAGATGTTTTAAACCTTATATAATCGTAAGGGATGATGTTGAAATATATGATTTTGTGCTTAAGGCAAAAGAAAAAGGACGGGTTTGCCCATCAATAGGGTCAGGGCTTGGTAACAAAGACTATAGGCTGCTTCGGGATGTTATCTTGCCACTGTTAGATGAATGCGATGAAATTCTCATTGATGCGGATGGGTTAAATGCTTTTGAAGGGCATTCTGATTTACTATTCTCCAAGTTACATAACAATGTTGTTTTAACCCCGCATGAGGGAGAGTTTAAGAAGCTATTTCCTAATTTGGCTGGGCTGCTTGCTGATAATCGCGCTGAGGCGACTAAAAAAGCAGCCATTTGCTCAAACGCTATCATTGTTTTGAAGGGGCATGAAACTATAATTGCTACGCAAGGTCAGGACGTTATTATTAATGATAATGCTTCACCATATTTGGCTAGTGCTGGGTCTGGTGATGTTCTTTCTGGGCTTATAGCAGGGCTTACAGCGCAAGGCATGAGTGCATTTAATGCTGCATGTGCTGGCGTTTACATGCATGGCAGAGCTTCTGAAATCGTTGGGGTAGGGCTTGTGGCTAGTGATTTAATTGAAGTTTTTCCAAAAGTTTTAAAAGAAATGCTTGGAATTCATAAAAAATTAGGTTAAAACCTCGCATCAAGTTCGAATTAAAGCTTGTATTATAGTAATTGTGCGGATGTGGCGAAATTGGTAGACGCGCTAGATTTAGGTTCTAGTTTCCTTAGGAAGTGGGGGTTCAAGTCCCTTCATCCGCACCATTGTAATTTAAGAACGTGGCATTTGCCACGAGGGTGAGGTCTCACCCTTTAATTTAAGAACGTGGCATTTGCCACTAGCTTGCAGTCGCAAGCTTTAAGATTTAAAAATGTGGCTATATAATATAATTACAAACACAAAATAAAGAGAAGAGCAGCAAATGCAAGTAAAACAGCTTAAACAAGACGGACTTAATCACGAACTTGAAGTTACCGTAACGGCAGAAGATATAGCCACTCGCGTGGATACTCGTTTAGAAGAAGTTGCAAAAACGGTCAAAATGCCAGGTTTTCGCCCAGGTAAAGTTCCAATGAAAATCATGAAGCAAAAATACGGCAAAGCCGTTATGGGCGAAGTTTTGGAGAGCGCGGTTAATGAAACATCGCAAGCAGCGTTGAAAGATAAAGAGATTACCCCAGCTCTTCAGCCTAAAATCGAAGTAAAATCTTTTGATGAAGGTGCAGACCTTGTTTACACAATGAATATTGAAGTGCTTCCTAAAGTTGAACTTCAAGATTATAAAGGCTTTAAACTTACTAAGCTTGTTACAAAAGCAGATGATGCGGCAATTGATGAGGCTCTTACAAAAATCGCATCTATGCGCAAAACTAGCGAGCCTATAGAAGGTAGCCGCGCGACTAAATCAGGTGATACGGTTGTTATAGACTTTAAAGGTCGCACAGCAGATGACAATGTAGAGCAACCGGGTATGGCGGCCGAAGGTCACCATTTAGAGCTTGGCAGTAATAGCTTTATACCAGGTTTCGAAGACCAGCTTATAGGCAAAAAAGCAGGTGACAGCCTTGATGTTAAGGTTGCTTTTCCTGAGGAATATGGCGCGGCGGAGCTTGCTGGTCGTGATGCAATATTCGAAGTTACTATCCATGAAATCCGCCAGAGCGTTGACGCGGTTATTGATGATGAGTTCGCAAAAGAGCTTGGTATGGATGACCTTAAGGCATTGCGCGGCGCTGTTGCCGAGCAAACTAACCAAGAGTTTAATAATCATTCTAGGCTTAAGCTTAAAAAGGAATTACTTGATTTGCTTGATGATGCCCATGTTTTTGAAGTGCCACAAGGCATGAAGGAAATGGAGCTTCAAAATATTATGCAGCAAGTTAATTTGGACAACCAACAGCGCGGCATTGACGCGGAAATGACTGATGAGGAAAAAACCGAGCTTGAAGGAATTGCAGAGCGCCGCGTTCGCCTAGGTCTTGTCTTGTCTGAAATTGGTAAAGAAAATACTATTCAAATTTCTGATGCGGAGGTTCAAAAAGCAGTTATAACAGAAGCTCAGAAATATCCAGGGCAAGAAAAAGAAGTATTTGATTATTTCGCTAAAAACCGTGAAGCTTTGGAATCCTTGCGCGCGCCTATTTATGAGGACAAAGTTGTTGATTTCATTCTTGAACTAGCAACAGTTACAGAAAAAGAAGTTAGCGCGGAAGAGCTTACAGCAGAGGAAGAAGAAGCGGAAAAGCCTAAGGCTAAAAAGAAAACTCCAGCTAAGAAAAAGCCTGCTGCTAAAGCTAAAGAGGGTGATGAAAAACCATCCGAAGATAAGCCTAAGGCTAAAAAACCAGCAGCTAAGAAGAAGGCTGCACCCAAGAAAAAGGCTTCTTAGTGGTAAAACTAAAGTATAATATTAAAATATTTATATAAAAATCTTGAACAAACCGCGCTCCAAATGTACGGTTTGTTTTGACTCTAAGATAATCACTTTTGAGTCGCATTTGCCACCTAATAACAAAGTTGTGAGAAATATGTTTGATTCTTCTAATCCTATTGATACTTATATGAACCACCTTGTCCCCACTGTGATTGAGCAGACAAATCGCGGTGAGCGTGCGTTTGACATCTACTCAAGGCTGTTAAAGGAGCGCATTATTTTCCTTACAGGAGAGGTTAACGACCATGTTTCGGCTCTAATTTGCGCGCAGCTTTTATTTTTAGAATCAGAAAACCCTAATAAGGAAATATCATTCTACATTAATTCTCCGGGCGGCGTTGTTACTGCTGGTCTTGCTATGTATGACACTATGCAATATATCCGTCCTAAAGTCTCGACAGTATGCGTTGGGCAGGCGGCGTCAATGGGCTCATTCTTGCTTATGGCGGGAGAGAAGGGCATGAGATACTCACTGCCAAATTCACGCATTATGATTCACCAGCCTTCGGGCGGCGCGCGCGGTCAGGCTAGCGATATCGAGATACAAGCTCAAGAAATATTACGCCTCCGCCATAGCCTTAATCAAACATATGTTAAACATACTGGGCAAAAGCTTAAGGTCGTAGAAGAGGCTATGGATCGTGATAATTTCATGAGTGCAGAAGAAGCCAAAGACTGGGGCTTGATTGATCATGTTGTTGAATCAAAACCTGTCCCTGATGATGAAAAGTCTAAAGAAACTAAGAAAAAATAAATAAAACAATGCCCTGTTACGTGTTTTTTGTAAATAACAGGGCATTATTGTGTCTGCAAATCGAATAAATAGCCGAAATAGCTTTGAAAATCATGTTTTTAGTCGCATAATGGCGCGTCGCACCCTAAATATAAGGAATTTTGTTGAATGTTAGATGTAAATACATCATATGCTGTTCTCCCATTAAGAGACATTGTTGTTTTCCCTCACATGATTGTGCCGCTTTTTGTTGGTCGCGAAAAATCTATTCATGCGCTTGAGCATGTGATGATGTCTGAGAAAAAAATATTGCTTGTTACTCAAAAAACCACATCTGAGGATGAGCCAGATATAGATGACCTTTATAGCGTCGGGACAATCGGAACAATTTTGCAATTGTTAAAACTTCCTGATGGCACAGTTAAGGTGCTTGTTGAGGGTGGCGAGCGTGTGCGCTTGTCTAATCTTACGGATGGAAATGGCTATATGGAAGCCAATATATCTAAAATTATTGATAATTCTGTTCAAGATGAAGAGCTAGAAGCACTTGCCCGCGCGGTTATGACTCAGTTTGAACAATATGTTAAGCTTAACAAAAAAATCCCACCTGAGGTTATAGTCTCGATAAATCAAATCGAAGAACCGTCAAAAATGGTAGATACCGTTGCATCTCACATGGCTTTGAAAATCGATCAAAAACAAAGCCTGCTAGAGCTTGAAGGGACGGCGGAGCGGCTAGAGCGTATTTATAGCTTTATGGAAGGCGAGATAGGGGTGCTGCAAGTTGAAAAACGAGTGCGCAGCCGTGTCAAACGCCAAATGGAAAAAACTCAGCGCGAATATTATTTGAATGAGCAAATGAAGGCAATTCAAAAGGAGCTTGGTGACGGCGAGGGCGGTCTTGATGAGCTTGGAGAGCTTAGCAAAAAAATAGAAGAAGCTAAAATGCCAAAGGAAGTGACGGCGCGCGCTAACTCAGAGATGAAAAAGCTTCGCCAGATGAGCCCCATGTCTGCGGAGGCAACCGTAGTTCGTAATTACCTTGATTGGCTCTTAAATGTTCCGTGGAAAAAACGCTCACGCGTTAAAAAGGATATAAAAATTGCTAAGGCGGTTTTGGATAAAGATCATTATGGGCTTGATAAGGTTAAAGAGCGTATCCTTGAATATCTAGCGGTGCAGCAGCGCACAGGCAAGGTTCGCGGCACTATATTATGCCTTGCAGGCCCACCAGGAGTTGGTAAAACCTCGCTTGGCAAATCAATTGCCAAGGCAACAAACCGTAATTTTGTGCGTATGTCTTTGGGCGGCGTGCGTGATGAAAGCGAAATTCGCGGTCATAGGCGCACTTATATTGGCGCAATGCCGGGTAAAGTTATTCAGGGAATGAAAAAAGCTGAAACAGTAAATCCGCTATTTTTGTTTGATGAAATTGACAAACTTGGCTCTGATTGGCGGGGAGATCCTAGTTCTGCTTTGCTAGAGGTTTTAGACCCCGAGCAAAATGAAAAATTCCAAGATCACTATATCGAGCTGGACTATGATTTATCCGATGTGATGTTCGTGTGCACTGCAAATAATATTGCCAACATGCCAAGACCTTTGCTTGATCGTATGGAAATCATACGCATTTCAGGCTATACGGAGGATGAAAAGCTCCAAATTGTTAAACGCCACTTGCTAAATAAACAAATGAAATTAGCAGGGCTTAAACGCGGAGAGTTTAAAATCAATGACGCGGCGCTGCGTGACCTTATTCGCTATTATACGCGTGAGGCTGGCGTGCGCGGGTTAGAGCGTGAGATTGCCAATTTGTGCCGTAAATCGATCAAAGATATATTAATGAAGGGGCGCAAATCCGTTTCTATTACTCCGCGTAGCTTAGAAAAATATGCTGGCGTTAAAAAATGTCGTTATGGCGAGGTTGAAGAGCATCACCGCATCGGCGTTGTTAATGGCTTGGCCTATACAGAGAGCGGGGGGGACTTGCTATCTATTGAAGCTGTTACTATGGCTGGTAAAGATTGCAAGGTCTCAACAACTGGAAATCTAAAAGATGTTATGAAAGAATCTATTACAGTGGCTGAGATGTTGATTAAATCACGCGCTGCTCAGTATGGCTTTGATTATGAAGTTTTAAAGGAAAAGCAAATCCATGTTCATGTGCCTGAGGGGGCAACTCCTAAGGATGGTCCTTCGGCGGGCGCTGCTATGGTTACGGCGATTATATCTGCATTATCTGGCATTGAAGTTCATAAAGATATAGCAATGACGGGTGAGGTTAATCTGCGCGGTAATGTTACTGCTATTGGAGGGCTTAAGGAAAAGTTGTTAGCAGCTCTTCGCGCGGGCATTAAAAAGGTGCTTATCCCGCAAGAAAACGAAAAAGATTTAGCGGATATTCCCAAAAATGTTCTTAAGGAACTTGAAATAGTGCCTGTAAATACAATTGATGAGGTGCTTTCTCACGCTCTTTTAAGCATGCCAGAGCCTTTAAAACCTGTGGATAACGTGAAAATAGAGCAAATTTTATCAAAAACCGCAGAAAACAAGGGAAAAAGCGTGATTCACCATTGAGTCTTGCTGAAAAATTAGTTACAAATGAATCACCTTAAATAATTGGAATCGCGCAGTAGCTTTGTCTCTTGCTGATTCTAATGTTTAAATGGCTATTTTGAAAATTATTTTGAAATGGTTTTTTTACTTAAAACAAACACTAAAGGGAGTTCACAATGAATAAACAAGACCTAGTATCAAAAGTAGCTGAGACATCTGACATCTCTAAGCAAAAAGCAGCATCTGCTGTTGACGCTGTAATCGAAGCCATCAAAGGCAGCCTAAAGGGCGGTGAAGATGTTCGCCTTGTTGGTTTTGGTACATTCTCAGTATCAGACCGCGCAGCAACAACTGGTCGTAACCCACGCACTGGTGAGCCGATTCAAATCCCAGCATCTAAGCAGCCTAAATTCAAAGCTGGTAAAGAGCTTAAAGAAGCTGTAAACGGTAAAAAGAAGTAATTTTCGCCATATTGGTTATAAATATTTTGTTCGACCGCGCTGTCTTATGTGGTCGAATATTTTTTTGGAAATATATCAAATATATGCTTGCTTTTTGTATCAATAAACATTAGATATATCCATTCAATTGGTCAGGGTGATTAGCTCAGCTGGGAGAGCATCTCGTTTACACCGAGAGGGTCGGCGGTTCGATCCCGTCATCACCCACCATTTTCCTTAAATTGGATATCTGCAAGATATGGCGGCTTGTCTGTTAGTAGCCCACCGCCATTATTAAAAAGCATTCGCAGGAGCGAATGGGGTTCGATCCCGTCATCACCCACCAATGATTTCAATGGGTTGCAGCCGCTCATTAAAGTTAATCTTAAAATTTGGGGCATATAACTGATTTTGACCGCATAATAGGGGGAGCAGAATATTTGATGCTAAACGCTATGCCCCAGCCCCGCTTGAACAAGGAAGGCGGATCTCTTCATGCCTGCAGCAGCGGCGGCGAGATCAATTGCCTCCAAATCACTTTGAGCCACGGTTATATTTACGCGCACAACCTTATTCGCATCTTTGACATCAACCAGCAAAACAGCAACGCTTTCCTCAATCCTTATGCAAGTATAATGCGCATAAATACACATTTTAAAATAAAAATAAGGTGAGGTTATGAGTTATAAAAAAAACACATAGCGGGATTATAATAGCGCAAACGCCAAGCGCAATATTACTTGAGAGTGGGGCAGTTAAAGCATGGCTGCCAAAATCAAAAAGAATAATTATCTAACAGTATCTATAAATATTTTTTATAGTATTGCCTTATGTTAGCTCAATTCCTATGATGCTTCCATGATAAAATACATTTCAACACGCGGTGGGGGAACTCCACAAACTTTCGAACAAGTTCTATTAACAGGGTTAGCTCCTGATGGCGGTCTATATGTTCCTGAGAATTTTCCTCAAATTAATTTGGCAAATTTAAAGGGCAAGAGCTATCAAGATATAGCGGAAATTGTTATGTATCCGTTTGTGGAAGGCTCGATCTCGCGCGTAGATTTCAAAAAAATTATCAATGAAACATATGCGAGCTTTCGCCATGGCGATATAACCCCGCTCCACCATTTAAAAGATAATATCTATATTATGGAGCAATTTCACGGGCCTACGATTGCATTTAAAGATGTAGCTTTGCAGCTCCTCGGGCGGTTATTCGATCATGTGCTAAAAAAGCGCAGCGAGAGAGTGACTATTGTTGGCGCAACTAGCGGTGACACTGGCTCTGCGGCGATTGAGGGCTGCAAATCTTGCGATAATATCGATATATTTATCCTCCACCCAAAGGGCAGAGTATCGGATGTTCAGCGCAAGCAAATGACGAGCGTTAATGCGCCAAATGTCCATAATATCGCTATTGATGGCAGTTTTGATGATTGTCAAAACATGGTCAAGTCTATGTTTAACGATAAAGATTTCAGGCAAAATGCTAATCTATCGGCCGTAAATTCTATAAATTGGGCGCGGATTATGGCGCAAATTGTCTATTATTTTGCCACGGCTATTAAACTGGGCGCGCCAGATAAGGAAGTCTCATTCATTGTGCCAACGGGGAATTTTGGCAATGTATTTGCCGCATATTGTGCGCGCAAAATGGGCTTGCCGATTAAGTATCTTGGCATATCTACGAATAAAAATGATATCTTAACGCGCTTTTTTGAAAGCGGAGAAATGAAGGTGGGCGCGGCATATGCTACGATAAGTCCGTCTATGGATATCCAGATTTCCAGTAATTTCGAGCGTTATTTATTCGATTTACTAGGGCGGGATAGCGAGAAATTAGCTAACGCTATGAGTGAGTTCAGAAAAAGCGGCAGCATAAAGCTAAGCGCTGATCTTTTGGAAAAAGCTAATAGCGAGTTTACCACTAGCCGCGCCGATGATAAGCAAACCTTAGGGCTAATCAAAGAATGTTACGATGAGACGAGATATATCCTTGATCCGCATACTGCCGTTGGCATGGCAGGGGCAAAAGATGTGGCTTGCAAAACATCAGGCGCAGTAGTGCTGCTTGCTACTGCTCACCCGTCGAAATTCCCTGACGCTGTTGAAAAAGCCATAGGAATTCGCCCTGATCTGCCAGAGCATTTATCAGATCTTATGACCCGCGAAGAATTTATGAGTGAGCAGCCCAATGATCTTAACATAGTGCAGGATTTTGTTCAAAAAAATAGTCGGGCTGTGTAATGACATCACTTAAAATCACAACATTATCCAATGGTTTGCGAATTGTAACAGATCATGTGCCATCCGTTGAAAGCGTTGCCGTTGGCGTGTGGGTAGGCGCAGGCACGCGCAATGAAGAGTTACCCCATAATGGAGCGGCGCATATGGTTGAGCATATGCTGTTTAAGGGTACAAAAAGGCGCAGCGCTCAAGATATTGCAGAAGCGATAGAGAATGTCGGCGGGCATATAAATGCTTATACTAGCCGTGAGATAACGAGTTATCACATTCACTTGCTAAAAGATGACCTGCCACTAGCATTAGATGTTTTGTCCGATATAGTGCAGCACTCAACCATGCCCGAAGATGAGATTAAGCGTGAACGCGCGGTCATATTGCAAGAAATCGGCATGTGCTATGATACGCCTGATGATATAATATTTGATAATTATTATGAAGCAGCATATCCAAACCAAGCCTTTGGCGCTCCTATACTTGGCACTAATCAGATTATAAGTGATATGAGCCGTGACACTTTAATGGGGTTTGTTGCTGATAATTATACTTTTGATCGCATGGTTATTTGCGCTAGTGGCAACCTTAATCATGACGATTTCATCAAAGATGTTGAGGATAAATTCAACATTTTATCTAAAAGCAATGGCGATAATAACCCACCATCTAATTACACAGGTGGAGAATACAGGCAATCACGCGAACTTGAGCAAAGCCATATAGTGCTTGGGTTTAGGGGGGTATCGCGCCGCGCTGATAATTACTATGATGCGCAAATATTGGCTACTTTAATGGGCGGAGGAATGTCCTCGCGCTTATTCCAAGAAGTGCGCGAAAAACGAGGTTTGGTCTATTCGATCTACAGCTTCCACAGCGCACATAGCGATTGCGGGCAATTTATGATTTATGCGGGAACTGGTTCTGATAAACTGCCAGAGCTTATTCCCGTGATTTGTGATGAAATTAATAAAATTGGATCAACCATTAGCAAAGAAGAGCTAGCACGCGCCAAAGCGCAAATCATATCCTATACCTTAATGGCGCGCGAATCAATGATGAGCAGGGCAGACAGAAATGCTAAATCCATGTTAATGTATGGTGAGGTTCGTGACATCAATAAGATTATAAGTCAAATTAATGAGGTTAGCATAGAATCTTTAGGGAATATGGCTGCGCATATATTCTCAAAACAGACAACCCCCACTCTATCTGCATTAGGGCCATTAGAAGAACTCAGTGCTTTTGATAATATCAAGAAAAGACTTGAAATCTTAATATAATTTTCACTACTCTTGACTTAAATTCTATTGGGTTTCCAATTGTTTTTCAAGCAATCTTATGCGCTCTTCATACTGGCGCTGCTGCCTATACAAATCTGATTTTACGCTATCAATTTCCTCCTCAAGCAAAGTAAGGTTAGCTAACTGATTTTTATTTGTTAATTTTGGGTCAAAAAGCATATTCTCAAGCTCTGTCTTATCATATTCGCATTGTACTTTATGTGTTTGCAGCTTGCGTCCCAAACGCATAATTTGGCGCTCTGCTTCATTAAACTTCATTGTAGCGCGCTCTAAGTCCCAATTATCAGATGATACAGACATTCTTTCATCTTCTGCATCTAGCAATATAGACTTTAACTCTTCATCAAGCATATTGTTCTTGTTAAGCAGCACTTCGATTTGGGCTTCTAAATCAGATACTTTGTCACGTGTGGAAACAAAATCACTATCGCTTGTTCCTGCTATCGGCTCAATATTAGCCAGCATTTCTGCCATATCATTAATAGGCTCTGCACTTGCAACCTCAAAAGATTCTGACGCAACATTTTCTATTTGCTGCATAGTATTAATAGAGTTTGTTTCTTCCCATGTAATATCCTCTAATGTTAACTTTTCTTCATAGAGAATGCCGACACTACTATTGCTTAATGGGTTTGGATTTGAATTTATTTTTTCATTTACACTTAAAATAGATATTTCAGGTTTCACACCACTATCTATTTCCTTTGTGATTTCCTTTGTTTTGCCCGTTATTATTTCAGGCTTATAATTATTGCTTTCTTCTTTTAATTGTTGCGCTAAATGCTCTGTATAACGTGGTTTAATAGATGCTGGTGGGCGTAACTTATAATCTGTTGTTGGCGCTATATCTTGTGGCATATCACCACCAACAGAGGTAATGGATTCTTGCTCTATATCTTCGCTAGGCATATCAACCTTAGGTGGTGGTGGCGCAATATCAACATTTTCCAATTGCACATCATCTAAATCCGCTACACTTACTTGCTCTGGCACTCCATTATTTGCATTCGCAAAAAGGTCTATATGGGGGTTTTCCAGCTCTAAAACTTTATGAGGGTTTACGCAATCTTTATACCCGCCCATAGCTGCGCTAAGACCAGTTAAATACATACGAAATTCAGTGCTTCCGATTTCCACATCTAAAACACTTGCGCTACTTAGATACCCTGAAAAACCAACTTCATTACGCAAGTCACTAACTAGCAGGTTTTCTTTAAATGCCTTTGTTGGAATGACATTTTCGAACACCCCTGGAATGCTGTATTTAACCTTATAATCACGATCTTGCTCAAAACTATTTTGACGGAAATCTATATTAAAATTTACAAACCCACCTGAATTACCCGATATTTGAACGATATAGCCATTATTTAACTTATTGACTAAAGCGCAAGTTTTTAGCCCACCACCAGCGCCGCCACCGACCTCTTCTATAACCCATTTATATTTTGGGTAGAAATAAGTTTCACCGTCACTTGCAAGACCAGAGCTTAAAGTTGTGCTTACAAGGCAAGCAGTGAATAGCGATGTTGCTAGCAGTTTTTTTGTCATTTTAATAACCTAAAATATATAAAATTCAGCAGGAAATTGCCAGGAAGGAATGATTTAAATATCACGCCTTAATATTTACACCTTGTTAAAAGCAACTAAAAGGAAAAATAAATTTTAATGCTTATTTTCTGTGGAAAACTTGTTTTCTGTGGATGGCTTGTGTATAGTTTATACATGGCACTTGAAGATATTGAAAAAACTATTAGCGATAAATTATCTTACGCCCCTCAGCTAGGCGCAAAAATCAAATTTGATTTTGGTGATAAGGGGCTCATTTTCATAGATGGTACGCAAAACCCTGCCATTATGAGCAACAAAGATGAAAGAGCGGACACTACATTTTCTTGCTCACTTGAGCTATTCGAAAAAATAGCTGACGGCACACAAGATGCAACCATGGCATTTATGATGGGTAAACTCAAAATTCAAGGCTCCATGGGACATGCTATGAAGCTTGCAGCTTTGCTTTGATGTTAAAGCTAAAAATTAATCTATTTATCAGCATGTAATCTCTTATAGTGATTTTCCAAGGGAAACAAAATCTCACAAGAAGTAGGTACTGCCAATACAAGCAATAAATTTAGGGTCAGCGCCTAATAGCCATTGCCTGCATCATGGATTTCATCAAGATCACTAAATCTTGTGACATGCCCATCGAAATGCATTCGGATAGAGCCGATAGGACCATGGCGGGCTTTAGCAATTATGCACTCACCAACATTAAGGGCGCGTTCGCATTTTTCCTGCCACTGCATATGTTTTTCTGTTCCTACATCTGGCTCAGTGCGGCTTAAGTAATATTCCTCACGATAGACAAACATAACAACGTCCGCATCTTGCTCAATAGAGCCAGATTCGCGCAAATCAGAGAGCATTGGGCGTTTATCCTCGCGCTGCTCCACCGCTCTTGAGAGCTGGGATAGCGCAAGAACGGGGATATTAAGCTCTTTTGCGATGGCTTTAAGCCCGCGCGTAATTTCCGATACTTCTTGAACGCGGTTTGCCTCACTTTGGCGAGAGCCTGTGCCGCGCAATAATTGCAAATAATCAATAATTAAGAAATCCAAGCCATGTTGGCGTTTTAAACGTCTTGCGCGCGTACGCACTGCGCCAATAGTAAGGGCAGGGGTATCATCAATATGAAGCGGAACTTGGCTAAGCTCTTGGCTAGCTTTAACGAATTTTTGGAAATCATCTTGGCGTATGTCGCCCTGTTTAATCGAGTGACCCGATATATTCGCGCAATCTGATAATATGCGCGTTGCAAGCTGATCCGCGGACATTTCGAGTGAGAAAAACCCAACGCGCGCGCCCTCTTTGCCGCCGCTTTGAGCATAAGCTTTAGCAGTATTAAATGCGATATTAGTAGCCAAAGCGGTTTTACCCATTGATGGTCTGCCCGCTAAAATCAAAAGATCAGAAGGATGAAGCCCGCCAAGCTGCTTATCCATATCGCGCAAGCCCGTAGTTACGCCTGTGACATGACCTTGAGTTTTAAATGCTCTTTCTGCAATTTCAATAGACACCAAAACCGAATCACGCAGCGAGGTAAACCCGCCCTTAACCTCACCGCTTTCCGCTAGCGAAAATAGCTTGGACTCCGCCATTTCAACCGTATCCATTGCCGCGCTTTCAAGCTTATGCTCATGCGCTTCATTTACAATGTCCTCGCCAAGACCGACAAGCTCACGGCGCATGAATGATTCATATATAGTCTGGGCATAATCACGCGCATTTATCACGCTTATAATGCTTGCTGCAAGCTCAGCAAGGTAAGCGCCGCCACCAAGCTCCACAAGATCCACATCTTTTTCGAAATAGCTTTTTAAAGTAACGGGGGATGCGGTTTGCCCGCGATCAATAAACTGGCTAATAGCTTCGAATATGCGCATATGAACAGGCACAAAGAAATGTTCGGGGCGCAGTAAATCGCCGATTTTCTCATAAGCCCTGTTATCAACAAGCAGCGCGCCAAGCAAGCCTTGCTCTGCCTCCATATTATGGGGTAGCTCCCGATAATGGGGATTATCGGCATTATTATCAGATGTTTTTGCATTCGCAACGGTATGTAAAACTGTATTTTGATTCATAAAGAAAAGCTAGCAAATATACATGGTCTTCGCTAGCCTTTTAATTAAATCTACAGTAATTTAGATTAAAAATAAAATATTATAGGGGATTGCAGCAATATATCATGTTTGCGTGACACATTCATTTATTTGACCATCTGAGTGGCAATTATCCTGTCCAATTTTTTTACAGTAGAGCGGTTAGCCGTTAATGGTGTTTTTTGATGCCAAAATGGTTTATCGAGCAAAGGGGTTGATGGCGTGGCATGTTCCTGCTTATCTATGATCCCAGCTAAATAAGCATCCCTACCTGCCTTTATCGCCCCCGCAAAACCCTTTGCCATTAACGCAGGATCACCCGCTTTAGCAACGGCGGTATTGAGTAAACAAGCGTCATAGCCAAGCTCCATAGCGCGGGCGGCGTGGGAGGGCGCTCCTAGACCTGCATCGACCACCAGTATTTTATCGGGGAAGCGGGCGCGAAGTTGTTTTAGAGCATAGACATTATTTAATCCACGACCAGAGCCAATAGGCGCGCCCCAAGGCATTAATATATTACACCCTAAATCGACTAACCTTTGTGCAAGCACTAAATCATCGCTCATATAAGGATAGACTTCAAAGCCTTTTGCTATAAGCTTTTCAGTAGCGATTAACAGTTCATACGGGTCGGGCTGTAGCGTATAATCATCCCCTATTACTTCCAATTTAATACGGTTCGTATTAAATATCTCACGAGCCATCTCCGCCGTTGTGACAGCTTCTTTTGCGCTATAACACCCAGCCGTATTGGGCAAGACAGGAATATTAAATTCTTTGATTATGTTCCAAAAATCTTGACCAGTGCCAGACGCACTTTCACGGCGCAGAGATACGGTGATTAGGCTAGGCTTTGAAACCTCAATGGATCCGCGCAATATTTCTAGCGATGGATAGGCGGCTGTGCCTAAAAATAAGCGCGAGGATAGCTGCTCATCACCAATATTTAATATATCTGCCATTTTATCCGCCTTGCATTGGTGCGACAATTTCTATCTCGTCTTTGTCATTTATTATATGTGTTTTATGGTCTGATTTTGGAATAAACTCACCATTAATGGCAACCGCCACCATTTTATCCTTATAATCACTGGATAACAGTAATTCATTTATAGTTACATTCTCACTAGCGTGGGTTACGCTGCCATTTAAAGTTATTTCCATGATAATGTCTCTATATTTATGCAGGTTTTCCATGTTTCGCCCCTCTCTCCTTTCCTTTACACAGTGAGCTATTATATGCTAATTCTGTGCTAGATATTTTCAGGATATCACATGCAAATTCATAAGGTCAAACATAAGAAGTTGAAAAAGCGGCAACCCTATATTTTCATGGGTTGCCGAATATGTAATTAGTTCTATAATTTTTTATTAACTAGGTTCAAAAATATAGTGAATGGACAATACCAAGGCAACTGAAACGCCAAGTCCAATCATCATTTTAAGGAAATCTTTCCCGATTAATGGGAAAACATAGCCAGCCTTATATGTTGCGCGGTATGTTGTTGCAATCGCAAGCTCACGCCCCGTAAGCAATCCAACAAACACCCATGTTGTAGACATAGGAATAGAGTTCATTTGCTTAAAGTATATAAGTATCAATGCAAAGACACAGTCAATTATAGTGGCTGATCTAATAAAACGCGTGCCTGACTTTTCCAAAACGATTTTTTGAATTTTACCGCCATTGCTCCAGAAGATTATCCCAAGTCCAGCACATAAAGTCGTAAGAACTCCTGCTAACATCCATAGTGGTACTTCTCTTGGCAGGAATACCGCTATATTTGCCATGTCATGGCTTAACCAAGTGTACCAAAGAAAGCCCGTAGCCAGCCATTGCAAAATGCGCCATTTTATACGGTTTTTTTTCTTAACCATATTGTATTTTTCATTCATAAAACGAGAAATAACTATCCACAAGCTGTAGGCTATTATTGCCGCTAGACCATAACCAATAACACTTTTAATCAACACTTTTTCAAGCACAACTGTACTTGCAAATACTGAAAGCACTAAAAATGTTGTTGAAACAGGTATGCCGATTCGCGTTAATAGCACTAATATAAGTGGCGCAGCGGCGTGATACCACTGTATTTGAATGGGTGGTATTTTTTCTAATCGCCCAAAAGCAATGTCTCCGTCATTAATAAACCAGCCGTAACTCAGTGTTGCTACTAATACAAGTGAGGCCGCAAGCCACATCCAGTACCATTTAACAACTTTTGAGTTAGAGGCAATAAAAGTGCCGAGTGTTTGAACTGCATCATTTCCAATGACGGCATAAGCCGCCAGCATAAATCCAATTAATGCATAAATAGCATGTATATCCATTTTAATATAAACTCCGTTTTCTTTGTAATTAAAGGTTAAGTTTTATTATTAGGCTCGATATAGAGGAGTTTAGAAAATATTGCGAGAAAAAAAATGTGCGTTGCACAAAATTTATTTTCCCCCACGTAACTTACTATTATTCTTCAAGCGAACGGCATTGATTTTGATAAATCCGTCCGCATCTTTTTGATCATAATCGCCTTCCACATCCATAGAAGATTGTTCGGGGTCATAAAGAGCGTTCGGGCTTTTGCGCGCGATAGGATACGCCACGCCCTTAATTAATTTCACTTGAACACTGCCCGTATTATGTTCTTGAGCTTTATCCATAAATGTCATTAGCAGGTCAAATTCAGGGGAAAACCAAAATCCGTTATAGATAAGCTCCGCCACTTTCAAGGACATATAATCGCGCAGCTTCATAACTTCACGATCCATTGTAAGCCCCTCTAAATCGCGGTGAGCTTTATATAATATTTCACCAGCGGGGGTTTCATATACTCCGCGTGATTTAATGCCAACAAAGCGATTTTCCACCATATCAAGGCGACCAATTCCGTGAAGAGTGCCAAGCTCATTAAGATATTGGAACAACTCTACCGCGCCAGTGACGCTTTTATCGCCATTAGTGACCTTAACAGGAATACCAGCTTTAAAATCAATAGTGATGATGTCGGCGGTATCAGGAGCATTTTCAGTGGAGTTAGTGCGCGAATATACATCTTCATCAGCGGCATGGTTGGGGTCTTCTAAAACGCCCGCCTCATGAGAAATATGGAGCATATTATCATCTTCGGAATATGGCTTTTTACGTGTAGCAGATACAGGAATGCCATGCTGCTCGGCGTAATTAAGCATATCAGCCCGCCCTTCAAAGCGAGTTAAAAACTCCTCCATCTTCCAAGGGGCAAGCACTTTTATATCAGGATTAAGCGCGTAGTAAGCAAGCTCAAAACGCACTTGGTCATTGCCCTTGCCCGTCGCGCCATGTGACACAAATTGCGCGTTTTCAGTTTTAGCTATCTCAATTTGACGTTTAGAAATAATCGGGCGAGCCACGGATGTGCCAAGTAAATAACGCCCCTCATATATTGCCTGAGATTTAACAGCTGTAAATATATAATCACGCACAAATTCAAGCTTTAAATCTTCAACATAAACTTTTGCAGCGCCAAGCTTAAGGGCTTTTTCGCGCGCTAGCTCATAATCATCATCTTGCCCAACATCAGCGATATAAGCGATAACCTCATAGCCTTCCTCGATAAACCATTTAAGTATTATCGAAGTATCCAGCCCACCTGAATATGCCAGTATGATTTTACCTTTAGACATTATATACGCTCCTTAATATATGTTTGCCCTTGTTTTAGGTTAAAACCCGCCCAAATGAAAGTTTTTTTTGACATTCTATTGGCTGATATGTATTATGCAAAAATAACAAATTGAAAAATGGTAGAGTGATGTTTAATAAAATAAAAAATATTTGGAGTGATGTTAAAGGCAGTTTAATACCAGAAGTTGTTGATCCTACTCCAAAAGCTAAAATAGGTTATCTTGAATATAAAACAGGAAAGTTACAGGAAACTATTGAAAGTTCAACGGCAGATTATGCTTTATATTCCAAAAAAGACTTAGAGGAATTTGTTCGTAAAAGTGAAGCTACTATAAGACCTTTTCCAGAGCCTGAAATATTACAATTTAATTATACTGCAAATAAGCTTACTATGGAGCTTAGAAAAAACGAGCTGGCTGACCTTAAATATGCCAAAGAGGTTTTGGGTGGCTTTGAAAAAACCAAAGCTCCTGCAGCCGATCCAAGAAATTTAGACTATGGTTAATAATCACCGCAATTTCACGCCCGCGCCGTCTAAGCACCAAGCAAGGATAGCTTTTTGGGCGTGCAAGCGGTTTTCTGCCTCATCATAAATCACGCTAGCAGGTGACTTTGCCACTGCCTCGCTCACCTCTTCCCATTCATGGATAGGCAAGCAATGCATGAATATCGCCCCATCATTTGCAAGCGTCATTAGCTCTGAATTTACCTGATACGGCAGAAATTTCTGAATATCCTTGCCCTCTTGCCCCAATGATACCCAAGTATCAGTAACAAGCACATCAGCATTTTTTGCCGCGATTTTTGCATCATTAGTAAAACTAACGCCCGATGGAACATTATCATTTAAATCCTCGGGCAGAGCCATGATGAAATCAAAATCAAAGATAGCAGAAGCATCAATATATGACTGGCAAACATTATTATAATCCCCAAACCATGCAATTTTCTTACCTTGAGCGCTCCCTAGCTTTTCTTCAATAGTCATGATGTCCGCCATAATCTGGCAAGGGTGAGATTTATCGGTCATGCCGTTAATTACTGGCACATCTGAATATTTAGCAAGCTCCAAAAGCTTGTCATCATCACTCATCCGAACCATAATGCAATCAACATAGCGAGACAAAACCTTTGCCGTGCTTTCAATGCTTTCCGCTCCGCCAAACTGCATCTCTCCTTTTGACATGACAATTGTATGTCCGCCAAGCTGCTTCATAGCAACATCAAATGAAACGCGCGTTCGCGTTGATAACTTGTCAAATACCATGGCAAGAGATAGCCCCTCCATAATTTGCGGCGGCTGAAATTTCTCTGCTTTAAGGGCGTGAGCGTGCTTGATAATGCCCTTAAGAGTATCCGCGCCAATATCGGGAAGATTAATAAAATGCCTTATATCACCAGTCATTATTTAGCTCATCTCGCTTATTGTTTTATTGATGATTATCAAAGCCTGCTGCGCTTCTTCCATAGATACATTAAGCGGCGGGGTAAGGCGGAGCGTGGCTTTGCCCGCTTGGGTAGCCATAAGCCCGTTAGCTTGAAGAGCTTTCAGCAGCTCTTTAATATCAAATTCTGTATCAACGCCAATCATCAGACCTTTTCCGCGAATATCTTTAATTTTACCAGATGCTCCCTGAATTTTTTGTAAACCTTCAAAAAGATAGTTAGATACTTTATTTACATGATCTAAAAATCCATTGGATAAAATCTCGCTCATAACAGTTGCCGCCACCGCGCAAGCTAGCGGGTTTCCACCATATGTAGTGCCGTGAGTCCCAACGGTAATTGCATCGCCATAAGATTTTTTGGCAACCATAGCGCCAACAGGAAAGCCTCCGCCCATGCCTTTGGCAATACAGGCTATGTCAGGTTCAACGATAACGCCATCTAAACCAAATGCTTGATAAGCAAAAAATGTCCCGACTCTTCCCATACCTGCTTGGATTTCATCAAATATCAGGCATATATTATGCTCATCACACATGCGCCGAAGATCAGCTAAAAAGAAAGAGTTAGCTGGCGTTAATCCGCCCTCGCCCTGCACAGGCTCAACAATAATTGCCGCAGTGTTTTCATTGATTAATGATCTAACAGATGCGCTATCATTAAATTCTGCAAACTGCACGCCATCAAGATATGGCTCGAAAAATGGCTGGGTTCTACGTTTTTCTGTAATGCTAGCAGAGCCATAAGTGCGCCCGTGAAACGCATTTTTAAAAGTTATTATCTCGTTTGCGCTCTTGCTCTTATTATCATATGCCCATTTACGTGCGCATTTAAGCGCCGCCTCTACGCTTTCAGTCCCGCTATTAGAGAAGTAAACAAGATCAAAACAGCTATTATCGACTAATAATTGCGCTGCTTCTAGCTTTTCCGCCGTTGCATAAGATGCCTGACAAGTCATAAGGCGAGCCGCTTGCTTGTTGATAGTCTCCAGCATTTTCGGATTAGCATGACCAAGCGCTGCCACTGCAATTCCCGCAGCAAAATCCAGATATTCCTTGCCATCGCTATCATAGGCATAGCTGCCTTTTCCATGATCCATAACCACGGGTTGCGAGTTATAAGTTTTAACCAAAACCTCTTCGCTTTGTTTTATAATATCAGTTGCATTTGTCATGTTCTACTTTCCTCCGATAGCTTTTTGTACTTGGACTTCATTCATATAGTTATCTTGCTCTGCCTCACGAAGGAGCATAGTTCCTGGTCCAACCGATTCAAATATTTCCTTTTGCAAAGCGTTTTCGCGCAAGCCATTAATAAGATGAATACGCTTTACTCCAGCATTAAGAGCTTCAAGGCAGTTTTCCATCTTAACGCTCATGCCGTCTGTTACTGTGCCATCATCAATATAGCCTTGTATTTGAGCATCGGTAATAAGCATCGCGATATCGCCATTAACTTGAACTCCGTCAACATTGCTCATAAATATGAGTTTATCCGCAGATAGCCCCGCGGCAAGCCTTGTGGCTATAGTATCGGCATTGATGTTACACAAATCACCACCATTATTAATTGCAAGGCAAGGGCAGGCAATAAAACCGCTAACTTTTAGCTGGCGTAGAATAGGGCGGGTATATATATCATCTATATCACCGACATAGCCAAAATCTATCGGCTGTTTTGGGCGGGCAGATACGCTCATCCAATCATATGGAATGGCGTTAAATGATAGCCCCTCAAGATTATTACGCTGCATCGCCTCGCATATGCTTAGCGATAAATCGCCGCCAATAACTTCGCGTATAACTTGAATAGTGTCAATATCAGTTATGCGCCTACCATCATGCTTTTTAATGTCTATGCTGCGCTTTTCCAGCGCAAGATCAATGGCATGACCGCCGCCATAAATCAATATAACTCTAATCCCATGATGGGTTAGCTCACGTATATTTGCTATTAAGTTATTACGAGCCTTCTCATCTTCAATCACGCTGCCGCTAGCTTTTACAATGAATAAATTGTCACGGAACTTGCTCTCGTAGAATGCATTGATAAAAAAATCTGGTAGCTTATTATTTTTGCTCATTTTATTGTCTTTCTCAAGGATACATAGGACTTAAGTTAATAAGCCCTAGCGTTTCATCATATCCGCACATTAAATTCATATTCTGCACAGCCGCGCCGCCCGCGCCTTTTACAAGGTTATCAATTGCGCCCTGCACGATATAGCCAGTGTCACTAACTTGGGTAAAGCTTAAATCACAAAAGTTAGAGCCAATAATATTAGCCAGAGCGACATTATCCATTACCCGCACAAACGGCGCATCATCATATGGATTGCTAATTTTTATAGGCGAATTTGTCTCAATAAACGCCGTGGCAAATATTCCGCGCGTGAAACAGCCCGATGTTGGCACAAAATTAAGCTGCTCTTCCGTGATTTGTGCTGTTCTGCAAATCTCGGGAATATGGCGGTGCTTATTTATGTTATAGCTCTTAATATTATGCGAGCGAATAGGGTGGTGCGTGCCATCTGTTGCAGATTTACCCGAGCCGCTAGATCCTGTCACCGCCATAATATTTGCATGTTTAATTGCTCCCGCAAATGGATATAGCATCATTTGTGATAGCAGGGCAAAACAACCTGGATTTGCGACTATCTTGGCATTGGCGATTTTATGCGCCCCTATAATTTCAGGAAGCCCGTAGACCGAGCTTTTTAGCAGCTCAGGGTATATATGCGGGACATTATAATGCTTCTCATATGTTGCTACGTCATCAAGCCTAAAATCAGCCGATAGATCAATGATTTTTACCTTGCCATGCAGAGCTGCTACTGTGTCTTGCGCGGTTTTATGGGGCAAGCATAAAAACACAATATCGCTATTTTTTGCAATTATATCAAGCGGTGGATTGCTAATCACCAAATCCATATGGGATAGATGCGGATACACCTCGCCAATAGGCGTATTTTCATGAGCGCGCGAGGTAACATGCACTATATCCGCTTTTGGATGCGCATTTAAAATCCGTAGCAGCTCTAGCCCTGTATAGCCAGTTATGCCGATAATTGATATTCGTGTAGCCATCTTGATATCACCAAATCCATCCATTCATTCGTAGGGTTAAAGGCATTATATACTATAACGTCAAGCTCTCCCTTTACAATGCTTTGTCCAACTTCATTATCGGTAACAGGCCCGCTAATCACATCTATTGGAACGCCAATAGCTTCGCAACCCCGCGCCAGTCCAATCGCGCCGATAGGATCACCCGCGCAACCAATATGAAGGCGTACATTCTTTTGTATCTCAGGGGTTTGCAGCACGGCATTAACGCCGTAACGCCCCATAAGCCCATCACCAAATTCTATGATAATGGCATCAGGTTTGCCCTTGCTTAAATGATCGAGAGCACCTCTTGTCATGTCAATAATGCTAGCATCATCAATCATAGCTGTAGAGGTAATGCCCGCATCAACAAAGGACACCGCCTCATATACCCCGTAATCTTGCATTTTATAAATATCGCGCTGCGCCCCAACGCCCGTTAGTTTAGTGCCAGCAAGCTTCATTCCCATGCGAGTTAGAGTCTTTATAATTTCCGTCGCAACCGTGGTCTTACCGCTATCCATACTAGTGCCTGTAACAATAATCAGTGGCACATTGCTTGTCATTTTATCTTTAGGCTTATAGAGCATTTTTTGGTTAATATTAAGCTGCTTGCCTTTGCGAGTAATTCCGCCAAGCACGCGAATGCGCATAGGCTCGCCCACTTCACGAGTGTTAGAGCTTGTGCAAATTCCTGCTACTCCGCCAAAATTGAGCAAGTGAATAATATCACCTGCCTTTAATGATGTTGGCAAGTCACCAACAAAGCCTTTAAGCGCGCGACGTTGACCAAGCGCCACGGCAATAATATCACCTTTTTTAAGCTTGGACATGCGCCCAGATGGAAGCTCCAGCTCATTATATATTGATTTGTCTTCCAAAATTTCCACGGCAAAAACACTGCCCATCTCACAAGAAAGGCTTGCATTCGGGTCATCAATTATATTTTCATTATGTTTCAATTCCAAATTTTTTGTAATGGAACTTATTTTATCTATTTGTATTTTAGTCATAATCTTTTTCTTTATTTGTTTAACAGATAAAATGCCGTAAAACCGTGTTACAAGCAATTGATTTTTCAATAATTAAAGTGCGGTTTTTCTAGGATCGAACGCATCACGCACCGCTTCGCCGATAAAAGTAAGCAAGCTAAGCATTACCGCAAGAGACATAAACGCTGCAATCCCAAGCCAAGGAGCTTGCAGGTTATTCTTTCCTTGCGCGAGAAGCTCACCTAATGAGGGGCTACCCGGTGGCATGCCAAGCCCCAAAAAATCCAGCGCGGTTAGTGAGGTTATGCTAGCGGTTAAAATAAACGGCATATAGGTAATCGTCGCAACCATAGCATTAGGCAAAACATGCCTCCACATAATCACAGGATTAGAAATTCCAAGCGCGTGAGCCGCGCGTACATAATCAAAATTCCGCGCCCGCAGGAATTCCGCTCGCACAACGTCAACAAGGCTAACCCAAGAAAATAGCAGCAATATAATAAGCAAATTCCAAAATCCCGGGGTAAACATAGCCGAGAATATAATCAGGATATAAAGCACTGGAAGGCTTGCCCAGACCTCGATAGAGCGCTGCATTATCAAATCAGTTTTCCCGCCATAATAGCCCTGCACAGCTCCCGCCATTATGCCGATAACCGAGCTTACAAGGGTTAATATAAGACCAAATAGCACCGATATACGAAATCCATATATAACCCGAGCGGCAACGTCTCGCCCTTGATCGTCAGTGCCAAGCCAGTTCACGCTATCAGGCGGAGTAGGGGCTGGCTTAGTTAGATCATAATTAATTGTGTCATAGGAAAACGGAATTGGAGTCCAAATTATCCAGCCATCTTTTTCCGCTATAAGCTCTTGCACGAATTTATCGCGATATTCTGCTTCGGTTTCGAAATCTCCGCCAAATACGGTCTCCGCGTAATTTGCAAATACGGGAAAGTAAAACTCCCCATTATACTTAATAATCAATGGCTTATCATTTGCGATTATGTTCGAGCATAAAGCAATGGTTAGCAATATTAGGAATATCCATAAGCTCCAAAAGCCGCGCTTATTGCTGCGAAATTGTGAAAGCCTTCGAGCTGTTATTGGTGATATGCTCATCTACCCGCCCCGACTTTCAAAATCAATGCGCGGATCAATCCACATATAGACGATATCGCGGATAAGATGCATGAAAAGGCTCATTAGTGCGAATATATAAAGCGTGCCAAGCACCACGGGGTAATCGCGATTTATTATGCTCTCATAACCAAGCAGCCCCATACCATCGAGCGAGAATATAACCTCAATCAGCAAGGACGATGTAAAGAATATTGCAACAAATGCGGCGGGAAAGCCCGCAATTACAATCAGCATAGCATTGCGAAACACATGCCCATATAGCACCTGATTTTCTGATAGACCTTTGGCGCGGGCGGTCAAAACATATTGCTTGCCAATCTCATCCATAAAGGAATTCTTGCTAAGCATGGTAAGGGAGGCAAAGCCGCTAACCACCATCGCAGCAATAGGCAGCACCATATGCCAAGCATAATCAAGTGCGGCTTCGACCATACTCATATCCTCCCACCCGTCAGAGGTAAGACCTCGCAGCGGGAATATATCCCAATACCGCCCGCCCGCAAACATCACGATAAGCAATATCGCAAACATGAATGATGGAATAGCGTAGCCGATAAACACCGCCGCGCTTGTCCATATATCAAAGCGCGAGCCGTCCCGCACCGCCTTTTTAATGCCAAGCGGAATGGATATAAGATAGATAATAAGCGTAGACCACAGCCCTAGCGATATTGACACAGGCATTTTTTCCAGCACGAGATCAATAACTCCAACGTCTCGGTAATAGCTCTCGCCTAAATCAAAGGTCAGATAGTTTTTCATCATGATAAAAAAGCGGATATGAGCGGGCTTATCAAAGCCATACATGGCTTCTAGCTCTTTAATAAACTCAGGGTCAAGCCCTTGTGCGCCTTTATAGGTTGAGTTAGAGCCAGTATTTACCGAAGCAGAGCCGCCGCCGATATCACTGCCCCCGCCGCTAATCCGCGCCGTAGCAGAGCTTCCATGCCCTTGAAGCTGCGCTATCATTTTCTCAACAGGCCCGCCTGGTACAAATTGAATAATGATAAAGCTGATAAGCATAATGCCAAGCAGGGTAGGTATCATCAGTAATAGGCGTTTGAAAATATAGGATATCATTTTGCCATGATATTAATGATATTGCCTTAAGTCTACCAGCAAAATGCAAGCTTATGTAGTTTTATGCAATTATTATTTTATTAGTATTGTTATTATGGTATATTAGGTATATTCGTTGAATTATAAATTGGGGAAATTATGTCAAAAACAAGTGAAATCAGCGGTTTCGTTGCAGCAGGGGATCGCTTGGCAGGGCATAGCACCATTGATGAAAACCCTTTTTTAAGCCAGCTTTTTGGTACTGGCGATGCCCCGCGTATGGTCACTATGCAAAAATTTATTGATGAGGGTGATATACCAAGCATAGGCATTGTATCAGGCATAGGGGTCGACTGGGGGAAAGAGGATGAATTTACAAAGACCTTTGATGGTAAATTAACTGTAGGGATGCTTAAGGCTATCGAAGCATCACCTGAATTGCAAGAGGTGTTAAAAAAGAATAGCTGGTCACATGAAGATAGAGTTGTCTGGGAGAAGGGTGTATCAGAAATTATATCGGATCAGGTGCATAGTATTGCTGGTTTGAAAGAGTATAGGTCTTCATCACCTTCAGAGAATCTTAGTGGCGGTCATGAAGTGGCAAATCGTGGTAATACCTTAAACTATTTATCGCAAGACATCAAAGATGGCACATCAAAAATGGAATTTGATTGTGAGCAGATGTCTGCTGTAAAGGGAGCCTTATTGCAGATGGCTGATAATCATTTTTTAGGCGGAGGTAATGAAAATAGTGGTTTAAAGAAGTCTCATGATTACTATTACACTACCGGCAACTCTTATGGTAAAGACGATGGAGGAGCTTTGTTCGTGGGTCATGCCTATATAACATCATCTGCAACTGGAAACATAATAGAAGCAACTCGTGATGCTGACAATTACCTTGAGGGACGCACCACATTTGAGGAATTTGCAAGTGGTAAAAAGATGCAAGTGGTGGTGTCTGGAGATTTAAAGCACGATCTTACTGCATATGGAGGATCTGTATCCAATAGTTTTTTAAGCGATAATATAACTAGGACAATTTTAGAAAATGAAGGGTTTTTTCATAAAGTAAATCAGTTAGATGATTTAGTTGCTGCGTATGAATCTATGCCAGATGTTAAAAAATTGGCGGAGCTATCTGCCTTGATTAAGGAAAATCCTAACGACCCAACTTTAAAAGAACAGATTTTATCTAACCCTTTATCAGAAGATGCCCTTGCTATTCAAAACAGTATATTAAAAAAATATAATGAGCTTTCTAGCATAGCCCAAGTTTCCATCCAAAAAATGAACAGTCCAGAATTGTCTCAGCAAATTTTAGAAAAATTATCCGATGCATTTCCAAAATCTGATGCTGTACTGTACTTTGATGCTAGTAGTGATGTAATTAAGACATTTACTATAAGTGATGCTTCTGATGAAATGCTTATTGCTGTGGAGCAAGGGGCGGGGATGGCGGCGGAAAACAACAAAATTAGCTCGTTAGATGCATCATCTCTAGACCAAGTTTCGATGGATCGTGCTATGGATGGTATGGGCAATCCTGAAAAGGCAGTAGGTAGCACGCATCTGGCAGCGGCAGCAGCGAATCAATTGGGCGCATCACCTGACTTTATTGCCAGCATCACACAGCAAGATTCTAAAACACATCAACCTCAACAACAGCCAGATTTTTCAATATCACCTGATTTACCTAGGTCAGAAATGGTTATGGGGTAATATTAAATATCGCGCGTTATAACGGGTAGTTCTTTGATTTCCTCTAGTGTTTTGCCATCTTTCATAAATATTAAAAACACTCTTTTTGCATTTAACAACCGCTGATAAGATAGAGGCTGCAACGAAAGGTCAACTTTATGTATGTTCCCATTTTGCGTTACTAAAATTATGGACTTGTCTTCATTGTCAAATTCCACCCAGTTTGGGGTTTCATCAAAAGGTTTATCATGCACAATCCATGGGTCACCGTTTTCTTTTACAATAATGGATATATCCATTATTGTGCTTAAATCACCTTTTATAGGGATTTCTATATCATTTGAATCAGTCATTTTAATATTGCTATTCTATGTAACTACGATAATGTTAAATTATTATATTATCGTATGTAATTCAATATAATAACAGGAAAACAAGCAATTTACTAAATCAATTAAAACATAGGTTATGTCGTATATTATATTTAATACTAATGAACCATTTTTGAAAAGCCGCTTTGCTTGTTGAATGCCTCAAAGGCGGATGGGGTGGTGATTTCACTTATATCAAATCCCATAAATGTAGAGTTCATATCCTCTAATAGACGTGCCTCTTGATTTTCTAGCAAAGACATGCGCTTTTTCGCATATGAATTATAAGCAGATGCCAGAGTTTTTTCGCGCAGTTCATCGCGCCCAAGCAATTTGGCTATATATGCTTTGCTGCTCAATATATCGAGATTATCAGGATCAACGCGCAAAGCCTTGTCCGCAACCAAAAGAGCTTCTTCCTCGCGGTTAAGGTTGGTCAGGGCAAACCCCTTATTAATCAAGGCATTTATATTATTAGGATCATCTTTTAATATATGCTCTTCGCGCTCAAGAAGTTTTTCATATTCCTGCTTTAAATGATTTATAAATGCTTTTTGAAATAATAGTTTTTCATTATTAGGATCATCTATTAATCTTTGATCTATAAGTATATTTGCTTCTTTGTAAAATCCATCAACAATCATTATGTCGATTTCATCATCGCTGTTGCTTGGGTCATACCCATCTATTGAATCTGGATTTACAAAGTAATGGCAATCGGAGCGCTGCATAAAATTCATTAAATCATAGGCAAGCCGCGCGCGCATTGACCCATCATCCACTGGCACATGGCTAAGCGGGTGCGAGTATTTAAACTTTTCTGAAGACGCATTACTAGCGTAAATTTCCTCTGGTAGCATTATAACAACCCCCATTGTTTTAACACGGTTTATATTTTTTTACTCAAGTGGCTTTTTGCCTTAAAGAGATAGTACCGCTTTTGGTTTTTTTAATCAAGGTATTTTATATGTTCTTAATTGTAGGTTTTATATTCCAGTCTATAACCCGCCATTTCTCTTGGTTAAACTCCAATATTCCGATTGCACCAGTTGACAGTTTAATTGGGTAATGCTGCGCAAATTCTTCAAACTTACCCGTGATATGAGGTGCGAATCTAGCGATTCCATTTGAGGTAACAACAAGCACTACCTCGCTTATATCCATTACATTATTAGTAATTTCATCGTGGGTTTTGGATATTTGCTTGGAAAAACCTATCCAGTTTTGAATAATTTCATCAGGATTAGCTTTCCATCCATCTGGAACAATTGCATTTTTATCCCAATTTTTTATAGCCTCTGACCCAATGCGCTCAATTACTTTATCCTCGCTTTGGTTCTCATCAATGCCATAGTCAATTTCATTAAATATATCAAGAGCATAGATATGTTCGCGTGACCCCATTTCTTGTAATGCTATTTCTGCAGTTTGTCTTGTGCGCATAAGAGAAGAGCAATATACTGCGTCAGGCATTAAATCATGTTCCTTCAAATAATGCCCTAATGCTGTGGCTTGAGCGCGTCCTTTTGAAACAAGCGGGATATCAGTTCTTGCTCCAAGGCGAGTAGGGGTATCATCAGGATTAAATGTATTGCCGTGGCGCGCAATTATTAGCTTAGTCAATATGCTCACCATATTTTTTAATATGTTTTTCCGCGCGTTTAATATCTTGTGGGCTGTCTATTCCAGATTGTATCATGCCCTCATCTATATCAATTTCAACCGCGCTTATTTGTATATCATTTTCCAGCATTCTAAGCTGCTCTAACCCCTCTAAATGCTCATAATTACTTTGTTTCAAGCTGCAAAATTTTTCAAGTATGTCAGACCTAAAACCATAAAGCCCAATATGCTGGTAGATAGGAGAAATAGGGCTTGCTTGTCTTAATTCCTTTTCGCCTCGAATGGCAGGAATAATATTTTTTGAAAACCATAAGGCTTGTTTATCCTCATTTATAATTGCAGTCGTACCACTAAAAGGAGTTTTCTCTTTTGCTTTGCGCAAGCGATCTAAATCAGTCCAGCTAAGCCTGTGAACTGGCGTTATAACTTGTGAATTGGGATTAGCCTTGAAATGACCAAATATTTTTTGAATAACTAAAGGCGAGGTAAATGGCGCATCACCTTGTAGGTTTATGATGAAATCAGGCCATTGGTCAAGTTGCCTGATGGCTGATAGCACGCGATCTGATCCAGTAAGGCAGATAGGCGGGGTGCTTATGCAAGCCATTCCTATTTCATTGGCGTGATCTGCTATACGCTTATCTTCGGTTGTTATGAATATATCGATATCATTATAAGGCTCGGTGGCTTTCTTTGCTACTTCACTTACGCGCTCTAACATTGACTTGCCCGCGATCATGGCAAGAGGTTTACCCGGAAATCTGGTTGAGCCATAACGCGCAGGAATTGCAATAGCAAGTTTCATTTATTCATCCATCTATTCATCTGGAGCATCGTTATTTCGCTCATTACGTATTAGAATACGCTGCTTCACTCATGCCTTGTCCAGATAAAGATATGAATGAATTGTTATTTTATTGCTTTGCTGCCCACCATGTTTGAGTAATATTAGGGCTTATGCCTGATAAATTATCAGGGCGCTTTATCTTGTCCCAATATGCTATGCGCCATTTAGGATAATGCCACATCGGAATAACATAATGGTTCCAAAGCAAAATACGATCAAGCGCGCGGGTTCTTGTGATAAGATCATTTCTTGATGGAGCTTGTATGAGGTCTTCAATTAGTGCATCAATTACAGGGTCTTTAATGCCTATATAATTGCGTGAGCCTTGGATATCAGCCTTGGTAGAAGCCCAATAATCGCGCTGCTCATTACCTGGAGAGGCGGATTGCCCTAAGCTTCCTATAATAATATCATAATCAAATGTATCAACGCGGCGCTGGAAGCTCGCCGTATCAACAACCCTGAAATTAGCCTTAACCCCAATGCGTTTTAGATTTTTTACAAATGGCAAAACCCAACGCTCATATACTGGTGAATAGTGAAGTATCTCAAGCTCAAGTAGCTGCTTTTCACCATTTTCTAAAGTTTTATAGCGAATTCCATCATTGTTAATCTCTGTAAAACCAGCATCCTTTAGCATAGCTACTGCAACGCGCAAATTACCGCGTATATCGCCTGTGCTGCTTGTAATCGGAGCCTTATAGCTTTTGGTAAACACGCGATCAGGGATTTTACCCTTTAATGGCTTTAATATAGCTAGCTCATCAGGAGATGGCAACCCTCTTGACGCTAGCTCGGAATTTTCAAAAAAGCTGTTAGTCCTAACATAATCACCATAGGCAAATTGCTTATTAGACCATTCAAAATCATAAGCATAAGATAGAGCCTCGCGCAATTTTATATCCTTTAATAAAGGACGACGGATATTATATATAAAGGCTTGCATACCTGCGGGGCGATTATGCTCAATCTCTCCTTTTATAAGGCGCGATGCTTTATCTTCGGAGATATTATATCCCTCTTGCCAAGTTTTGGCAGTGCCTTCCATCTTTATATCGTAATCACCAGATAAGAACGCTTCATGAGCTACATTTTCATCACGGTAATAATCATATGTTATTTTATCGAAGTTATTCATGCCTTTGAAAAAAGCTAAATCCTTGCCCCACCAATCAGGGTTTCTTACATATTCAATAGAGCGACCAGCCGTGACCTTTCCGATTTTATATGCGCCGCTCCCCATTGGCGGAGTTAGCGTAGTCTCGCCAAAATTTCTGCCTTCTTGCTCCCAATAATGCTTTGGCAAGATAGTCATTTCTGCAATAATTAAAGGAAGCTCGGAATTACCCTTTACCGCGAATTCGAATTTAACTTCTTTGTCAGATAGAGCAGTAACGGACTTAACATCGCCCCAATATGCCTTATAAAATGGCTGCCCCTCTTTGGTGAGCTTATCAAATGTCCATATAACATCTGCCGCAGTTATTGGCACTCCATCATGCCACTTTGCTTCCTCGCGCAAGTTAAATGATACCCATGACCTATCAGGGGCAATAGTTATATCTTTGGCAATTATGCCATAAAGGGAGAATGGCTCATCAGATGAATTTTGCATCAAGCTTTCATATAGTAAACCAGAGCGCAGAAAATTAAGACCAGCCGCAGGATGACCCTTAATGATAAATGGATTAAGCGAATCGAATGAGCCAATGACATGTTGCTTTAAGACTCCGCCCTTGGGCGCATCAGGATTAACATAGTCTAAATGTTTGAAATTAGCAGGATATTTCGGCTCACCATGCAAAGCAACGCCATGTTGTTTACTAACTATTTCCGCCATAGTAGGAAACGCCGTAAATATTACAGATATAGCCAATATATAAAATTTCAAAACCATTCTTCAAATACCCTTTTATATTATTCAGGGTATATAATATCTATAAGATTTATAATGTCACGTATAAACGCCAGAAAAATCAGGCTTGCCAAATAAATATCCTTGCCCGTATTTTATATCGTAATCCAAAAGCTCCACAAGCATGGATTCACTTTCGATTTTCTCAATTATAAGATTTATATTATGAGCATTTAAGCGTTGTTTTTGGCTTATCAATTCCTCAAACTCTGCTTCAGTTTTTCCTTTTGAGATTAATATTTCCGCATTAATTTTTATAAAACTCACATTGCATGCGCTTAATTGCTCAATATCTTTGGGAATATCTGTAACATGATCTATTGAAAAGCGGCAACCGACTTTGTTAAGCTCTTCTAATATTTTCTTTTCAGATGGCGAGAGCATAAGAAAATCATTATGGTGCATCTCAAATATCAAGCTATGTGCAATAGCTTTATGCTTAGATAGTATAGCAACTAAATTTTTTATAAAAACTTTATTACGCATGGTAAACGGCTTTATATTGATGAAATAGGATGTGGATCTATCAACTTTACTTTGTTGCTTCTTAAGTATTTTCAAGCACTCGGTTAGCAATATTGTATCTAAATTTGAAACTATATGCTCTTCACTAGCTAGCCCCATATAATCTTGCGCTGTAACATATTGCCCAGCTTTTACGCGCAGTCTGCCGAAAAATTCGTAAAATGCGTTATGTCTTTGGGGTAGTGTTACAATGGGCTGCATAAATACGTCAATATGCTCTAGCTCTAGCGCATAATGCAGCCGCTCGCGAACAACCATATCGCTTGCGTGTTCATCATATATGCTTATAGGGCTTGGTGTCATTTTTCTTTCTTCTAGGCTGTTACTATGGCTCGTTAAGTGATCGGTAGTGAGAAATGCTGGTATCACCTCAATATCACTGCTATATGCTTTGCTTGCGCCGCGCCTTGTTTCCATATCATTCTCCTTGTTTTATTTATTTTCAAGGATATATGCAAATTCCACGCCAAGATTGCTATTTCATATGTTTAAAGCCGATAACCATATAAGAAACCCCCGTTACAAGGGTTAATATTGTTGCAAGGCTAAGCAATACTAAGCCAAGCTCAAGCGCGTAGGGCGCGTATTCTCCGATAATCAAAAAGCCAAGGCTAAGCATTTGTGTGGCGGTTTTGTATTTTGCAAGCTTGCTAACTGGAACTTTTATGCCTTTAGGGCCTAAAAACTCGCGCAAGCCCGATACCATAAATTCACGCGCAAATATAACTATTACAAGAATTAGCCATAAACCTTCTATACGTCCGAATGCTACTAATAATATCATAATTGATGATACAAAAATCTTATCTGATATGGGATCAAGGAAAGTGCCAAAATCACTGATTTGATTAAGTTTGCGCGCTATATATCCATCAAAAAAATCAGTACCAGCCGCCGCGGCATAGACTATCAGGCTAAGCCAAGCTGCAACTCCGCCCCAGCTAGCCTCTACAAAAAATAGCGCAATAATAACGGGCAAAAGCAATAGCCGCGCGATAGTTAAAATATTAGCAATATTGTTTTTAATTATTTGCATTATGCGTAACTAAGCATTTACAGCTTTTTTATCACCGCCACTAGGATCGCGCAGCACATACCCCCTGCCCCAGACAGTTTCAATATAGTTCGTGCCATCCGTAGCGTCTGCTAGTTTCTTGCGCAGCTTACATATAAATACATCAATAATCTTAACCTCAGGCTCATCCATGCCGCCATAAAGATGGTTTAGGAACATTTCCTTAGTTAAAGTTGAGCCTTTACGCAAGGATAGCAGCTCTAATATTGCGTATTCCTTGCCAGTAAGATGAAGTGGCTTTCCCGCAGCTTCGATAGTGCGGCTATCAAGATTTACTTTAATCTCTCCAGTTTCAATAATAGAGTGAGCATGCCCTTGAGAGCGCCTAACAATTGCTTGGATGCGGGCGACTAGCTCGCGCTTATCAAATGGCTTAGTCAGGTAATCATCTGCGCCAAACCCAAGCCCCTTTAGCTTATCATCAAGAGTGCTAAGCCCTGATAATATAAGGATAGGAGTTTCAATCTTCGCCGCGCGGAAACCCTTTAAAACATCATAGCCATCCATATCAGGTAGCATCAAATCAAGAATTATAATGTCATATTCATAGATTTTGCCAAGATCAAGACCATCTTCGCCAAGATCGGTTACATCAATTATATAACCCTCTGATTTGAGCATAAGCTCAATGCTTTTTGCGGTTGAGCTATCATCTTCTACTAATAAAACGCGCATAAATTATTCCTTTAAAGTGTAAGCAGAGTGTGAACTTGTTAACCTTTATTAACACATTTTGAAAATCTTAACAAATTCTTTAATGGTTTTATTGAAAAATAAGTTTAGAATGTGTCTATGGATAGATTACCAAAACAAGTTGAAGATGCGATTTTAAGTATTCCCGATTATGAAAGATACGGGGAAGTCACCAAGATATTGGGGCTTTTGGTTGAAATTACAGGCTTTGGATGCGGGCTTAGCATTGGCTCTATGGTGCATTTACGCCCATCTAAAATGCGTGATATCCCTTGCGAGGTCATAGGTTTTCGCGATGGACAGGCTCTGCTCATGCCTTTTGGCACATTAGAAGGCGTGGGGCTTGGCTGCCGCGCATTTATCCAGCAAAGCGCTCCTTCTATTAATCCATCGGAAAAATGGCTAGGGCGGGTTATCAATGGCATGGCGCAGCCAATTGACGGCAAGGGTAAGCTCATACATGGCGCTATCCCAGCATTATTAAAAAGCAAGCCCCCTCCCCCACATTCTAGGCAACGTTTAGGAGCGCAGCTTGATTTAGGAGTGCGCGCTGTAAATACTTTTCTTGCCACATGTCAGGGGCAGAGAATGGGGATATTCTCAGGCTCGGGCGTTGGTAAATCCGTGTTGCTCTCAATGATGGCGCGTTATACTGCGGCTGATATTTCTATTATTGGGCTAATCGGGGAGCGCGGTCGTGAGGTTCAGGAATTCCTTGAAGATGATTTGGGGGAAGAGGGCTTAGCGCGCTCGGTTGTAGTAGTAGCAACAGGGGACGAGCCTGCATTAATGCGTCGTCAAGCCGCTTATACTACATTGGCTTTGGCAGAGCATTTCCGAGATCAGGGCAAACAGGTTTTATGTTTGATCGATTCGCTAACTCGTTTTGCCATGGCGCAACGTGAAATAGGGCTTAGCGCGGGCGAGCCGCCAACCTCAAAGGGCTATCCGCCTACTACATTTTCTGAGCTTGCAAGATTGATGGAACGCGCAGGGCCGGGCGCGCCTAATACTGGCGGCATTACAGGGCTGTTTTCTGTTCTAGTCGAAGGTGACGACCATAACGAGCCTATATCAGACGCGGTGCGCGGGCTTATTGATGGACATATAGTTATGGAGCGCTCTATTGCTGATCGCGGGCGATATCCTGCTATTAATGTATTGAAATCCGTGTCTCGCTCGCTTCCCGCTGCTATTACTAAAGAGCAAAACGACATACTGCGCGCGGCAAAGCAGGTTATCACCACTTATGAGGATATGGCAGAGCTTATACGCTTAGGGGCATACAGAAAAGGCAGTGACCCTGACGTTGATCAATCCATATTGCTCTACCCTTATATTGAGGAATTTCTTACCCAAGATAAAGATGATCACTCAACAATAGAAGAAGGGTTTATTAGATTGGCGGAAATCCTGCAAGTCCCATATAGTGGCTCAGGAGGGTAGTTTAAATGGCTGATCTCGCCCCACTTATCCGCGTTCGTAAACATGAGGTAGAGCAAAAGCAAAAAACTTTGGCTGAATTTTATAGGCAGGCAGGAATCTTGAAAGATAAGCGCGATGCTATGGAAACCCAGCTGGCAATAGAAGCAGAAAAAACCAAAAATATGTCAGATGAAATGCTAGGGTTTTTTGAGCCATATGCCGTATCTGTGCGCGCACAAGTTGAGGAAATAGATGAAGACCGCAAAAAGATAGAGGGGCTCATAACCATGGCTCAAGACGATGTCCGAGATGCCTTCGCCGAGCTTAAAAAGATCGAAATAATTGATGAACGCCGCGCCGAAGAACAGCTAGCCGAGCTAGAGAAAAAAGAATCTGACACCCTTGATGAAATAGCTATTGATGGTTTTAGAAGAGGTGATGAGTGAGTGATGTGTGCCTAATCAACCTCGTGTGCAGTTAAGAACATAGCTTTTTGCAAAGCTGTAAAGAACTGCTGGTATGGTTGAGGGTCTTCAACGGGCGTTACATTATACGTGGCGTTAGCACGAACAAGAGTTTGCTTTTTACCGCGCGGACGAACAGTTACCGTCATACGAAGAGAGTAACCATTTAATTTTGTACCACTTACAGTTCCTAATTCATCATCTGCTTTATCAATAACAAAACCTAAGTCTTGTAATGTAGCAATGATTGTACGAAGCGTTTTAGTGCTGCTTGTTGTATCAAAGGCTCTGGTTTGAATTTGTCTGATAGCTACTTGAGATTCAGATGTTTCCATTACTTGATTCATGGATGTGGTTTGACACCCCGTCAAAGCGATATTAGCAAACACAACTGGTAATAATGCATATTTTTTCATTAAATAGAGTTCCTTTTAGATTTCATTTGCTTCAAGGAAAACGGCTTTTGACAGTTTGTCAAAGAATTCCTGATAGATTTGTGGGTCTTCAATACTTTGTGTTTTTGAAACTTGGTTTTGTGTGTTCCAAACTATCCGTTGGAATGTCACACGAAGCTTTGTTGTTTTTTTACCCGCAGGATGCGTTATCAATGAGGCACGAATTTTTTGGTGCTTGTCAATAGGCATGTTTCCACCACCTAATGCCGCCACCAATATCATTGCGGCTACTTGCCCTGCTTCAGTTGCATCACGATTTTTAGAACCAACGATTACACCAAGCTTTGTTTCAGACTCATCAATGTTGTAACCTAGGTCTTGTAAAACACCAGCGCCAGCTATTAATAATTTTTTTTCACTTGATGTATCAAAGGAACGCGTTTGCAATTGCCGTAACTTAAAACTTTCTTTCGTTAGTTGCAAAGCCTCTTTCGGAATTGTCTGAACACAAGCAACTAAAGAAATTGACGCAAGTAAAATTAAACAGGTTGAAAATAATTGTCTCATTAACATTAAACCTTTTTATTAGAAACTAGACTTATGATATGCGAAGTCGCGAACTTTTTTATCAGCATTAAATTTGATTATAACCGTTATGGTTGATTGCGATGTGCGGGCAGCACCGCCGCCAACATTGCTTAATGTGAACGTTAGCCCACTACTGGCTGATACAACGCCTTCTGTGTAAAATTTATCGTATATCCATACTTCGTTTCCATTTTCATCTGTTGAAACTACGTTTGGAGAACCAAGAGCTTCTGCGACTCCAGCACCAGACATACCTTTTTTAATGTGCCTTTGTACTTCTCCAACAGTGAATGTCTGTTTCTCTGAGCTTGCCACTTCATTAGCATGCCAAGACGCTTTTTGGGCGCAGCCTGTTAAGAGTGTGCAGGTAAAGGCTGCAATGATGAAAGTCTGAAAACGCATAATGATAACCTTAATTTTTGAATTAATTACTTATTTAATAGATAATAACTATGTTTGTGTCAATGGTTGAATAAGCAGTATGCTCATCCATCAAAACTCTGCGGCTATGCGGTGGAAATTGTCATCTCGAAAATTGTTAGCTTGAGAGATCTAAAATATTTGCAACTTTATAAGATTTCTCCGCTTTACAAGCATTCGAAATGACAGATTTTGTTCTAACCCTAAACATCTTCCAAAAATTCAGAGTGGGCATCTGGCGTTATATTCACCCATTGATCTGGCTTGTCTTGAAAGTTTAACTCACCGCTAAAGCTGGTTTCATCTAGTGCAGCCTTATATTTTTGGCGCATTTCCATTTTCATGGTCTCGCTAAAGCCTTGCTCGGTTCGTAAAATTAAATCAAGTCTGCCCGCGCCGTTAGGCTTGCCAATAAACAAGCCATCAAGCTGGACTTTGCCTATTTGACTTAGGTTTAAATCCATAACAAATCGAGTTTTAGAGCCTCCCTTTTGCTCTTCATCGTCGCTACCACCATCTTCTTTGCGATAGTGGATATCCATTTTATGTATTTCATTTTGCCAAGCCAGCGGCAGAGTTAAAGACCGCCATTCACCCGTAGACCCATCACTGCTCATGCGGGATAGAGAGGAAAACTCACCACTAAGGCGGGTTATAAGCTCCGACTTACCTGCGCGTTTTAATATATCTACCGCCCTCTCACCAAGCCAGCTTTGCACATCTCCCGAGCGCATGGCAGATAAGAAAAACATAGCCGCACTGCCAAGCTGAGCGGGTGCATTAGGGCTTGGCATTATATTGCCAAAAGTCGTAGCGGCGGCGGGGCTAGCTTGCGCTAATATTTGGCTAATTTCCTGCATAACAGTCCAAATATCAGGGCTTATAAATGATGACTGGCTTATTATAATGGGCATAGATAAAGGCGTAGCTTGAGGCGCGCTTATAGTTTTGCTTGCGGGGGTTATATTCTCGCTTTTAGTAATGCTTAGCTCTATTTCCGCACTTAAGGGAATATCTTTAACAAGGGTTTGAAGCGCGTAATATTGCTCCGAATTATTTGTGCCAATAGCTATTTTAATCACAGGCAGGTTCTTATCATGGGTAGCGCCAACAAGTTCCGCGCGCGTCTCTCCTGCTTTCTCATTCGTAGTTTTGATGAATGCATCGCCATGCCTTACTTCCGCTATTGGCAAGGTGATTTTTTCAATGCTAACTTCCTTAAAGACAGGTGGAACAGATATTTCCAGTGGTGACATACTTGTATTTATGGGTTTGGCTATGGGGTTTGCGACAAGCTGCGCTGCTACTATTTTCAAAGGTAGTTCCGTTATTGGAGTGTTCATTTTAAAGCTCGCAACAATATTTTCTGGCTTTTGCGCTAGGTCTTTTGAGGCAGGCAATATGTCCAAAGGCTTGGCTTGCGGGGGTAAATATAGTTCCGTTATTGGCTGTGGGCTAGTTTTGCTTATATCTTGTTTTGTAATAATTATAGGCGGCGTTTTATCTGTTATCACTATTTTTAGTGGCATTGATAAATTCGTTACAGGATTCAAAATAGCATCGATTTTTTCGATATAAGGAGTTACAATTTTTTGCACAATTTGCGGAGTTAAAAGATCAATTTTTATCGTATTTTGAGCAATTAATTGTTCAGCCGATAAAATTTGTAATGGTTTTATGAATTGGGGTTTTATGTCTTGGCTTATTTGCCCAGTATTTTGACCAGTATTTTGACCAATATTTTGCATTATATTTGGCGTTGGCGATTCTTTTGTAATTATTCTTGATGCAAGCTTAATGATAGCCATTTGCGGCGGGCTGCCTTTATTTATTTTAATCTCAACATGATCACCAACTTGAAGCGGTGTATTTTGCATTATCTTAGCCTTTATCACGCCCTTATCGGTCGCAAGCTCAATCATTCCATCATTGGTTTTTATCGTAATTTGCCCGCGCAATATTTGCACCTGCTTTATGAATTCCAAAGCCTTAGGAATTTCTATAAGCTTTAGATTAGCCAAAGCTTGGGCAGGGTTATCAGATGCAATTATTTGCCCTAAAAGCACATTTATAGAAGTGGGGTTGCTCATAATTATATTGTAGCGCAAAATATGCTGGCTTGTCTCTACTATGTTTCATTTGCGCACTTATAGCCAAGCTCATATAGATTGAGTATACTCATAGAATGACATATTCAATAGATTATCGCCGTAAAGTTATAAAGTAGGGCACATTATCGCTTTGCATTGTGTTGTTGCTTAAAATCTATAGGCGACAACATATTATTGTTACCATGTTTTCTTCCAAATTATGTTGTTTAAGGAAGGCTTGCCGCCATATTTACCAGTTTTACGTTTGTAGTCCACTTGCGCTTTAATCCCAGCAAAAGCGAGCAATTGAGTTTGGGAAGGCTTAATTGCAGGGAGAACATGTGCCTATCTATTGGTAATTGTTGATGGCTTTGTTGTAAATATCCGTGAATTTATTTAAGTTCAGTATAGACGAAAATCATGATTTCCTTTAATGTTTTTACTTTGTTAAAAAAAATTAAAAATGGCGATAGATTAGATGATACAAGAGGCAGGAAATAATATAAAAACAATAAATTCTATTTCTTTGATTTTAGACTTATTTGCTTATATCGGCGGTAGTATTTTTGCATTCCTTAGCGCAGTGGGAAGGCTCGCAAACTTTACTGGGCGCAGCGTCAAACATTGCTTTACACCGCCATTTTTCCCATCACAATTATTGCGCCAATTAATTGATATTGGTTATTATTCATTGCCTGTTGTGGGCATGACTACATTATTTACAGGCATGGTTTTGGCATTGCAAAGCTATACTGGGTTTTCACGCTTTAACGCAGAAGGCGCGGTTGCGGGCGTTGTTGTGTTATCTATAACAAGAGAGCTAGCCCCTGTTTTAGCAGGGCTTATGGTATCAGGGCGCGTTGGCGCGGCTATTGCTGCGGAAATTGCTACTATGCGCGTGACTGAACAAATTGACGCGCTTCGCACTTTATCAGTTAATCCATTTAAATATCTGATAGCCCCGCGCGTTATAGCGGCTACTCTTATGCTGCCTATATTGGTGCTTATTGGTGATATAATTGGAATATTTGGCGGCTATCTTGTTGGGGTTTATTCACTAGGCTTTAGCTCTGCAAGCTTTATATCACAAACTTGGGATATGCTTGAATATATGGACGTTGTATCTGGCTTAATGAAAGCCGCGGTGTTTGGATTTATTGTTGCCATCATGGGCTGTTACCATGGATTTAACTCTGCGCGCGGGGCGCAAGGCGTTGGCGCGGCGACTACTAATGCTGTTGTGTCATCATCTATATTGATACTAATATTTAACTATCTTCTAACACAGATATTTTTCTCATGAGTGATAAAATAAAAATTGAGCTAAAAGCCGTTACCAAAGCATTTGGAAGCAACCGTGTTTTGGATGAGCTGTATTTAAGCGTGCCTGAGGGTAAATCTTTGGTTGTTATAGGCGGATCAGGAACTGGTAAATCCGTTATGATTAAGTGCATACTTGGTCTAATTCCACCTGATAGCGGCTCTATCATGATTGATGGTGCGGAAAGCACGGGGCAAAATCATAAGATTCGCGCGGAGTTTATGAAAAAATTTGGCATGCTATTTCAAGGGGCCGCCTTATTTGATTCCCTTAAGATTTGGGAAAACGTAGCCTTTGGGCTTATCCATGGTCATGGAATGTGCAAAAAAGAGGCGCGAGAAATCGCGATTGAAAAAATTAAAGCGGTTGGTTTGAAAGAGCAAGTCGCAAATCTATATCCAGCCGAGCTTTCTGGCGGCATGCAAAAACGCGTTGGTTTAGCTCGCGCAGTGGCGATTAGCCCTGATATTATATTTTTTGATGAACCAACAACAGGGCTTGATCCTATAATGGCAGAAGTGATTAATGAGCTTATAGTAGAGCAGGTTAAGGGGCTTGGCGCGACTGCGCTTTCTATCACCCATGATATGGGAAGCGTTAGAAAAATTGCTGATTATGTTGCTATGATTCATGGCGGTAAAATAATATGGAAGGGCGCGGTAGGTGATCTTGATCATTCTGGTAATGAATATGTAGACCAGTTTATACATGGGCGCTCTGATGGCCCAATAACAAGGCGACTTGCCTAGGCTTATATAACGACTATATAAAGAGCAAGATAATAAATGAAATATTTTTGGTACGGGTTTTTAGGCTTATTTTCTATTGGATTTCTAGGTGCAATTGTCGCGATTGGCGGTTTTGCATATGTACTTAACTATTATTCAAAAGATTTGCCCGATTACAGTAAGCTTCGCAATTATGAGCCATCAATTGTGACAAGGCTTTATGCGGGTGACGGTCATTTATTGGCGGAGTTCGCCCAAGAAAAACGTGTGTTTGTACCGATAGAATTTATCCCTGACCAAGTAAAGCAAGCCTTTATAGCTGCGGAAGACCAGAATTTCTATACCCATAGCGGCGTTGATATGAAGGCCGTTTTGCGCGCTATTATATCTAATTTAAAAAATGCAGGAACAGGGCGCAGACCAAAGGGCGCATCTACGATTTCACAGCAAGTCGCAAAGAATTTCCTGCTTACTAATGAGCTGTCATATGTTCGCAAGATAAAAGAAGCAATTCTCGCCTACCGTATGAATAAAACATTGGGTAAAGATCATATTTTAGAGCTTTATTTGAATGAAATTTACCTTGGTGGAGGGGCTTATGGGGTCGCCGCGGCTTCGCTTTATTATTTTGGTAAGTCATTGGGTAAACTCAGCATTTCTGAGGTCGCATATCTTGCAGCATTGCCAAAAGCCCCTAATAATTATCACCCAATAAAAAACCATGATAAAGCCTTAGCAAGGCGCAATTGGGTAATTGGGCGCATGCTTGACGAGGGCTATATAACTAAGGCGGAGGCTGAGCTAGCAAGGCTTGCGCCACTTACTATGAGCAAGGATACAAGCAAACGCGTGGACGCTCCATATTTTGCGGAGGAAGTCAGGCGCGAATTGTCAAGCCTATATGGGGAGGATAGTCTTTATCAAGGCGGGCTTGTTGTTAGAACTTCTGTTGATCCAAAGTTGCAGCATATTGCCGAGACTTCCTTGCGCGAAGGGCTTATGGCTTATGATATGCGCCATGGCTGGCGCGGAAGTTTAAGTACGTTAGATAATATGGATAATTGGCGCGCGCAGCTTAAAAATATAAAACGCCCTAGCTCTATGCTTAAAGAATGGGAGCTAGCTGTGGTTTTGGAGACATCAGACAAGGCGGCTAAGATAGGGTTTACAGATCTTAGCCAAAGCGAACTTAAATCAGACGATGTTAAATGGGCGCGCAAATACATGAATGAGGGTTATTCTCTGGGCAAAAAAATAACATCTATGAGCCAAGTTGTTAATATAGGCGATATTATTATGGTGCAGGCAAAGTCAGACGGTGAAGGTTATGATTTGCGTCAAATTCCGCAAATACAAGGCGCATTAATTGCTCTTGACCCTCATACAGGGCGGGTGCTTGCAATGCAAGGTGGCTGGAACTATCGTTATGGCGCAAGTGAGTTTAACCGTGCAACGCAAGCCAACCGCCAACCTGGTTCAGCATTTAAGCCATTTGTGTATTTGGCGGCGCTTGATAAGGGCTTTACCCCCGCAACGCTTGTGCTGGACGCTCCATTTGTATTAGAGGATGAAATTGCAGGCACGTGGAAGCCAAGCAACTATTCAAAGAATTTCTATGGCCCTACGCCAATTCGCGTTGGCATTGAAAAATCACGTAACCTTATGACTGTGCGCTTAGCGGATTTCCTTGGTATGGATCTAATCGCGAAATATTCGGATCATTTTGGCATTACAGATAATATGCGCCCCCTTTTAGCGAATTCATTAGGGGCAGCGGAAACTACGCTTTTGCGCATAACGGCGGCTTATGGTGTTTTGGCTAATGGTGGTAAGAAAATCACTCCGACCTTTATTGATCGTGTGCAAGATCGCTATGGCGCAACAATATTTAAACATGAAAAGCGTGTCTGTAACATTTGCGGCAACATGATAAAATGGGAGAATCAACTCGTCCCTGATATTCCAGATGTAAGAGAGCAAATAGCAGATAAGCGCACCGCATATCAAATAACATCTATCATGGAGGGCGTCGTTCAGCGTGGCACGGCTGCGCGGCTACGCTCACTTGGCAGACCATTGGCAGGAAAAACAGGAACTACCAATAACTCGCTTGATGCTTGGTTTATTGGTTATTCCCCTAATTTAGTTGTGGGCGTGTTTACTGGCTTTGACAACCCAAGATCACTTGGCAGAAAAGAAACAGGATCATCGCTTGCTGTTCCAATATTTAAAAGCTTTATGGGAAAAGCACTAGCAGATAAGCCGCCCGCACCATTTAGAAAACCATCTGGTATTCGGACTTTGCGCATCAATGCAAAAACAGGTGCGCGCGCGCAAAGTGGCGATGAAAAAGTCATATGGGAGTCATTCATTATAGGAACAGAGCCAACAGATGATATATATATATTAGATGGTGATGGAATATCATTAATGCCAAGCTATTTTGGAGATGATGAAAATAGCATTAGTGATGCTTATAATAACATGCCGCTAGACAGACCTGCTCCTGCGTCATCTTCTATTACAACGGGGACAGGTGGGCTTTATTAGGTGAGCGCGTGGTATGTTTATATTGTTGAATGCGTGGACTTAACTTTATATACGGGCATTACTACTAATATAGCGCGCCGCTTGAAAGAGCATGAAGCAGGCAAGGGCGCAAAATATACTAAAGGTCGTGCGCCTTTAAAGCTTATTTACCAAGAAGAATGCAAGGATAGATCATCCGCATCTAAAAGAGAGCTGGAAATTAAGGCTCTATCTAAAGAACAAAAATTATTGCTTTAAACCAGAACAACAACCCTGCAAAACACTGTGGATATTTATGTGGATATCTGTTATATTGGTGGCGTAACTATCATTTCTTATTCTTGAGTATTCACAATGACAGATGTATCCAATATCAAAATTGCCCCCTCTATCCTTTCCGCCGATTTCTCGAAGCTAGGCGAGGAAGTAGCAGCCATTGACATGGCAGGTGCGGATTATATCCATATTGATGTTATGGATGGGCATTTCGTCCCTAATATTACCTTTGGCGCGCCCGTTATTAAGGCTATACGCAAATCCACGCAAAAGCCATTTGACGTTCATTTGATGATTTCGCCCGTTGATTACTTGATTGATGATTTCGTTGCCGCTGGCTCTGACATTATCACAGTGCATGTAGAGGCGGGGGCGCATCTGCATAGGACGCTTCAACATATTAAGTCAAAAGGCGTAAAGGCGGGGGTGTCGCTTAACCCTCATACCCCTGTTGAATCCATAAAACATGTCATGGATATGGTTGATTTAGTGCTGATTATGACGGTCAATCCCGGTTTTGGCGGTCAAAAATTCATACCATTGTTGGATAAAATATCTACGGCGCGGCGCATGATAAATGACACAGGTCGCGATATTGACTTAGAAGTAGATGGCGGGGTCACCCCCGAAACAGCCAAACAAGTTATAGCAGCTGGCGCAAATATTTTAGTAGCAGGAAGCGCGGTATTTAAGGGCGGAGCAGATAAATACGCCGAGAATATCAAAGCATTAAGAGGCATATAATGGTTTTTAATATAATTGAAAGCTTAAAAAACAAAGCTAGTCACATGGCTTATAATAGCTTTTTATATGATTGGAGCTTAAACGAAGATGCGCCCGATAGATTAATTGTGCGCCCCGCTGATCCTTGGGTTGGAGATGCTAGCCTCGCGCGGGAGCTTTTAGATGCGGCGGGAGTTGGTGATCGCTCAGGGGCGCTATGGCATGCCGAGTGGTGGCAACCGCAAGAAGCCGATGATATCTGGAACTCGCATATGCATGGATTTGGCTGGCTGCGTGATCTGCGCGCACTTGATGGAGCATTAGCGCGTGAGCAGGGGCGCTTGATGATTGAAAGCTGGATTGATAGCCATAACTCTTGGAATGCGGATGTCTGGCGCAATGATTTAATTGGTCGCAGGCTTGCTATGTGGATATGCCATTATGAGTTTTTTTGTGCCAATGCTAGCGATGAATTCGAAGATAAAATATTGTCATCTATCGTTAAGCAAGCAAAACATCTGAGCAATGCCCTTGAAAAATCTAGTGAAGAACTAAATAATGCGTCGCGGTTTGAGGCAATAAAGGGGCTATTATATGCTGCTATTGCGCTTGATGGACATGAGAAATGGTTAAACCAAGCTTTAGCATCGCTAAAACAGCAAATTACCATCCAAATAAATGCAGATGGCGGGCATGTATCGCGCTCTCCTGCTGTTTTGTTAAACGTACTTGAGATTATGGTTGAGATGCGAATTGCATTAAAAGCGGGCGGCTATCCTGTGCCTGAATTTTTAAGCTCTGCCATCACTAATATGAGCTGCGCCCTTAGGATATTGCGTTATAATGACCGTAGACTAGCACTTCTCCATGGCGGGCAATTGGGCGAGGTTGAGGGTATTAACTCCATTCTTGCACAAGCAGGCACACATAAAAAAGCAGGGCAAAGCCTGAAAGATACTGGCTATGAACGCCTAGAGCTAGGGCGGTCTATGCTACTTATGGATGTTGGCGCTGCTGTAGATGCCCCGCATGATAAATGCGCCCATGCTTCCGCACTTGCCTTTGAGTTTTGCTATGGTAAGGGGCGGTTATTTGTTTCTTGCGGCTCTCACCCGACCTCAAAGGAATGGCAAGATGCACTTCGAGCTACGGCTGCACATAGCGCCCTATGCCTTGATTACCGTAATTCTTGCGAGATAAAAAAAGATGGTCATTTTGGGCGCAAGGTAACTAAAACAACTATTCACCGCGAAGAAACCAAAGACGCTGCGCTTATTATTGCCTCTCATAATGGCTATGTGCCGTTAAATGGAATTACTCATACTCGCAAAATTTATTTAGCAGATGAAGGGCATGATCTGCGCGGAGAAGATAAGCTTTCTTGCGCGTTTGAGCTAACCTGCCCTGTTGAAACCGCCGTAAGATTCCACCTCCACCCAAGCGTTAGTGCCTCAATTATAAGTGATGGAGATGAGGTATTGCTGCGCATGGCTGGCGGCGCTGGCTGGCGATTTTCTCGCTCCGCTGGCATGCTAGCATTAGAAGATAGCATGTATTTAGGCAATGGCACTATCCCCCGCAAAACCAAGCAAATCGTCATTTATGGGCAAATGACCGAAGATGAGGCTATTGTCAAATGGGCTCTTAAACGCGAGATGTAGCTAAAGTCATTATTTTTTCTAGCTAGTTTTCATAAATATAGTATATAATATTACAAGACCTTATCATTAATATTGGTGGTAGAATTTACATGGGTAATCATTCTAATTTACCATCTTTTATTAAAGACCTAGAGCTTTAAGCTGTAACATCGACTGCGATGCGTTGATCGCGCAAGGGGCGCACTATTTCAATAGTATCTTGATATATCTTATTTGATTTATATTGCATAAGTGCATTTTTATCGGGAAACTCACCATAGACAACCACGTCAATATCATTGGCTATTTGATCGAGTTTTTCGTTTTTTGTAACCCGAAGCAGCCAGTTGCCCTTAATATTTTCGAGATTTTTTAATCCCGCATAAATAGTGTCAATATTTTCAGGGCGTTTTGCGCTGAACATTACTATATGTCTAATCATTCCAATAACTACCAATCAATTTTCGCGCCAGAAAGGGCAACAATAATGCCGTCTAGCTCATCACTCATGCGGATTTGACAGCTAAGGCGGGAATGGTCGTTAATGTCAAAAGCTTGGTCTAGCGTGTCTTCTTCTTCTTCGGTTATTTCATGCTCTGCCGCCGCTATTTTATCGCGCCAATCGGGGTGGATATAAATATGGCATGTGGCGCAAGCAAGCGCTCCTCCGCAAGCCCCCTCTATATTATCGAAGTTTTCATCGCGCAGAACTTCCATAATTGACCAGCCATTTTCTGCCGCAACTTCTTTTTGTGAGCCATCTTTTTGTATTACTTTTATGGTTGGCATAGCTATTTATTATCCCTTAATTAGTTACTCGCCTAATGATCTTTTCCCATTCACTTAGGAATGTCTTAATATCACTCTCTTTCGTAGCCCAGCCCATGGAAATTCGCAAGGAATTTGATGCTGTTTTTTCATCTAGCCCCATTGCAGTTAGGACGCGGCTTGGCTTAACCGAGCCGCTTGAACATGCTGAGCCGCTGCTTATCGCTATTCCTTCTAAATCCAGAGCCATTAATATATTTTGCGCGTTTATTGATGGGGAACTGAAAAAGCTGGTATTGGGGATGCGCTTTATATCTTTGCAGTGAATTATAATATCGGGTGATAACTCCTTGAGTTTGCTCTCTAATTTGGTTCTTAACAATCCAAGTTTTTGATATTCATTTAAGCTTTCAAGGGCGGCTTGGCTAGCTGCGCCAAATCCCGCTATACCAGCAACATTTTGAGTGCCTGCGCGCATGTGCTTTTCCTGTCCTCCGCCAAATAGCAGGGCAGGGGATTGCCCGCATATCCCGATAATAAGCGCTCCAACTCCTTGAGGGCCGCCGATTTTATGTGATGATATGGTTAGGAAATCAATATTGCTTTCCTTTATGTTGAGCGGAATTTTACCTGCCGCCCCCGTTGCGTCACAATGAAGCAATGCGCCGTGTTTATGCGTTAAATCAGATAGTTCCGAAACGTTTTGTATCGACCCTGTTTCACTGCTAGCATATGAGCAAGAAACAAGTGATATTTTGTTGTTGCTTAGTAATGTTTCAAGTTCTTTGATGTTTACAATGCCGCCCTTGTCAATTGGAATAGTCTTAATATTATCCAATATAGCCAAGGATTTCATTATTGATGGATGCTGCCCATCTGCAATTAATATGGTGTCATCGGGATATGTTTTGGCAAAATGCAGCAATATTGTGTTATTTCCTTCAGTTGCCCCGCTATTGAATATGACTTGATTTGCATCTGCATTGACAAGTTTTGCCACTTGCACCCGCGCATCTTCTATGTATTTGCGTGCCTTGCGCCCAAAATGATGAATGGATGAGGCGTTATATGCGTGGCTAGTGTCTAAAATATCGCGCATTATTCCCCATGCTTCGGGGCGAAGTGGGGTGGTTGCGTTATAATCAAGATATATATATTCTTTTTTCATGGCGGTATTATTGTATTATCCACATTGTTTTTCAAGCACTTATAAGAATTATGTAGACTTATTTTTGATTGTGTCCTATAAACAGCGTAAATTAATTAATAATGTAAAAATGAGGTTGTATATAAATGCCCGAAGTTATTCTAAGTGGTCCAGCAGGTCGTCTCGAAGGTCGTTACACGCATTCAAAAGAAAAGGATGCGCCGTTGGCGTTGATACTGCATCCAAATCCGCAGCATGGCGGAACTATGAATAATAAGATCACTCATGCATTGTTTCAAGCATATACAGAGCGTGGCTTTTCAACTTTGCGATTTAATTTTCGCGGGGTTGGTCGTTCTCAAGGCGTTTATGATGAAGGTGAGGGCGAGCTTAGCGACGCAGCGTCGGCGCTTGATTGGATGATGGACATTAATCCTAATGCGCCTTATGTGTGGATTGCTGGATTTTCATTTGGTGCATGGATAGGGATGCAGCTTTTAATGCGCCGCCCTGAGGTTGAGGGTTTTGTATCCATTGCTCCGCCTGCCCATACCGAAGATTTTGCGTTTCTTGCGCCTTGTCCTACGTCAGGATTGGTTTTGCATGGCGCGCGCGATGATGTTATTCCAAAAGAAGCGGTCGATGGCTTTGTTGAAAAGCTGCATGAGCAAAAAGGCATTGAAGTCGATTACCGCGTATTGCCAGAGGCTAATCACTTTTTCCACAATAATATAGATTTGATGATTAACCATGTTCATGACCATATGAATGGCGCTCGCGGCGGTAATAAAGTTCCTGTTAAGGTTGCTGCTTAAACATTGTTTTAGCTCTTAATTATAATGGTAATTGCAAAAGCGGGTCTTTATGGCTCGCTTTTTTTGTACAAAAAGTTTGCATAATGCGTTTGGCTGATATATAGTCCGTGAAAATAAATTATAAGGGTGGTGCATAATGAGCAATACAATGGATTTTTTTGAAATTTCTAATACTCGGCAAGAGATTGAGAGAGATTTAAAAGAGCGCGTCTCTGTGATTGAGGCGGGGCTTGGTGATATTAAATCCCTTCCCAATGATTTATTTAATGATATTCCGTTGGTTTTGCTACCAAATGATCAGGCTAAGTATGAGGCAATAGAAAGCAAACATACTCATCTAACCTGTGATTATATGGCAAAATATTTTTTATCCTTGGTGGATGCAAATAATTCTTTAGTCTTACTTAGCAAATTGCAGGAAGTTTCTTTGTCCCAATTTATCAACATGGGAGAGCGCAACCTTATCCTCGCTGTTAAAAATGATATTGGTGAAACTGATAATCTTAGTTATCGTGTTCATTTAATGGCAGAGCGTGTTAGTGCTTTTGTGGCTGAACATAATATTTATGTTCCTGAAGAGCCTAGCAAAATCACTAAATTTTGCCTAGAAAATGAGGATTTAATTTCACCTGATATGGATGAGGAAATTTTATATAATTTATATGGTGAAGTTTACGCCCATACATGTGAAAGCCTTAATGATTTGGCTGATTTATGTGTTGAGAGTTTAGATGTTGATATTGGTTATTTGCATTATCAGAATGACCTTACCCAAGAAGACGTGGAAGCTAAAGCTGATATTATTAAGAACACCCTGATTAAATCAGAAGATTTTCTTTTAATGTCAAGGAAATATTTGGATTTTATCCAATTAGGTTATGGTCATAATAACTCTCCTGATGATCCAGCTAGCCATATTGATTTTCATTAATAAGCCATAAATCCCTTGCTTTAATATAGCACCATTATATTATAATTCTTTTTCGAAAGGGATATATTGTGCCAAAGAAATTGGGGCATTTTTGTTGGCATATAAGTGCATTTAGCATGAAAATAATGGCTTTGACGGCTCTTATATCTGCGGTGGTTATTACTGCTTTTATTTGGCGAGTTGCTAGCGATCCATTAGATATTAGCTTTGCCAAAAATTATATAGAAAAATCGCTGCATGATGAGGTGACGGGCAATTATGTGCGTATGGAAAGCGTGGTTTTATACTGGCCTAGCCTTGCAGGGCCTCTATATTTACAATTACGTGGCGGGCAATTATTTAAAAAAAGCGGCGAGGTGATAATATCCGTTGATATGGCGGCGCTCAGTTTCTCGCGCTCTGCCTTGCTTTTAGGGAAAATATTGCCGAAAGCTATAATACTTAAAAAACCAACAGTGCGATTGCTGCGCAAAAGTGATGGAAGCTTTGATATCGATTTGGGACAGGGTGCACCAAAAGATATTCATGAGGAGCAATTTGCCGTTACAACACGTATTTTCAGTTATCTCGCACGCCCAAATAAAGAGAGCAAGAAAAAATCTCTAATCGCTCGCTTGCAGGCATTTGCAATTGAAGATGCAAGGCTGCTTATTGATGATAAATTGTTAAAGCAATCTTGGTCGCTCCCTGATTTTGATTTGGGTTTTTACAGCACCCACAAAGGCATGGAAGGCTATGCTGACTTGGCTTTGCCTGATATTGGTTTGGATAAATCTACGCTTCGCATTGATATGAAATATTTATGGGGGCAGAAAAAAGTTGATCTATCTGCTGATCTTAAAAATATAGATATCAAAGCGATTGCAGAAAAAATTCCTGAACTTGGTACTTTGGCTAACCAGAATATAGTTTTAGATGCGCGCATAGACACTATTCTTGATGAGAATTTTGTGCCTGATGACATAAATATCAACTTAACTTCTAAAAGCGGTGAGATTATTCATCCTGATTTATCAGATAAGGCTGTGCCTTATAATGACCTATCATTAAGCGCGTCATATCATTATGCGGGCAAGGCTTTTGTGCTTCGAGATACGCAAGTGAAGCTTAAAGATGTAACTGTTTTTGCGTCGGCGGAGCTTACTCATGATGATAATAAGGCTAATGGCTTTGCTAAAATATGGATTGATGATTTAAAACATGCGCAGATTGATCCGCTATGGCCTGCTGCTCTTCGCGGGGATAATAGCGAGGCATGGATATTAAAGAAAATATCAGGCGGGGCATTTAAAGATGCTTGGCTTGGTTTTGATATATTGGCGGAAAAGGGCGTTCCTGAAGATATAAATCTTGGGCTTATCGGGCCAATAAAACCAAAATGGAGCGCGGATATTGATAATTTAAAGGCTGGTTTTTCATTTAAGAATATGAGCGTTGATTATCGCGAGCCCCTAGATAAAGTTGAGCAAGCGTCGGGTAGTGGCAATTTTGATCTTAGCAAAGATGAGCTAAAAATAAATGTAGCCAAAGCTAAACTTGGTAAGTTGAACGTGTCTAAAGCTAGTCTTTTATTCGATCAAATAACGGAGAAAGGCAAGGGCGACGCTGATATAAAAGTAAGCCTTGACGGCTCATTGCATGATATTATGCATTATCTTTCTGATGATCCGATTAATATTGATGATGATATTGATATGGATATTAATAAGGTTAAGGGGAGCGCCGCGCTTGATGTTTATTTGAAATTTCCTGCGCGTAAGGGCGTTAGTGTTAAGGAATTTAAAATTGGCGTTGACGGAACTCTTAAAAATATTTTGCTGCCTGATGTTGTTGGTAAAATGGATTTAAGCGGCGAGAGTTTGGCTTTTTCGGTTAAGGATGGGCTGGTTAGTATGAGCGGCGATGCTATGCTTGAAAACCGCCCTATGAAGTTTGCTTGGGAGGAGTTTT
>JALSJP010000028.1 GCA_026989265.1 Micavibrio sp.
AGTGTAACAACTGGCTCTGGCAATATTATTATAGGATATAATGCTGATACACCGCTTGCTACTACTTCTAACCACCTTAACATTGGTGATACCATCTATGGGGACTTATCATCTGGTAATATCGGTATTGGCACGGCCGCTCCGACACAAGCTCTTCATATCATTGGTAATTTAAGGGTTGAGGGGGCAACGGACTGTATTCTTGGAAACGGATCGGGAGCCACCAACTGTACTTCCGATGAGCGCTTAAAAGAAAATATAAATATCATTGACAATGCTTTAGATAAAATAGCATCACTTAAAGGTGTAAAATATAATTGGAAAGACAAGGAAAATGATCAATCACTTAGGGTTGGTGTAATTGCGCAAGATGTTCAAAAAGTTTTTCCTGAGCTTGTTATAACCAATGATGATGGGTATTTAGCCGTTGATTATGCAGGGCTTGTATCACCATTAATAGAGGCGAGCAAAGAGCTGCGCTCTGAAAATATTGCTCTGAAATCAGAAATAGGAGAGCTTAAAATTGCGCAATTAGAAACAGATAAATCATTAAAAGAACTTAGCAGACAAGTTGCCTTGCTTAATAAAGTTACAGGTAACACTGGCGGCAATAAAGCATCTATGGGAATATATTTGGCTCTTGCGCTTAGTCTGTTTGGCTCTATAGCTGGACTTGTATTAATCACAAGGCGCAGGAAACAAATATAATACCCATCAGCTAGTCGGGATTTTCTTAATTTCAGAAGCACCCTTCTCAGACATGCGCAAACGATTCCATATATATGGCGGAGAGCCGCATTTAATATCTTGAATATTAGGATTATCTGCCGCGCCGTAAAGCTCTTCTAGCTTTGATATGCTAGCGTTAACATCTGGTGATTTTATGCTGCTATAAATATCATCACGCCAATCAATATTTGCAAAATAGCTTGGCACGCCCCCCTTTGGCAGGCGAGCTATAAGCATTGGAAGTTCTAGCTTACGAAGATTTTGAGTAATTTCCTGATTACCTGCCCCTTGCGCGCCATCTTTAAACCGAGCAAAATTTATATTATGAATTTTTAAGCCGTGAGCCTCGTAAAACTGCCGATGCACACCCTCATACCACATTTTGAATATACTTGCCGCCGCGCATTTCTCATCCATACCTGATTGCAGCTCCATATCATATGATAGGGCTAGATCTCGCCAATCAGGAGATTTAATTGCGCCTTTCCAGCCGCTATCATCGCCATTTCTGCGCAGCGCCCATGACGCTCTAATGGCTTCTACTTCTGCCCATGCCTCGCAAAACATAATTGCTACAATATCGCTATTAGCGTCAAGAAGCGTTGGAAACACGCCCTCCTCTTGTAATGGCAACATATAAAGCCCGTGCATATCTTGGTAAAAATGCATAATTTCATGAAGAAAGTAATGAGCATTAACATCTGCGCCCAAAATAGCAGAAAAGCGCAATTTTGCTTTCATGTTGCCCGCTTCGAACATTGACCAAAAACCCGAGGCAAATTGTTGCTGTTTTTCAGGCGTGTCTATTTTTTCCGTTGATAGGGCAAATGGCTCATACGCCCCTGCCCCGCCAAATGTAGAAAATTTTATCTCATGCCCAAAATCATTTAGATCATGAATTACGCTAGCAAAGAACTCATCACCCATAGCATATGAAAGCATGCGCGCGCGCTTAACTCGCGCTGATGTAAATGGATAAATAATATTCATATATATTTGATACTATAATAAAATCAGCATAGCACCAACAAATGTTAAAATAACATTTGAAAAAGTGTAACTCCCCGCATAACCTAGCGCTGGAACTTGGCTTTTAGCAGCGTCAGTTACAATATTCAAAGATGGCGTGCTTGTCATTGCTCCTGTAATAGCTCCCAGCAAAATAGCAGCATTCATCTTCATAATATAGCGACCTATCAAAAATGAAACAAGAACTGGAACTGATGCAATAAATATTCCGCAAATAAATAATAATGGACCAACGCTCATTAGCGACTCAATAACCTTGCTACCTGCATTTAATCCTATGGATGACATGAATAAGACTATTCCTAAATCCATCATAATATTACGGGCAGCGCGTGGAAAATCGCCAAATGTAGGATGAACTGATCTAAAAAATCCAATTAAAATACCAATAATCAAAAGCCCGCCTGCGCTTCCCAAACCAATTGATATATCTCCAAATTTTAAAACCATTGTGCCAAGTAACAAACCAAGAGCTACGCCAATGCACATAGTCAAAAGGTCGGTCTTTTCAATCTCTGTTTCAATGCGACCAAGCTTTTCACTAACTTCTGTAATATGATCATTCTCGCCAATTACCTCCATTTTATCGCCCTTATGAAGCAATGTATTGGCATCAATCGGCAAATCAATTCCAGAGCGCGTAAGACCAATAGCATAGCACCCATAAACAGATGATAGCTCAAGATCAGATATTTTCTTTCCTACATAATCAGGGGAAGTGACAATAATTTCTTTGGTGCGAATTCTAAAATTCAAAAGCTCCTTATCAAAAACCTCCTCTATCCCCTTCTTTTTTGCAAAAGAATGCTGCGCTACCGAGGCAATTACTGAAATAATATCCTTTGGCTCTATGATAGTATTTACATCATGATCAATAATGTTTCCATTACGGCGAAGTCCTAGAACTGTAAAATATTGCTTGGTAGCGCATTGAATTTGGTTAATGCTTTTCCCAACCATTTTACTGCTTTCAACTTTATATGTACGCACCATAGGAAGGTTGTTTTCATTCAAAACTTTAACACTTGCACGCGCTGGAGCTATCTTTTGCGCTTCATAAGCAAGGTCAATTCTAAATAAAACAGGGATATATTTAATCGTCAGCATCACGCCAGCAATACCAAATAAATAGGTAAGCGAATAAGCAACGCTGATATTTTTAAGGGCATCATCCACAGACATTCCCTCTGGAAGAGATGCAAGACCGCCGCTAATTGCATCTTGCGCGCCGACAAGCATGGGCGTACTTGTCAAACCGCCCGCAAGCATACCAACAGCAAAGCCACTATCCATAAGAAATAAGCTTGAAAATAACCAACACATTAATATAGCGCTAGTTGCAACTATTATAGATAATATTAGGTAACGCCCGCCATTTGCAGCAAAAGCAGCAAAAAAACTTGGCCCAGCCTGAAGCCCCACACAAAATATAAATATAGTAAATCCGAATGTTGCTATCTCGGGTGAGCTAGTAAAGCCTAGAGATCCAAATAATAGCCCAGCGATAAGAACGCCTGTAACATTCCCTATATGAAAACCAAATATGTTTATTTTACCAAGCAAATACCCAAGACTAATTACCGCAAAAATAATGAGAACTTGATCACCTTTTAAAAGGTCATATAAATCTATTTCCATTGCCAAGCTCCAATCGCATTGCTACACACAGTGCTTATTGTAATAAAATTACGCAAAGCTATATACCTATCGTAAAAAATCACAAGAAAAAAACGCATGAAATAATGATTTATTGTATAAAAATAACTAGACACTGTTAGCTAATTATTAAGTTTCACGCTACACTTCTTTTATGGAGAAATTATCAGGTATTTTGTGCCGCAATGTATGTTTTAAGAACGGGCGTTGGGTGGCGGGCTAAAAGGGGGCAGCAAAGCAAGGGCATGAACGTGCCTAGCATTACGATAAAGCTTCATCTTGCGATAACGGCAGAGGGACATGTGGTTGAAGGCTTCAACGTTTATGGCTTTTATTGCGCTGGCTATGATTAAAATTAACTTAAATCTAATAATTAGCTAACAGTGCCTATATTATACGTATAATCATGTAATATGAATAATATTACAATAGCTGGTGCGCCCGACAGGATTTGAACCTGTGACCCTTGGCTTCGGAAACCAATGCTCTATCCCCTGAGCTACGAGCGCATATAAACAAACTACAATATCTTATATAATTATTTACCCGTCATTTGAAGAAAAATATCTTCTAAATCACTTTGCTTGGTTGTTATATCAATTATTCTGTATCCAGCATCTTGCACCACCCCAATAATATCACCAGCATTTTGCTCATTAGGACTGTAACTAACAGATATGCTGCGCTTATCAATGACATTATACGACAATGTCTCTATTGGCGAAGCAATATCACGGTCAAGCTTGAATATAATCTCTTTACTATCCAAACGCCCTATCAATTTATCCTTATCCTCGCACACAATAACAGCGCCATGGTTAATAATTGCGATACGTTCGCAAAGCTCTTGCGCTTCCTCAAGATAATGAGTGGTTAGCAAAATAGTAACGCCCTGTTCATTTAACAGCTTTACATTATCCCAAAGCTGACGGCGAAGCTCTATATCCACGCCCGCCGTTGGCTCATCCAAAACAAGAATAGGCGGATTATGCACCATAGCCTTAGCCATCAAAAGCCTACGCTTCATACCGCCCGAAAGAGAACGCGCATAAGCATTCATCTGATCACTTAGCCCCACCATCTCCAAAATTTCTTTTGACCTGCGCTCGCATTTAGGCACTCCATAAAGCCCAGCTTGAAGCTCTAGCGACTCAAGCGGCGTAAAATACGGATCATAATTAATTTCTTGCGGCACAACCCCAATAGAAGCTTTAGCATTGCGCTCATTCACATCTATGTCATAGCCATTAATATTAACAGTGCCAGAGCTTTTCACCGTAAGCCCCGCCATTATATTGATAATAGTAGACTTCCCCGCTCCATTAGGTCCTAGCAATCCAAATATAGAGCCGCGCGGAATATCAAGATCAACGCCCTTAAGTGCAACTTTTGCAGGGCTGCGCTTGCTTTTCTTATATGTCTTTTTAAGGTCTCTAATTTCTATAGCATTTTTCATGGTTTATATTCCTTATTAAGCCAAAATTTAGCCGCATCATTTCCCTTCAAATAAGCATCAATGAATGCAAAGGCAGCAATTTTTATAGCCTCCTCATGTTCCTCTCGCTTAGGATTATTAGCAAGCTTGCCGCGCGTACCGTTATATACCATATGATCGCCGCCCCCTAAAACCTGCAAATATTTTTCAGGATGATTTGAATGCTCATAAATAACAAGGCGATGTTCATAGCCGTAACCGTCCAAAGGCGAGGCATCATCCGTGCCTGTCATATGAAATAATGGAATATCAATAGAGCCATAAATATCTGCCGCAGGCGCATCAGTTAAGTGGTCTATCGGTACAGGGCTATAAAGAATGCCACATTTTATGCGCTTTTCACGTAAATTCATCAAATTATTTTTATGATCGGGAATTTTCATACCAGCCATAGCCTGCGTTGTCATCGCGCCAAAGGAATGACCCGACATGCAAATACGCCCTAAATCCATATGCTCGCCAATTTCAGGATTTTCTAACGCCCAGTGCGGAAGCTGATCTAGCGCAAAAGGAATATCATACATACGGTTTAATGTATCATCCCGCGATATTGTCGCTTTTTGCAACACATCCCAAGCATGACCGCCTTTACCCTCCCATAGTGAGCTATCAGTTCCTGCATGAGTAATGTGAATTATGATATATCCCTGACCTGCAAAAAAGCGTGATAAAAATGACGCTCCATCACGATTGCCGCCAAATCCATGACTCCATATAATAACTGGAATTTTTTCAATGCCGTGATCTACGGGATAATAAATTTTGTAAGGAACAACACGCCCCGCGCGCGATATATCTATAAACTCGCCGCGCTTAAGCAAAACCCTAAGAGGATCTTTCCTTAAAGATGTTTCAGGAGTCCAATCACTCATAGCAATTGCTATTTTTTACGGAAGTGGTCAAGGGATATAACTTCGCCCATTTTATCACTAGAACCGCCGCCTCCTGTTCCATTAGGGTCAGGCTCATCATCACCATCAGGTAGTTCTTGCAAGATAGCATCTTCTTCATCCATAGCCTCGTTTAGTGGCTGGAATTGCAATGCAAAATTAACAGATGGATCGGCGAAAATACTAATAGCCGCCAAAGGAACAACCAATTTTTCTGGCACATCATTAAATGATAATGTCACTTGCATACGCTCATCATCCACATATAAATCAGAAAACTGATATTGCAAAACAATAGTCATCTCACCAGGGTAACGGTCACGCAAATAATCAGGGATTTTAACACCTGTATAATCAGTAAGGAACGTAATATAGAAGTGGTGATCGCCAAGCATCCCGCCAGAGCCATCATCGTTTTCTATAACCTCTTCAATGGCAGTTCGAACAACACTTCTAAGGGCGTTTTCGACCATTTTGTCATAGCGTAATATATCATCTTCATCAGTCATATCTATATGTCGCAAATATTAGGGGGGTAAATCAAGAGCTGTTACGATTATTTCATAACTTTATACAGTTGTAATTTTTAACATTCTTACTATCTTTCATTTTTAAATTTTGTTTGATAAAAATAAAAAGATCAATAGCATCATCAAACCTAAGATTAGCCCTCATCACTTTCAGGATTGCCACCTTCAATCAAAGAGCCGCCAACTAATTTATTGCAAAGTCCGTTTGGAAGCTTTATCCACTCATGAGCATCAGAATCGGTTTTTGCTTGCCCTGCGCAAACATGCTTATTAACTTTAGAAGTGCAGTCATTCTTGCCTGCTTTAACTACTCCATAGCATTTCTCCATATTGCTGTTTTTCTTAGGCTCCATGTGTGCTAACGCTCCATTTGCTGATAGCCCTAATATAGCCGCTGATATAGCTGTATAAACTGCTAAATTTTTCTTTTTCATGAGCCTTCTTCTCTTTCTAATCTTTAGATGATTGAATATCATCAAATTTCTTCATATTTTCTTCATTTTCAAAATAGTAAGCTGTACGATCTGGGCCAGTGCCAATTACCGCACTTGCCTTGTCAACAACTTTGCCGCTGATAGGGTCTACAGCCTGCCTAAGTTCTTGGCTTTTTTCTAGCTTATCCTTGCACATTGAACAGCAACCATAATAGATTTTGCCGTTAACTTCTGTTGGGATTTGCACCTTATCAAAAAGCTTATTGTTAACCATGCAAATATATTTGCTTTCCGCATGTTTTAAATATTTAAGATCAAGCATAGAAGCATGAGCATCATCATGAGAGACGCTTTTATCCATTACAGGCATTTCTTCAGATGCCATTTCACCATGCTGTTTATGATTATCGCTTGCTCCATATTGCGCAAAAGTTGGAGACACGAAGCCTATAATTGCAAATGTTGAAACAGTTAAATAAATGGTATTTTTTATAATATTCACGGCTTGAGCCTCCTTAAAAAATTCTGATTCGTTATTTCTACGAAATTAAACCAAATACCCCTCATTTAAAATATTGAATATGTTTTTTTGTTGTGAGGGAGAGAAAAAGTGAGCCGATTCTGTTGCGAGGTTCGGCTCAAACCCCACCCAACGAACGTTAATTCATTAGGAATTGAAAATGTAGCGTCTAGGCTGCTCAATTAAGCAGCTTTACGACCTTCACTAGCAACAACAGAGTTGTCATTAGCGGCTACGAACGCAACGTTATTATCGTTTGCATTTATAAAATTAGCCCGATAACGGCGGATACTATGCCGGACATCGTTAAAATACCTTTATTGCGCGCGTCGATCCTATTTCGACCCCATCACCTAAAATCTAAAAAACTTAGCTAAATTTTAGCCAAGTAAATCTTAGATGGTGGAGTCGCCGGGTACCGCCCCCGGGTCCGCAACGTTTATTCCGTATAAACGTGTAATGTCATAGCTGAACAAGCCAGCAAAACCATTATACATCTAAAATATTAAGAATTCCAAGAGAAATCGTTTAATCTGGATTATTGGGGGGCGAATTCACGTTCAAATCCACTCATCTCTATATTGGCAGAAATAAGCTCGGCAAGCTCATCCTTATCTATATCAATGCCATATTTTCGCTCAACCCTTGATGCTATATCATCAACATCAGCGGTTAGAAATGCTAACATCCTAGCCATCTCGTGCGCCACCTCATCTATTTCAAGGGTTTTGCCACTAACTTTATTGAATATAAAATTTTGCCCTTCAATTTCGCCGTCAACGCCTTTAGCCCCCCATGATCCACCAAATTTCTTTTTGACTTCAACTCTGCCAGATTCTGTATCACCTATAGAAAAGTTTTTTTCTTTGCTACCTTTGGATATAGTTTTATCCAAACGATCAATATCGGGCGCTAGGACTTCATTCGCATTAACTGAAAATGTAAGCGTTAAAACCGCATCTGCGCCTATTTTGCCTTTTATAGTCTTCGACATTTCAAAACCCTTTACTCTTATACATAATACATCAAAAGCTAAACTATCATGAATAAATATAGCTTTGCAAGCTTTTATGCTCTCATCAAATACTTATATTACTTATAATAAGCAAAAGAATCATTAAGAAAGAATAATAAATGCAGCAATATCTTGATCTAATGCGCCATGTTCTGGACAATGGGGCGATAAAGGAAGACCGCACAGGCACTGGGACGCGCTCGGTTTTTGGTTATCAGATGCGCTTTGATTTGGCGCAAGGCTTTCCTCTTGTAACAACTAAAAAATGCCATTTGAAATCCATTATTCATGAACTTCTCTGGTTTTTGCAGGGTGATACGAATATTAAATATTTGTCTGAAAACGGCGTTAAAATATGGGACGCTTGGGCAGATGAGGACGGCAATTTAGGGCCTGTTTACGGTCAGCAATGGCGGAGCTGGGGCGCGTCTGATGGCTCTAAAATTGATCAAATCACAAATGTGATAGAGCGCATAAAAACCAACCCCGATGATCGCAGAATGATTGTCTGCTCTTGGAATGTTGGTGAGATTGAGAAAATGGCATTGCCGCCTTGCCATTGCTTTTTCCAGTTTTATGTAGCTAACGGCAAATTATCTTGCCAGCTATACCAGCGCAGCGCAGATATATTCCTTGGCGTGCCGTTTAATATTGCCTCATACGCCTTGCTTACTATGATGGTGGCGCAAGTTTGTGAGCTTGAGCTTGGCGAGTTTATACATACTCTTGGTGATGCTCATCTATATTCCAACCATATTGAACAAACGGAGCTGCAATTATCGCGCACGCCTTATAAACTCCCTGAAATGCAGATAAATCCAGATATAAAAAATATATTTGACTTTAAATATGAGGATTTCAAGCTTGTGGGCTACGAATCACATCCACATATTAAAGGCAAGGTAGCTGTTTAAATGGCTGTAAAGACTTCACTAATTGTTGCAATGGCGCAAAACAAATGTATCGGCAAAGATAATAAAATGCCGTGGCATATATCTGATGATTTAAAACATTTTAAAGCTCTAACAACAGGGCATCCTGTAATTATGGGGCGTAAAACCTTTGACTCAATTTTGGGGTATTTAAAAAAACCATTACCACAGCGCCGCAACATAGTAATAAGTCGCTCTGGTTTTAAAAATGAGCATAATATTTCTATATTCACCAATATAAGCGATGCAATAAACCATGGAAAATCAGTGGCTAGCGATGAAATATTCATTATTGGCGGAGCAGAAATATATACCCAAAGCATTCAATATGCAGATAAGCTCTATATTACCAAAGTTCATAAAAATGTAGAAGGCGATGCCTTTTTTCCTGAATTTAACGAGGATGAGTGGACAGAAATTGAACGTACAGATCATTTAAGCCATGAGCCACCTTACAGCTTTATAACTTTAGAGCGGAAATAACATTATCTGATATATCTTTGAAAATATTGTTCTGCATAGCAATAGGGCTACCGCTATCAGAACATTCTCTTATATCTTTAGATAGTGGAATTTCCCCAAGAAATGGAATTCCAAGGGCTTTTGCCTCTGATCTTGCTCCGCCATGATCAAATATATGCTCTTCATGTCCGCAATTCGAGCAAATATAAGTACTCATATTTTCAATCAAGCCAAGCACTCGTACATTTACCTTGTTAAACATATCCACTGCACGGCGCGCATCAATAAGTGCAATATCTTGAGGGGTTGAGACAATCACCGCGCCGCTAATATTTAATTTCTGCGCTAATGTTAATTGCACATCACCAGTACCAGGCGGCATATCAATAATCAGATAATCCAATGGCTTATCTTTGCTTGCCCATTCAACATCGCGAATCATCTGATATAAAGCTTTTTGCACCATAGCCCCGCGCCAAATCAAAGCCTTTGATTTATCTACCATAAAGCCAATGGACATTATCTTTATGCCATATTTTTCCAGTGGTATAAGTTTTTTATCAGGGCTTAATTCGGGATTATAATCCTGCGCATCCATCATTAATGGCTGAGACGGCCCATAAATATCTGCATCAAGCAAACCAACCTTAAAATCTTTAGATAAAGCTACAGCTAAATTAGCTGCAATCGTAGACTTGCCAACGCCGCCTTTACCCGAAGCAATAAGTATTATATGCCTAGATGGAAGCTCTATTTTTTCCTGAATCTCTGCATTTTGAACCTTGGGTGAACCGCTTTTTTCTGCTGTCAAAACCACAGATGCCTTATTAACCCCTGATAATGCAATGATTTTGCGCTCCATCTTCAGGCGCATTTTTTCCATTTTTGAACCATTATTTGAGCCAATGTCAATTATTAAAATGACATTACCATCATTAACACTAAGCGATGAAATAGTTGCTTTGCTAGAGTCCATTATCCTAGTTAATATTTGTAAAATATCATTTTTAAGATTTTTACTCATTATTTTACCTTTTTGATGTGGAAAGACTTGCTTTTGATAATAGAATAGATATTGTAACCGCTTACCAAAGGTCAATAGGAAATTATAGATATGTCTAAAGACGATGATAAAGGTCGCAAAAATAAAAATCCATGGGGCAGTAATAACAGCTCTGATAAAAACAAGAGCAACCCTTGGGGAACTCCTCCTTCAGGGGGTAATGGTGGTCGTGGGAATGAGCCACAAGACCTAGATGATCTTATAAAGAACGCTCAAGAAGGTTTGCGCGAGGTTCTGCCAAACAATATGAATGGTGGCGTGGCTGTGATTTTGCTAATACTTGCTATGATTACATTATGGCTAGCTAGTGGCTTTCACATTATAAACCCCGGTGAATACGGTGTTATTCAACGCTTTGGCGCGTGGTCACGCACTCAAACAGATGAAGGCTTGGGCTATCATTTACCTGCTCCGATTGAAAAAATCACAAAGGTAAATGTAAATCAGCAACGCTCCATGAGTATAGGATATACGGAAAATATTCCATCAAGGCGTGGCGGTCTGCTTGCATCCAAAACAGGGGTTCAGGGTGAAAGCCTTATGCTTACTGCGGATAAAAATATAGTTGATCTTCATATGACTATTCAGTGGGATATTAAATCTGCGGAAGATTTCTTGTTCCAAATTAAAGATCAAGAAAATACCATTAAAAAGGTATCTGAAAGTGCAATTCGCGAAGTTGTTGGTCAAACAGAAATGTTTACAATTATAACAACAGGACGCGTTGTAGTTGAGGCTAAGGTTAAGGAAATAATTCAAGCTAACCTTGATGAATATAATTCTGGCGTTAATATTAAACAGGTTATTATTCAAAAAGCGGAAGTTCATCCAGATGTGCAGCGTGCATTCCAAGATGTTCAATCTGCAAATCAGGACGCTGAAAATACCGAGAACATTGCACGGGCTTACCGCGAGGAGATACTTCCAGTAGCGCGCGGGCAAGCAACTAAGATAGAGCAAGAAGCCAAGGCTTATAAGCAATCACAAATAGCAAAATCAACTGGTGACGCTGAGCGTTTCAAATCTATATATAGAGCATATCTAAAAGGCAAGGATGTCACAAAAGAACGGCTTTATATTGAGACAATGGAAGAAGTTTTAGGTAACGCAGAGAAAATCATCATAGATAGCAAAGCTGGTGGATCTGGCGTTGTGCCGTATCTTCCACTAAACGAGCTAAAAAGATAAAGGAATAAATACTATGAATATCAAACTACTTTCTTTCTTTATTATTTTGGCGGGAGCTCTTTTAATTGGCTCGCAAAGCTTTTTTATCGTTGATGAGAAAGAGCAAGCAATAGTCCTTCAACTTGGTCAACCAAAAGGTGAGCCAAGAGGACCAGGTATTCACCTCAAAACTCCTTTTGTGCAAAATGTACGTTATTTTGATCGCCGAGTTCTTTCTATTGACCCAAGACCAGAGCAGGTTGTTATCTCTAGTGAATATGTGGAGAAAGACAAGGCTAAAAAAGAGCAAGCCGCAATAGATAAAGCTGCAAATTCAGACAAAAGAGTAAGCATTGAAAATGTTAGTGGTGAGCCAATTATCGTTGATACTTTTGCGCGCTATAAAATTGTTGACCCTTTGCAATTTATGAAAACATTGCGGACTATTTCGAATGCTAATTCACGAATTGAAAGCATATTAAACGGCTCTACTCGCGCGGTATTGGGCGAAACGACATTGGTTGAGCTTTTATCTGATGCGCGTACATCTGTTATGGCGGATATACAATCTCGCGTTAATGGAAAAATTCAAAAAGATAAATTAGGCATTGAAATTGTTGATGTTCGTATTGTTCGTGCTGATTTAACTAATGAATTGCGCACATCTACTGTTAAACAAATGAATTCAGAGCTTAATGAGCGTGCGACAGAACGCCGCTCAAAAGGTAGTGAAAGGGCGTTAGAAATTCGTTCAACTGCGGAAAAAGAGAAAACCATTATCTTGGCAAATGCTGAGCGTGATTCTCAAATAATAAAAGGTGAAGGCGATGAGCTGGCTATTAAAATCTATGCCGATGCATTTAATGTTGATAAGGAATTCTACTCGTTCATTCGCTCATTAGAAGCATATAAAAAGACAATGGCTAACGCTGAAACACGTTTGATACTCTCTCCTGATAGCGAGTTTTTCAAGCATTTCATAGGTAAGTAATTATAAATAATAGGCTAGGGAAAATGATTGCCAAAAAACTTGTTTTTGTATTTTACCTGTTTTGTGTATTCCCCTATAGCCACGATGTCTTAGCGAAAGAATTATCCCCTAATATAACCATGATACCTGCAAGCTTTGCTGAGCTTGCCGAAAATCTATCAAGCGCAGTTGTGAATATTTCATCTACTCAAAAAATGGTGATTCCACAAGATTTTCCTGAATTGCCACAATTCCCCGAAGGCTCTCCATTCGAAGACTTTTTCGAAGAGTTTATGGATCGCAGGGGCGGCGGCGCGCCAAGAACTCCCACAACATCCCTTGGCTCAGGCTTTATCATTGACGCTGAAAAAGGATATGTAATTACAAATAATCATGTTATCCGCGACGCTGAAAATGTGCAGGTAATATTATTCAATGATGTAACTATTGACGCAGAAATAATCGGAACAGATGAAAAAATAGATATAGCCGTTTTGAAAATAGAGACAAAAGGGCTGGATTTAACCGATATTTCATTTGGAGACAGTGACAAGCTCCGCGTGGGTGATTGGATACTTGCTATTGGCAATCCTTTTGGGCTTGGCGGATCAGTAACGGCGGGAATATTGTCTGCGCGCGCGCGTGATATTAATTCAGGTCCTTATGATGATTATTTGCAAACCGATGCATCAATCAATCGCGGGAATTCAGGCGGGCCGCTATTTGATATGAGCGGAAAAGTTATAGGAATTAACACAGCAATTTTTAGCCCAACAGGCGGATCAGTCGGGATAGGCTTTGCTATACCCTCCGCCTTGGCTAAGCCCGTTATTACGCAAATCATTAAGTATGGGCGTACAAAACGCGGCTGGCTTGGCGTTCGCATTCAAAAAGTCAATAATGAGATAGCAGAAAGCTTAGGGCTGGAAAAGCCGCGCGGCGCATTAGTTGCAAGCGTAAATAAAGATGGCCCTGCAATTGCAGCGGGGCTTCAAGCTGGTGATATAATTTTAGAGATTAACGAACGCCAAATTAAAGAAATGAAGCACCTGCCCCGCATTGTTGCTGAAAATGATATTGGCGCAAAAGTTGAGCTTAAATATTGGCGCGATAGTAAAATCCATACCACTGATGTTATAATTGGTGAACTGGAAAAGGCCGAGGAAGATGGCTTACTGGCTAGCTCTCCTAAATCAACGGGAAATAATGTTGAGATAGTGTCGCTTGGTTTAACATTGATAGAGCTTGATGATGATTTGCGACGCGAACATAATATTGCAAACGACATAACAGGCGTGCTTATTAATGAGATAGCGCCAATGTCAGAGGCGGAAAACAAGGGGCTATCCTATGGTGATATAATAATCGAGATAAACCAACAACCCGTATCAAAACCGCAAGAAATAATAGATATAATTGAAAAAGCCGAAAAGAACGGGCGCAAATCTGTGCTGCTACTTATAAATTCCAATGGCAATAATCGCTTCGTCGCCCTAAGGCTTCGCAAGGATTAGATTGCGCTATGAAATCCAAGCACATAATCCACATAATTGCAGGCCCTACGGCGAGTGGCAAATCCGCGCGTGCCATTGAATTAGCGCAAGAAATAGGCGGGGTTATAATAAATTGTGATTCCATGCAAATATATGATGGGCTGCAAACTCTAACCGCGCAGCCCCCAAAAGAGGATTTGAAGCAAGCGGAGCATTTGCTTTACAGCCACCTACATCCGAATGATACTTGTTCTGCTGGCACTTGGCGTGAGATTGTTGAGCCAATTATTCATGACCTGCTAAAGCGTGGCAAGCCCCCAATTATTGTTGGCGGGACGGGGCTTTATATTAAAGCTCTAACTCATGGTTTGTCACCTATGCCCGATATCCCACAAGAAATTCGTGATGCCGCCGTTGAAAAGCAGGAAGAGCTAGGCAACCCCGCTTTTCATGAGATTCTGGCAAAGCATGATCCTATAATGGGCGAGCGTTTCCACCCTTTTCATACCGCGCGGCTAGTAAGGGCTTGGGAAGTATTGGAAGCCACGGGCAAGAGCCTGTCCGAGTGGCAAAAGCTGCCATTGCTCGCCCCACCTGATAATTGGGAATTTGATATAGAGATCATAATTCAAGAGCGCAGCTTGCAGCATCAACGCTGCAATGATCGGTTTTTATGGATGATGGATAACGGCATTTTAGATGAAATTGAGCAATTTAATAAACGCATTGAAAGTGGTGAAGTTAGGGGTAATGTTGCGCTTGTTAAGGCTTTGGGATACCGCCCGCTATTGTCATATATTAAGGGAGAAATCAGCAAAGAGGATGCCATTACTCAATCCCAAGCCCGCACAAGGCAATATGCCAAACAACAAGTTACTTGGTTTAAAAATCAGATTTTAAATCTTAAAACCGATTGTAAAGCATAAGAAACAATATATGATGGTATCAATATTATATAAGGAGGATCATTTATGACCAACTTTATAGATTACCGTAATTCGTGCATAATAATATGGTAGTTATTATGGTTAGTAACTAAAGCGGTTACAAGAAAATTAAGTCAAACACTGTGTCCGTTACCTATATTATAAATAAGGTAGTGGGTAGCACAAGCCAAGGTCATACCAAACTTTGGTCTAGGTTACTAGATAAGGCGAGGGTGAGTGTCAGTTACAAAAAACCCCTCTAAAGAGGATTCCTTTTTCTCGAAGACCTCATCCATATTTTCGTAAGTTTTATACCATCAACAAATTTCTTGCATAAAAACCCTTTGCGCGTTACACATAAATCATGAATAATATTTTTTACATTCTAAATCTCGTAACACCTGTCGTCCTTGTAGACGATGGAGGCTTGCGCGCGTAGAATTTACATTAATTCCAAAATGCAAGCGTCCCTTTTTAAAGAACGGGGCGTTTTTTTATGGACTAAATTCATATAAAGCATTAAATAATAAACAGAAAAATTAATAAGAGATAAAAAATGGAAACATCACAAAAACAAGATGAAGTAATAGCGCAAAATAATGAAGCTCGCGAGATGAATGGTGCAGAAATGGTGCTGCAATCACTTGTAGATCAAGGCGTTGACACTATTTTTGGCTACCCTGGTGGGGCAGTGCTGCCGATTTATGATGCTCTATATCAACAAGACAGAATTAAACATGTGCTTGTTCGCCATGAGCAAGCTGCCTTGCATGCGGCGGAGGGCTATGCTCGCTCTACTGGTAAGATTGGCTGCGCGCTTGTTACATCAGGACCAGGGGCAACCAACGCTGTTACGGGCTTAACGGATGCTTTGCTCGATTCAATTCCCATTATTTGTATATCAGGGCAAGTGCCAACATTTCTAATTGGCACAGATGCGTTTCAAGAGGCGGATACCATTGGCATTACTCGCCCATGCACAAAACATAATTTCTTGGTTAAGGATGTGAGTGAGCTATCTAGTATAATGCATGAGGCGTTTCATGTTGCGCGATCAGGCAGACCTGGCCCTGTACTTATTGATATTCCAAAGGATGTGCAATTTGCAAATGGCGACTATGTAGGCAAAAGCGAGGCTTTAGAGAATATTCATTATAATCCAACGACAGAGCCAAATATGGAGGCAATTGAGGCTGCTGTTGAGCTAATGGCAAATGCTAAATGCCCAGTATTTTACACTGGCGGCGGTATTATAAATGCAGGCAGCGAGGCTAGCATTTTATTACGTGAGCTTGTGCGTGAGACTGGATTTCCAATCACAAGCACGCTAATGGGGCTTGGAGCATATCCTGCAAGTGACGATCAGTGGCTAGGCATGCTTGGAATGCATGGCACGTTTGAGGCTAATTGGGCGATGCATGATTGCGATGTCATGATTAATATAGGCGCGCGCTTTGATGACCGTGTAACAGGAAATATAGCCAAATTCTCCCCTAATTCAACAAAAATCCATGTTGATATTGATGCAAGCAACATAAATAAAAATGTTAATATTGATCTTGCTATTGTTGCCGATGCCAAAAAAACCATTGAGGCTATGCTGCAAGTTTGGCGTAAAAAGGGCTATAAACCCAATGAAACAGCATTAAAGTCATGGTGGGAGCGCATTGAGGAATGGCGCGCGGTTAATTGCTTGGCATATAAAAAAGATGATAAAATCATTAAGCCTCAATATGCTTTGGAGCGTTTGCAGTATTTCACAAACAAAGATAAGCGCGAGACTTATATCACAACCGAAGTTGGTCAGCACCAAATGTGGGCGGCACAATTATTACATTTCGAAGAGCCTAACAGATTTATGACTTCGGGCGGTCTTGGAACTATGGGCTATGGCTTGCCTGCTGCGGTTGGCGTGCAAATGGCTCACCCTGATTCTTTGACAATATGCGTGGCAGGAGAAGCCTCTATTCAGATGAATATTCAAGAGCTTGGCACTGCTATTCAATATAATTTGCCAGTTAAAATATTTATCCTGAATAATGGCTGGATGGGTATGGTGCGCCAGTGGCAAGAATTATTACATGGTGAGCGTTATTCTGAAACGCACTCTGAGGCACTTCCTGATTTTGTTAAGCTTGCCGAAGCTTATGGAGGGGTAGGATTGCGCGTTGATAGAGTTGATAAGCTTGATGGCATTATTGAAGAAATGCTAGCAACTGACCGTTTAACTATAGTTGATGTTTGCGTTGATCAAAGGGAAAATTGCTTTCCCATGATACCATCGGGCAAAGCTCATAATGAGATGATTTTATCGCCTGACGCTGAAAAATTTGATAAAAGTTTGGTTTAGTAGTTAAATAATAGCCAAATAAGAAACAAGTGTAATTTTTTAGGCTGACACCTAAATTTATCTTATTACGTTGTCAAATTACAGCTCATGTATAAGTAATACAGCCCCTAACATAAACTTAAGCTGCTGTGCTTTCTGTATTCTTATGTTTACAGAAATTCTAGGGTGATCTATAAATGCATGTGCAAATAATAATAGAGTTAAGCAATGTCAAAAAATATGATTAAAATTACTATGCCTGATGGGTCTAAGCGTGATTATGCTTGTGGCACTACAGGCATGGAAATTGCGCAAAGCATATCAAAATCATTGGCTAAAATATCTCTGGCTATTAAAATTGATGGCGCGGTTAGTGATTTATCACTGTCTATTGATAAAGATGTTTCAATTGAGATTATAACTCGCAAAGACGCGGAAGCGTTAGAGCTTATCCGCCATAGCGCGGCGCATGTTATGGCGCAAGCGGTGCAGAGCTTATTTCCCAATACTCAAGTTACCATAGGCCCATCTATTGAAAATGGCTTTTACTATGATTTTGCGCGCAAAGAGCCGTTTTCTACTGCGGATATAGAGAAGATCGAGCGAGAAATGCGCAAAATTATTGAGCGTGGTAATAAATTTGAACGCGAAATTTGGACGCGCGTAGATGCTATTACTTATTTCAAAGATAAGGGCGAGATATATAAGGCTGAACTTATTGAGGGCTTGCCCGAGGGTGAGGATGTTACAGTTTACAAGCAAGGCGATTGGCTGGATTTATGCAAAGGGCCTCATGTGCCTAGCACTCGACATATAGGCGGGGGGTTTAAGCTCTTAAAAGTTGCAGGAGCTTATTGGCGCGGCGATGCTAAAAATGCGATGCTGACACGGATTTATGGCACGGCTTGGCGCGATGAGAAAGAGCTTAAAGCATATTTATTTCAATTAGAAGAAGCGGAAAAGCGCGATCACCGCAAGCTTGGCAGTGAAATGGATTTATACCATTTTCAAAGCGAGGCTCAAGGCTCGGTATTTTGGCACCCAAAAGGCTTTGTGATTTATAACCAGCTAGAGGGATATATTCGCCGTCGTTTAAATTCATCTGGCTATAAGGAAATTAAAACCCCGCAATTGATTGATAATAAATTGTGGGAAGCTTCGGGGCATTGGGGGAAATATCGCGAAAATATGTTCGTTGTTCCCGATGAAATCCCAAATACTGATGATGATGCGCCTGTTGTAAGTGACAAGGCGTTTGATAAGCTTATGGCGCTTAAACCTATGAACTGCCCTGCCCATGTGCAGGTGTTTAATCAAGGGATTAAGTCTTATCGTGACTTGCCGTTGCGCCTTGCTGAATTTGGTTGTTGCCACCGTAATGAGCCGCATGGCGCGCTGCATGGCTTAATGCGGGTTCGTCAAATGACGCAAGATGACGCGCATATATTTTGCCGTGAGGATCAAATAACTTCCGAATCGGTGGCTTTTTGTGATTTGGTGAAAACTGTTTATTCTGATTTAGGTTTTAATGATGTTAAAATCGTGCTTGCTTTGCGCCCTGAAATGCGCGCTGGCTCTGATGAAGTTTGGGATAAGGCTGAGGGCGGCTTACGCCAAGCATTAATTGAGGCGGGGCTTGAATTCACCGAAGCAGAAAATGAAGGCGCGTTTTATGGCCCTAAGATAGAATATCATATCCGTGATGCAATCGGTAGAAGCTGGCAGTGCGGCACGCTTCAGCTTGATTTTGTATTGCCAGAGCGACTCGATGCTAGCTATATCGGTGCGGACGGCGCAAAGCACCGCCCCGTCATGCTGCATCGCGCTGTATTAGGCACGTTAGAGCGATTTATAGGCGTTATGATTGAAAGCTATGCTGGTAAGCTTCCGCTGTGGCTTGCGCCGACGCAAGTTGTGGTTGCTACTATTACTTCATCCGCTGATGATTATGCGCGTGAGGTTCATAAGGCTTTGCTTGATGCAGGCGTGAGAGCGGAGCTTGATATCAGAAATGAGAAAATTAACTATAAGGTGCGTGAGCATTCTCTAGCTAAAGTTCCTGTGCTATATGTCGTCGGAGCGCGTGAGGCAGAAGAGCAAACGGTAGCTATTCGTAGGCTTGGCTCTAAAAATCAATCAGTTGATCCGCTAGATAAAGCGATTGCGGAGTTGACAGATGCTATAAAACCGCCATATTAATGGTTTTATAATTAATTTCAGTAATAATATTGATGTAATAACAAATTTAAGGAGAGATTACTATTTCTAGACCACAAAGACCAATGCCCAGAAAAGATACAGGGCCACGTATGAATTCCGCAATCACTGCACCAGAAGTTAGGCTCGTCGATGAAGAAGGCGAAATGCACGGAGTTGTAGCATTATCAAAAGCGCAAGAAATGGCAGATAATGCAGGTCTTGATTTAGTTGAATTATCTCCGAATGCTGAGCCGCCAGTTTGTAAAATACTTGATTATAGTAAGTATAAATATGAGCAGCAGAAAAAAGCTAGCGAAGCACGTAAGAAGCAAAAAACTGTTGCAGTTAAAGAGGTTAAGCTTAGCCCACGCATAGAAAAAAATGATTATGATGTAAAAATGCGTAATGCTAAGCGGTTTTTAGATGCGGGCAATAAGGTTAAGGTTACTATGCGTTTTCGTGGTCGTGAAATGGCTCACCAAGATATTGGGCGGGATATATTCACTAAAATTAGAGAAGAGCTTGAAGAAATTTCAAGCGTGGAGCTTCACCCTAAGTTCGAAGGTCGTCAAATGATTATGGTTCTTGCACCTAAAACATAAACAGCTAGAAGAAGCTAATAATTATGATAGTTGATATTTTTGTTCTTATTGTTGTGTTGGTGTCTGTTCTAATTGCATTTTTACGTGGATTTATTCGCGAGATACTTACTATTTTTGGAATTGTTGGCGGTATTGCCGCTTCATATGCCTTAAGTCCGCTGCTTATTCCTTCTATGCAGGGCTGGATAGGGGCAAGTGATGATCCTGATGCAGAAAAGTTATTTGGCATTATATCTTATCCGTTATTGGCTGATATTTTGTCTTATGGCGCGATATTGATTTCTTTTGTAATTATTTTATCAATTATTAGCCATTTTATTGCTGAATTTGCAAAAAATCTAGGGCTTGGAGCTTTGGACCGCACTTTAGGTGTAGTTTTTGGGCTAGTTAGGGCTGTTTTTGTGCTTGGATTGATGTATCTGCCATTTTTTTACCTTGCAGGAGATGAGCAAAAAGACGAATGGTTTAAGAATAGCAAAACGCAAATTTACTTAGAAATGAGTTCGTCATTTATTGATGGTTTTATTCCAAAACAAGTGGCGGATGATGTAAAAGTGGGCGTTGAAAAAGCTAAGGATATATCTGAAACACGTAAAAAATTAGAAGATATGGACTTGCTTAAACGTAATTCTGATAAGGGCGTTGATTCTAAAAAGAATGGCTATTCACCTGAATTTAGGAAAGATATGGATAAGCTATTTGAGCATAATAGTGACAAATCACCAAATTATAATGAGTAGCATTTTATCAAGCATTACCGTATAAGCCAACACTGCAAGAATTACCGTTATTTTCATTAGATTGTTTGGATTTATTGTTGCGTTTGGTTTCTAATTTTTTAAAATATAAATCATTAATATCACCTGTGATATATTTCCCATCAAACACAGAGCAGTCAAATATACGGCTACCCTCTTTTTCATCGCTGGGGGTTGCTGCTTTTATTAGGTCATTTAAATCCTGATAGATTAGGTGATCCGCGCCGATTTCATTTTCTATTTCCGCATTTGTTTTATCATAGGCAACAAGTTCTGAATTTACCGCCATGTCAATTCCGTAGACATTGGGAAAGCGAACAGGAGGGGCTGCGCTAGCGAAATATACCTTTTTAGCTCCAGCTTCGCGAGCCATCTCAATGATTTTTTTACAAGTGGTGCCTCTTACTATTGAATCATCAACCAGAAGAACATTTTTTCCTTTAAACTCAAGGGGAATAGGGTTGAGCTTTTGCCTAACAGATTTTTCGCGCTCCTCTTGTTCAGGCATTATAAAAGTTCTGCCTATATATCTGTTTTTTACAAAGCCTTCACGGAATTTAATATTTAGTGTGTTTGCAAGCTCCATCGCACAAGGACGACTTGATTCAGGTATAGGAATTACAACGTCAATATCGAGGTTAGACATTTCGCGTTTGATTTTTTGAGCGAGATACTCACCCATTCGAACGCGAGCCTTATAAACTGAGCTACCGTCAATAATAGAATCGGGGCGTGCAAAATACACATGCTCAAAAATGCATGAGGCGTGCTGCCTTGATCCATCACATATTTTGCTATGAAATTTACCATTTTGGTCAATATATATGGCTTCACCTGGCATGATATCGCGCACGGTTGTAAATCCTAGGGCGTCAAGGGCAACACTTTCGGAGGCTATCATATATTCGCACTTGCCGTTTTCTTTGTTGGTTTTCTTGCCATATATAAGCGGGCGAATACCGTTAGGGTCTCTAAATCCAATCATGCCATAACCAGAAATTATTGAAACTACAGCATATGCGCCGCAGCAACGACTATATAGTTTTTCTATTGCTGCGAATATATGCTCTGGCTTGGGTTTTAATTGTTTTTGCTGAGCCAACTCATGTGCCAAAACATTGAGCAATACTTCTGAATCTGAATTTGTGTTTATATGGCGCAGGTCAGATTTGAATAATTCTTCGGTAAGCTCATCTTGGTTGGTAAGATTTCCATTATGAGCTAGAACAATTCCATAGGGCGAATTTACGTAGAATGGTTGAGACTCAGCGGAGCTAGAGCTGCCTGCGGTTGGATATCTAACATGGGCAATTCCGATATTGCCCCTTAGATGCGTCATATGTTCAAGGTTAAAGATATCACGAACCATGCCATTATCTTTACGCAAAAAGAATTTGCCATGGTTTTCGGTTACTATTCCAGCGGCATCCTGACCGCGATGTTGTAAGACGGTAAGTGCGTCATATAGGCTTTGATTTACGGGTGAATAGGCATGAATTCCAACAATTCCGCACATAAATCATGACCTTCTATATTATATATGTTAAGCCGCTTTTTTCTTAGGGGCTGCTTTTGTTTTTGACACTTCGTTAGCAGTCTCTACCATCTCTATAGTGCGCGTTGGGTATGGAATGGAAATTCCATCTTTATCCAATGCTTCTTTTACGATTTTCATGGTGTCCACTTTTAATGCCGCAAAATCAGAGCCAGCAGACCAAATGCGCAAAGTTATATCAACAGACGACTCACCAAGGTTTGTAACCATTATTTGTGGTGCTTTTCCTTCTTCTGATGATATGCGCTCATCTTTAGATATTGTTTTTTCAATAGTTTTGAAGGCTTTGTTTATATCGTCATTATAGCTTATGCCGAATACCAAATCTTGGCGGCGCGTATCATTGCGTGAGAAATTCTGTATATCGGTATTCCATAGATTGCTATTTGGAACAAATATATAAATATTATCTGGCGTTGCCATTTCTGTTGCAAATAGTCCGATTGTTTTTACCGTTCCAGTAGTGCCGCCGCTAGATATGAAATCACCAACATTAAATGGGCGCAATATAAGTAGCATCATGCCAGCCGATACGTTGCTTAAAGTTCCTTGTAATGCCAAGCCAATAGCAAGACCAGCCGCGCCGAAAATAGCAAGTAAGCTTGTTGTCTGCACTCCGAATTGCTGCAAAACTATAAGCAAGGATAGGGCAAATATAACGTATTTTGCCGACGGAGCTAGGAAGCTTTTTAAGGTGTTATCTAGTTTTTCTATACCATTTATTGTTTTGTTAACGTACTTACCGATAGTCCAGCCAACGATAAGCACTAAACCTGCAATAATAACATTAGTTGCAACAGCTATAAAATATTCCATGACATACCTTTAATTTTTATGAATACGCTAGATTTAGATTATTTCACACGTATTTGCAAGAATAATCTTTGTTTTTCAAGCATATGGGTTCTTACTAGCGCGAGTAAGCAATCTTAATGGGACGCTTGGAATACCAAAATCACGGCGCAGACCATTTACTATATATCTTTTGTAAGAATCGGGTAGCTCTTTAGGTTTTGAAACCCACATCGCAAATGTCGGCGGGCGGGTTTTTATCTGGGCTATGTATTTGATGCGGTTATGTCTGCCTGATACTAAAGGGGCGGGGTTTTTGCTCTCCATCTGAGCTAGCCATCTATTTAACCCGCCAGTAGATATGCGCTTATTCCATATTTCATATGTTTTTAGCGCTTTATAGAATAATTTTTCGATATTTTTACCATTTTTTGCAGATATAGTGGCAAATTCAACGTCTTTTGTTTGTGACATAGAGGTGGATAATTTGTGCTTTATGTCATCAAGTACATCTGATCTGTTTTTCACGCTATCCCATTTATTAACAGCAAGAACAAGGGCGCGTCCTTCTTTAATTACATGATGAGCTATTTGTAAGTCTTGTTTTTCAAGGGCTTCATTGCCATCAAGGACTAATATAACAATTTGAGCAAGACGTATGGCTCTGAAAGAATCCTCAGTAGACATTTTTTCGATATTATCAGTTACGCGAGATCTTCGGCGCAAGCCTGCCGTATCAACAAGCTTGAATTTGCGCCCTTCATATTCCCAATCAACAGCGATAGCGTCGCGCGTTATGCCTGCTTCAGGCCCTGTCATTACGCGCTGCTCTTCAACAATTGCATTAAGCAGCGTAGATTTACCAACATTGGGGCGACCCACTATTGCTATTTTAATGGGTTTGTCGGGATCGTCTTCTTCTTGAGTGAATATATAGTCTTCTAACCCTTCGATATCATCAAGATTGTCAAACTCGCCTTTAGCAGCGTTCTCGCCTTCCTCCTCCTCTTCATCTTCGGGGAAATAGGGTGAAAGTGCGTCATATATTTCATCAAATCCGATGCTGTGAGCCGCCGATACAACAACAGGCTCGCCAAAGCCTAGGGCGTAAGATTCGCCAATACCGCTTTGAGATTTGTTGCTCTCACATTTATTGACAACCAAAATTATTGGCTTTTCTTGGCAGCGCAAGAATGCGGCAAAGTGTTCATCAGCGGGTGTTACGCCTTCGCGACCATCTATTACGAATAATATCACATCGGCAAGATCAAGTGCGGATTGGGTTTGCTTGCGCATGCGCCCTTGGATAGAATCATCAAATGCTTCTTCTAGTCCAGCCGTGTCTATTATAGTCATTAATTGACCAAATAAATCGCCCTCCGCCTCACGCCAATCGCGCGTTACACCCGGAGTGTCGTCAACTATTGCAAGATGCTTTCCCGCTAATTTATTAAACAGGGTGGATTTGCCAACATTCGGGCGACCTACTATTGCTACTTTTAACACTGCTGATCCTACCTATAAGCTATTAAAGTTCCATCTTCGGATAAAAGATATAATGTCTCATTTGCAATTATTGGCGCAATTTGAACATTTTTCTTTGTTCTTATTATTTGGGTTATTTTACCATTCACGGCATCTATTTTAGCTAAATAACCATGTGATCCAGCAAGTATAAGCTCACCCGAAGCCATGATTGGTGCGCTCCATATAATTAGATCATCTCTATTTTTTTTATCCTCAAAGCGTTCAAGCTCTTTAATCCAGACAATAGAGCCATTAGATAGATTAAGGGCGATTAGCTGATTTTCTGATGACAAAACATAAACATGGTTGCCTGATACATATGGGGTTTGTGAGCCGCCAATATCTCGTTGCCATATTCTTGCGCCACTGCGCTCATCAATTGCAACAAGTTTTCCGCCAAAGCTTAATGCTATAACAAAGCCATTTCCAAGGGCAGGCATGGCTTTTATATCTGATATACTCTCTATTCCTCCGCCATAACTGCGGACATTAGATAAATTATCAGACCATGCGACAGAGCCATTTTCAACGCGCAGAGCTGTGATTTCGCCAGAGGAGAATACTGGCACTACTGTTTCATTATTTGCAGCGGGGCTAGCCGCTCCGAGCAATCCCGCCATCTCACTTATTCCAGAATATTCCCAAAGACTAGTACCATCTTTTGCGTTTAATGCTACAAGGCGGCTATTTATTGTGGAGATAAATACGCGCCCGTTAATCACTGTAGGAGCTGCTCTTGACGGAGATGGTAGGGTTTTTCGCCATTTTATTTCGCCATTATCAGGGGACACCGCTAATATCTCATCATATCCATTGGTTGCGTAGATTGTGTTATTAGCAAATGAAATGCCGCCGCTAATTACTGTGTTATCCTCGCCTTTTTTCTCTATATTTACTTTCCAAAGCCGCTTGCCTGTTTGGGCATTAAATGCGGTAAGTCTTGATTTAGTGTCTAAAGTGTAGATAGCGCCATTAATGATTATAGGTTGTGCGGTTAATGGCAGAGTTTTTGAGCTTCCCGATCCTATACTAGCAGACCATGTACGTTTTAACTCAGGGTTATCAAGTGTTAGATTTTGCATTATATGGCTGGGGTAGCCGCCAGCTTGAGGCCATGAAGTATTTATCCAGCTTTGGGGCAATGTGATTTTTTGACCCTCTTTTGACGTATCATCTGGAGCGAGTTTCTTTTGTAATTCCAGTACAGAAATACGCTCTCCCTCAAGTGTTGGGAGCTCGCTTTTATCAGCAAATACTCCTGAAACAGAAGAGCATGCATTTAGTAGTAAAACTGATAATACGATTGGTATCGTTTTGTTTTTCATCATGTTGTTTTTCTTGCTATTTTTAAAAGTTTTCATCTTATTTTGTTGTTGTGTTATTATCAGGGGCAGTTTTTTCTTTAAGAGCATATAATATATCCAATGATTGAGCTTTTTGTCTTAGAGTTTTAGGGGTGTCGCTATTGTTTAAAATCACAGAAATATAAGATCGCGCTTTTGAATAATTGTGGTTCACATTCGCTTCAATTAGAGCGCCGTCAAGTGCGGCGTGATAGCGCAATGGATTATTATTATCCAATGAAATAGCTTCTAATTTTGCTAATTTATCTTCAGCGCTTAAGTCTTGAGAAATATTTATGCTCATATATGAGGCTAGTTTTTTAATGTCATTATTTTCAATGATATTATAATGGCTTAGAGCTTTTTCTGTTTCATTTTTTAATGCGAATGATCCGGCAACGCGGATTTCATTTATATCTTTTAGCCCGCCATTCAAATCTTTTGATATTAAGGCATCATCGCCTGTAATGCTTAATAATAAGTTTGTTTGTTTAATATTTTTGGCAATGTTCCAAGAGCTATATCCAGCATTAGCCGCCGTTCCTAAGATGATAATAACCAGAAACCCTATGAAAAATCCGCCATAGCGTTTCCATAGCGTTTCCATCCGCTCTTGCTTCATTGCCTCATCTACTTCAACAAAAACATTGCTCATATTATGACCTTAATAATAATTTATGAATGAATGGAGCTATAATAATCATATTTGTGAGTTAGGCTAGTGTTTTTCTATCTTTATTTAACTTAATTTGATATAATAATTATATGGTGTTCGAGGTAATTAACAATCCAGCATTTTTCCAGCCATCTGGCTTCACTAAGGCGCAGTTTCGTAAATTAGATCAGCTATATTGCATGGCCGCATCGGATAAATCTTTAACTTATCGCACTGTTGAATGTGACTTTGATGAGGGTGTGGCAGTCTATACTTATTATAAATCAGAAAACCATGCGCCTTATTTGCAGTTCATTATTCGTAAAATAAGCCATAAAACCACTATGTTTGAGCTGTTTAAGCAGGGGAAAGGGCGCATTGCTAAGTCAGGGGTTTTTGATAAAATCTGTGAAAGGCTTTGCAGTGAAGTTGACGCTTTGATGAAATAGAGGGTATAACTCTGTTTCTTATTTTATTTATGCAAGGCATCATAATGTTATCATATTTTCCAAAATTTAAAATTTATGCGCTTGGCGCAGCTATTGCTTTGTGCGTTTCATCGCCATCTTTTGCGGAATATCAAAAAAATTATGTTGGAGATATGGAAACATATACAGCCGTGTATGAGGACACACTTATCCATCTTGCGCGTAAACATGGGCTTGGCTTTGTTGAAATTAGGGCGGCTAACCCTACGCTTGACCCATGGATTCCTGGCGCGCGGGCTGAGGTTATTTTGCCAAAACGTCATTTGCTTCCCGATGCCCCGCGTGAGGGGCTAGTTATTAACTTACCAGAGATGCGTGTTTATGGTTTTCTAAATGGTGATGAAGCGCCATTTACATACCCGCTCGGAATTGGACGCGAGGGACTTGATACTCCTCTTGGCACTACTACGATTGTGCGTAAAAAAGAAGCACCGACATGGAGACCAACTAAACGTATGAGAGAAGAAGACCCCACTCTTCCTGCTGTTGTTCCACCAGGTGAGGATAATCCGCTTGGCACTCATGCACTATATTTTGGCTGGGCTACATATGCTATGCATGGAACAACCCGTCCATATGGAATTGGGCGCAGGGTTAGTAGCGGCTGCATACGTTTATATCCCGAAAGCATCATTAAGCTATTCGAGCAAGTTCCGGTAGGAACAAAGGTTAATGTTATAAACCAGCCTATAAAGGTTGCTTGGATTGGCAGTGAGCTATATTTGGAAGCTCATCCTGAAATGGAACAAGCCATGAGCATGGAAGAAAAAGGCAAGATAAAGAATAAAAAGATTAGTGATAAAGATATTGCACTTATTAATGATAAAGCGGGAATGTATAGCGATCGCCTGAATTGGCCGCGTATTCGCAAGGCTGTATTAGATCGCAGCGGCTATCCTGTGCGCATTGCTAAATATTTTGATTAAATAAAGGCGCTTTATGTGTAGTTTATTAAAAGCGCAATACTGGTTATAAATGGTGCAATTATTGGTGCAGATAGAAAGACTATTTTCCATTTTTTGGATAGAAAAAAGCTGGCAAAACTGAATATTGCGCAAGCAAGCCATACCATAAGTATAATTCCCATATCATATTGCATGCTTGTTATGCTAAAGCCTGATTTTTCTATATCAATGAATTTATATATTTGCGCCATGGCATATAAAAATGATCCAGTGAAAAACCCTATGGTATTGCATAGGAAAAATATTAAGATTGTAAGATATATTTTCATATTTTATCCATTATATATGTTCATAAATATTATATAATAAAAAGACCGCCACAAGGACAGTCTTTTTTAATTTTTATCTGATAGCAAGGAGCTTATTTTGTTTGGGCTCTTTGGAAAACGCGCTCTGCTGGTGCTGTGCGTGTTGGCGTTGCGGTAACAGCAGGAGCTACTACAGGAGCTTTTTTTACTGATGCTGTGCGCTCAAGCCCATATGGAGGTTGTGTGTCCATATTGCCAGTTGCTGTTGTATCACAAGCTGCTAATGCAAGCGTTGATCCTGCTAATAAAATTGTTGCAAATGTTTTTTTCATATTAATTCCTTAAATTATATTTATTTAACCTTAATACACTATTTATTATACTATAGTAGTTATTTTTCAAGCTATTTTTAACTTTTTTATCAATAGTTTGTAGCCTAAGTGCAAAATTGCAACAGTTTTTAGTTTTGTTCATTTTTATAAACATTGTTAAAGTAAGCATCTATCCCTGCTATTATAGATTTTGCCATTCTTCTTTTATGCTTGCTGCTTTTTAATAACCTTAGATCATTCTTGTTAGATATAAACCCTGTTTCAACAAGCACTGAAGGTATATCGGGGGCTTTTAGAACCGCAAAGCCTGCGTATCTATGGGTATTTTGTAGTATGTATATACCATGTTCTTTTATTTTGCTGACCAATGTATTGGCAAGGAATTTTGATTGATTCATAGTGTCATTCATTAGAAAATCACCTAAAATAAAGGCTACTTGCTCATCTTCAACATGAAAATCAATTCCTGCTATCATGTCGGATTGATTTTCTTTTTCTGCAAGCCGCGCTGTTTGTGCGTCGGATGCCTTTTTAGATAGGGTATAGATGGATGTTCCGCGCACATGTCGCTTATGATTTGAATTCACATGAAGAGATATAAATAAATCACCCCCATGTTTTCGTGCGAATTTAACTCTATTTTTAAGGCGGATAAATATATCTGTTTCACGAGTTAAAAGAACACGGTATTTTCCAGATGCAATTAATTGTTTTTTCATCTCTTTTGCCAATGAAAGTACAATATCTTTTTCATATATTTTGTTGCGAGATACCGTGCCTGGGTCTGCACCCCCATGCCCCGGATCTATAATTATAAGAGGTTTTTTCTTTGATTTATTGTTTGGGCGCGTGGTATTTTTAGGTGGAGCAGGAACATTAAATTTTTTATACTCGCTAATTTTCAATGTGCCGTGAATATTATCTTTATTATTATTGAATTTTTTTAATGCGGCGGCGCTGTAATCAATAACAAGCCTGTTTTCTTTATCACCTTGCTTAGGTAGCAAAAATGCAGAATTAATGGATATTGGTTGGTTAAGATCAAATACGATTCTTGATATTTGTGGCGTTAATTTCCCTTGCCTTATATCGGTTACCATGGAGCTTTTAGGCTTTTGCGGGCTTCCCGCTTTCCATAAAAATTCGGGTAAATCAATGACTAAGCGCGGAGGTGATGATAATATAAATGCCCTGAAATCTGTTGTTTCATTAAGATCTAATACCATGCGCACTTTATTTGGGTATTCGCCAAAGCGCACATCTTTAACTTCCAAAGCATGCGCATTTACACCCATAAATATTGATAAAAGGCATAAGAGTGTAATTAAATATGTAGCAAAGCGATTGCTTTGATTTTTATTAGTCATACGGTTACATATATCATAAGTTATTCAATAACCTGAAATTCTTTTAGGCAGATATAACCATCTTTTATTGTTATTATTATTTCCCTTGATGAAGAGCGTAGCATTATACCTATTTTGTGATTATGTTTTTCTTCCCATACGCTGAAATTAAATACAGCAAGTTTTTGGCGCACGCCCATATCATTTTCAATTACTCCGATCATGCCAAAACGCCCAAAGCCACGTCCTTTAAGGCAAAGCTCTTTGGCTGTTTCATTCCAATTTAAGCTGCGTATTTCCTCATTAGGTGATGGGTATGATGATGCTTTATCATTATCTTGCGCGCGCGCGGCGTTGTTCCAGTAATTTTTGATGTCTTTAATAACAATAGACACAGCTTCGGGGGATCTTATGGCTATCTTTGCGGATAATGTTTCAACATCCGTATGTTCATCTATATCTATCGCCTTTTGATATAATATGTCGCCAGAATCAAAGTTAGGGGCAAGTTTATGAATTGTAAATCCTGCTGCTTTGTTGTCGTTCATAATGACATATGGTAAGGGCATAATGCCCCGTCCGCGTGGTAATAAGGCGGGGTGAAGATTTATTCCATAGGCTTTTTCATTATTTATGGGCGGTATTTTATAAGGATAGCCCGCGCAAATAAATAGCTCACATCCCTGTTTAATAAGATCACTGATATTTTGGGATTCGATTTCATGTTCAGAGACAGGGATTTGAAAATGCGCAGCAAAATCTTTGAGCTGGTTATTAAAAGCGAACATTCCATCACATGGAAATGTGAATATATGCATTATTTCATGTCCATCAGCCATTAGGCGCTGGACAATATCAAGCGTGTAGTCATATCCTAGGAAGGTAATTTTAATCTTCGAAAACTCCTAGAAGTTCATCAAACATGCTGCCTGCAACTTTTATAGTATTGAGGTTAGCTTTATAAGATATTTCTGCCATTTTCATGTTAATTATTTCTTCGGCTAAGTTTGTGTTTTGAGCTTCTATAGCTCCGCTGGGTGTGGCAATAGGGCTTGGCTTGGCTGTGGATTGAGCATCACTATCATAATTTTCATTTAAGTTAGCTATTTTTGATGCGCTAGAGTTTATCCGCGCAGTTGCAGAATTCAAACCCGTTAATGCTATTCCTATGGAATCTATCATGCTTTTAGGATACCATATAATCAGTTAAGATGTTATTGATAAAATCATGTGCAATTAAAGGGATGTTTATAATGCGTGTTTCAGGTTTTTTACTAATTTTAGTTTTTGTTTCTTTGAATTTTACTGCTCAGGCTTATGCTGGTTCAAAATCTTGGGGTGGGTGGTCAAGTAATTGGCAAAATCTTGAATTTCAACCATATTTAGGGGATCAAAAAATATCTCAGCGTTCTTTGGTTGATGATGATACATGGAAACCCGAGGATTGGATCAAAAATGATGGTGATGAAAAACGCATCATGCGTAATTTATATGCAGCAAATATTTTATCTAAGCAATATAAAGACAGAAAAAATATTCCTGTTCTTGAAGTTGGTGATAATTTTATAGAATTATCATCTGTTGACCGTGATCGCATATTAAAATTTGTAGATTATGTATTTGAAATTACATTATCAGAAGAAAATGGCATGTTCTATGTCCTTTATGGTGACAATAAAGATGAGCCATTGGGGCTATATAATAAACATGGTTTTCAATCATATTAAGTTTGGTGCGCCAGACCCTAAACTTAAGTGCTGTTAGCGTTCGTTCATGGCGTTATCCAGTGTCTTTATGAAAGGTTTAAGCAGGTACTGCATAACGGTTTTCTTACCCGTTAGAATATCAACACTTGCGACCATACCTGGAATTATCGGCAGAATTTCACCCTTACGCTTTAGCTCAGTCTCGTAAGTTCTAAGGCGAACGCGGTAGAATACTTCACCTTGATCATCTTCAATAGTATCGGCGGAAATATCCAAAAGCTCACCTTTAAGCCCGCCATAAATAGAAAAATCATATGCCGTTATTTTAATAACCGCTTGTTGACTAGGATATATAAAAGCACGATCAGAAGGCTTAATCCGCGCCTCAACAATTAGCTGGTCATCCTTTGGCACGATTTTAATCAAATCTTCGCCCGCACGCACAACACCGCCAATTGTATTAATCGTAAGCTCTTGCACAATGCCATCAACTGGAGATTTAATTTCCCTGCGCCCCTTACGTTCTTTAAGTCCGCTTAAACGCTCTTTAATTTCGTTAAGTTCAATAAATTTAGCTGCTAGCTCGGTCTGAGCCTCTGATTGCGCGGTTTTTTCTATATCAGATATACGCGCCTGCGCTTCGTCAATAGCAGATTTAGAGCGCGGCAGGCTAGATTTCAGACCATTAAGCTCGCTCACTCGCTCTTTAATTCCGCGCTGTAATTGTAGCAACTCAAGCTTCGGAGCAGAGCCACGCTCCACCAAAGGCTTAATCATGTTCATCTCTTGGCGCTGCAAATATATAACACCCTTTAAATCACTAATCCTAGAATTAAGCTCATCTACCTCTTGCTCGCGCTGCGTCATTTGTTCCTTCAAAACATTAATTTTCCCTTCAAGCTGCAATTTATTAGCCTTAAAAACATTAAGCTCTTCTTTAACGCTATCGGGTGAACCCTTCACGACTTCATCGGGAAATATAATAGTTTCAAGCCCTTCTGCTTGTGCTTGCAGCCGCGTTATAGAAGCAAGAAGCCCCAAATATCGCGCTTGATTAGCTCCAAGATCAGATGATGCCTCAATATCGCGCAACCGCAACAAAACCTGCCCTTCCGTGACTCCATCACCCTCTTTAATCAATAGTTCTTCAACAATGCCAGCATCAAGGCTTTGCAACGCTTGAACCTCGCTAGATGGAATGATTTTACCGTCTCCGCGAGTAACCTCATCCAAAGTCGCAAAATTCGCCCAAATTATAAAAAGCACAAAGAATAATGTAATAGTAAATAGCAATAAATGTTTTGATAGCGGCAATTGCTCATCCACATCAAAAAATGAGCTAGCATGCGCCCGAGCTACATCACTATGCTTATCAGACATCTGTTTTCTCCGTAGCTGCACTTTTGTAATTACGCGACTGCAATTTGCGAATAACCTCATCTTTTTTACCAAAAGCAACAATATTGCCACGATCAATAAGTATAAGCTTATCAACCATGGAAAGCATAGAACCCTTATGAGTAATCAAAATAACCGTTTTGTCTTTGCAAAGAACCTCAAGCCTCTTTAGCAAGCGATTTTCAGATGCAGGATCCATAGATGCCGTTGGCTCATCTAAGATAAGAATTGGTGGATCATATAAGAGTGCGCGCGCAATTGCTACCGCTTGACGCTGCCCACCTGAAAGAGACTCGCCGCGCTCTCCTACCATTGTATCAAGCCCAGCTGTGGTATCTTTTAGAAACTCTAACACACCAGACATTTCAGCAGCTTTCATAACCGCGCTATCAGGAGCTGTTTCATGACCCATAGTAATATTATCACGCACCGAGCCATAAAATAACTGCGGGCTTTGTTGAACTGCGCCAATATTACGGCGCAAATCCCCCGGATTTATCTGACGCACATCCGTGCCATCAACCTGCACTGATCCCGATGACGGCTCATAAAGATTAATAAGCAAGCGCTCTATGGTTGTTTTACCAGACCCAACCGCGCCGATAATACCAACGCGCTCCCCCGCCTTAATAGTAAAACTAATATTATTAATAGATGGAACTGTTTGATCAGGATAGCTAAACACAACGTCTCGAAATTCAATGCTGCCTTGCACATCACCTTGTGAAACAAAGTTTTTACCCTTTGGACGCTCCACAGGTCTTTTCATTAAATCATCCAATTGCACTAGCGTTTCGCTCGATTGATTAAGCCTAACCATTAGCCCTGCGATTTGTGATAATGGCCCCATAACGCGACCAGACAAAATCACACAAGCAATAAGTCCGCCCATGCTAAGCGCGCCATCACTAATGAGGAAAACCCCAACAAAAACTATAGCAACGCTTGCAGATTGCTGAACGAATGATGCCCAGTTTTGCGCAAAAGCAGAAAGCTGACGTGATTTTACGGCTGTGCGCGAGGCTTTATCGGTAAGCTCTTCCCAGTTTCGCTGCGTATGCCCTTCTGCGGCTTGCACCTTAATAGTCTCAAGCCCGACAATAGTTTCGAATAATAACGCATTTTTAAGCGCGCTTTCATGCATTGAATCCTTGGCAATTTTGCGTAATGGCTTTTGCAAATAAAGTCCCATGCCCACAATCAATGGAATAGCAGCCAAGGGGACAAAAGCTATAGGCCCGCCAATAATGGCTATAACCCCTATAAATATCAAAACGAATGGCAGATCAATCAAAGTTGCCATAGTTGCGGAAGTAAAAAAGTCACGTAGCGTTTCAAATTCCTTCATATTACTAGCTAAAACCCCAGCGCTTGGCGGGCGGGAGGTCATTTTCATGCCCATGATTTGCTCAAATAAACTAGCAGAAATTTTAACATCGACATTTCGCCCTGCATGATCGAGGAAATGAGCGCGCAAATTTTTAAGCATAAAGTCGAATACAAATACAATCATAATGCCAGCAGACATAGCATATAGCGTATCAAACGCAGCATTTGGCACTACGCGGTCATACACATTCATGATAAAGATAGAGCTAGCCAGACCAAAGATATTAACCATTATAGAGGCTATAATAACCTCACTATAAAGCGTTTTGTTTTCCCAAAAAGTTGCCCAAAACCAATTACGTCCCGTATCAATTTCGGCAGGACCTGCACGCTCATCACTGCGCGCTATCGGGCGGACAAAAAATGTATATCCAGTGTAAATTTTGTCTAATTCACCAAGGCTTATAGACTGTTTTTCATCGGAAGTTTCAGGAAATTGAACTTTAAATTTTACGTTAGACCCATCCGAGCTTCTTTTAACATCCCAAATAATACATGCTTGATTATCAGACAATGATAAAATACATGGCAGATTAGGTGCTATAGACAGGGATTCCAAAGAACGCTCGGCTAATTTTGCCTGCATATCAGCCCTAGAAGCTGCGCGAATAAATAATGCTGGTGTAATACCACTTGCAGGCATGGGTAAGCCCGATGTCAATGTGGCAATGCTAGTGCGTCTGCCGTAATGAGCCGCCATAATCTGCAAACACTCAACCAATGGGTTTTGCATGGCTATGCTATCCGCCTGCAAAGGGTTGCTATGAACCGCTTTGCTTGCTGTTTTTTTAAGTCCGTCAGGAGCTTCTATTCCAGAAGCTCCCTCAGCTATGTCATTATTATCGCTCACCTATTCTCGGCCAATCTGATAAAAATTTATCGTGCTTTTTGTTGTTGCTTATAGCTCCATTTATCGCTAGATGCAATAACACTTTCGCGTGGATACTCAATTCCATGAGTTGGAAGCAAACTCCCCTTTAAAGCCATCAAACGATAAACAGCCAAGATTTCAAGAAACTCTGAATTAACTGTATTGCTTTTTGATACAAATAGCTCGTTTTGAGAATCTAATACGTCGAGTAAAGTACGGCGTCCAAGGCTAAACTGGTCTTTATAGCCCTTAACAACTTCAATATTTGCATCGACTTGAGAAGCAAAGTAGCTTGCGCGATCACCTGCTGCAATCATGCTTGCCCAAGTTTGGCGAACATCATTTTCAACGGCTCTAGATGCCTCAGCCCTAGCTTCTTTTGATTGTTGATGACGGTGAACAAATTCACGAGCGCGGGCAACATCTGCTCCCCCGCGATATAAATTCCAATTAAGCACAACAAGAGCAGAAGCACTTGTATCTCGCCCTTCAGTACCACCAAGATCATTGCCAGTTCTTGCATTAAGCTGCAAATCAAGCTGTGGATATTGCGTAGATTTTGTCCCTTGCGCCTCAGCATAAGCCACTTCTATATCTGCTGTGAAAATATCCAAAGTCGGACTATAAGCGATAGCTTTTTTAACTTCTTGCTCAACATCAGGAGATAGTGTTTCATAAGGAATAACTGGCATTTCCAAATCACCAGCAGGATCACCAACCTCCATACGATATTGAGCCTCAGCATTTCTTAAAGATTGCAAAGTGTTAGATTCCGTTGCCCTAGCAGACGCAAGCCTTGCTTTTATTTGCTCGCCATCCGCTTTAGTAGAACGACCAGCATCAATACCATCTTGCAATTGCTCTGAAATAGCTAAATGAGAAGCAACATTTTCACGCGCAATAAAAAGAAGTTGGCGTTGGCGTAAAACTTCAAGATAAGATTCAACGATAGCAAGCCCAACAAGCTCTGCCGTCTCACGAACACGCTGCGCAGAAGAAATAACGCGAGCTTTTTGACGTTCAACTTCATATTTTGCTTCCCAGCCATCAAAAAGCATCTGAGTTAATGTAACCCCAATTTCACTACGAAATAAATTCTCTTCACCATCACCAGCGCGAGCCCTAGTAGAAGGATCATCACTATGTTCAAACCCAATGTCACCATTTACATCAATAGACGGCAAAAACAAGGCTTTACCTTGGTTTAACTCTTCATCTGTTGCACGTCTACTTGCCGAAACAACGCCATATTCAGGGTTGGTTGAAATACCAACGCCCAGCGCATCATGTAATGTTTTTACCTTATTATCTTCTGCAAAAGATGACCCTGAACTAAATGCCATCAATGCAGATACCGCTGTTGTTAAAAACAAACCACGTATTTTTTTACTAGAAATCACAATAATTACCTCTCAATAAATATAAAAAGCCACAGCAATAACTTTTACCATAGCAAAGCTTACGTTAGTATTTATGCCTTCTTTTTCATATTAAAGCAAGACATATTTTATTAATTTCAACCAGTTAGGGACACAAGTTGAAATACATGTTTAACAAACTATAGTTAACAAAGTATAAATGATATGAAATTAAGACTTATACAATAGTATCCGTCTTAATGGATAAATCTAGATCAAGCCCTGTTATACCCTCAAGCACAGCCATATCTATAGAGCCACTTGCGCCAGCATTACCTGATTGATCGACGGCAATAACAGTATCACCGCCCACTTCGGTTGCTATCACAAAATCAGCAATACTATCTGTAAGCTCATCATAGCTAGTAAGCAAAGCAGATAAATCAACAAGATCACCCTCTGATACATCAAAATCTTTGATAATATCAACGCCTTGATTTATTGCTTCGAATAAGAAAACATCAGAGCCACTACCGCCATAAAGAACATCAGAGCCACTACCGCCTGATATTATATCGTTGCCTTCTTGACCAAATATAGTGTCAGTGCCGTCGCCGCCGCTAAGAGTATCGTCTCCACCTATGCGACCATCATCCTTAGAATTTACAGACTCGCCCGACAAACTTTCAGAGTTAGCGCGAATATAAGCAATAGTATCATCGCGATCCCAGCCAGCATCAATCGTGCTTTCGCCATTTTCAAGACGTTCAAACACTTCCCAGCCAGCGCCATTATCTGTGGTCAATCCATGCAAAGTAGCGACATCATCGGTAAATAACACATCGCCAAAGATAATATCATCGCCTTCTCCGCCCTCTATCACGTCACCGCCAGCGGCTTCAAGAACATCCAGAGAATTTGCGCCAACTAGAGTTTCACTTAAATCAGATGCATTGCTGATATTTAAAGCATTACCACCCGTATCAATAGCATTAAGATTATTCATAACAGATGCATTAGCGTTAACACCAACAGCTATAACATCATCATTAAGCCCTTTAAGTATTTCAACTTCATTAGAACCGTCTGAACCCAAAATCTCGTCCATCGCCACGCCTGATGTATTATAAGAAACACCGCCATTAGAGTTTATATATTTATCAGGAGTATCTCCTGATATGAAATACGTTTTTGTAATAGCATCGCCACCTAGGGAATCCCCACTTTGCAGCCAGTCAATAGCATCATTAAAAGCAGCTTCATAATTTGTAAAACGACTACTTATAAGGCTATCAACAAATGCCAAAGCATCCACCAATTCATCAGTATTCGTTACAACGAACGTACCAGTTGGCTGCAAATATTTAGCAAATGGAGTAATATGAATTTTAACCTGACCACCTTGGTAATTTCCGAATTCATTAATCAAGTTTTCAACAGCATCTTTCATAATAGAGATTCTAGAAGATGGGTCATTTTCACTGCATATGGGACCAGATACATCAAGCATAAACACAAAATTATAGTCCTGTGTTTGTGGCTCAAGGAAAGATCCACCAGCATCACCAACAAGAATATCATCTCCTGCAAGTCCTTCAATAGTTCCTTCATCACCATTAACTAAATGAGGAATAGTAGAGCCCGAAACATCATCAACATTTTGACCAACTATCAAATCTTCATTATCTGCGTATATTTTAATTTTAAGAAATGCAGAATCACTATCGCCATCGCCATCTGTTAACACATATTCAAACATATCTCTAACATCGTTCAATAATGGAGAACCACCGAATAAATCATAACTATACTCACCAGTATTATTGATTGTTAGAACGCCACTATCACCATTAATTATAGTGTTAGAACCATCAGATGGAACATCAACAACAACTCCGCCAAATTTAACTTGAGTAACCGTATTTGCTTGGTCTTGTGATAAATCGTCATTATCGACTACATTACCAGAAACACCGCCCTGATCCTCATTAAATGACACGTAATCTCTTACTGCGACAACGCCATCATCAAGTACATTAACAGTAATAATTCCATCTGTTTCACTACCATCACTATCAGTAGCAGTAACACCAAACTGCAAAGGCAATGAATCGTTATGATCTGCCGTATCTGGATGATCTATAACACCTTCAAGCTCAAACGTGTAATCACCATTAGGTTGAACAACTAATGTGAATATATCGTCCGAACCAGCTGTTCCCGTATATGTATTAGTAGCAGCATTAAAGCCAACAACCACAGGAGTTCCAGCCGATGTTATATTTCCGATAAATGACGTAGCGTTTCCTGAAATAACACCAGGATTATCACTACCAAAGTTAACTTCTACACTGCCAGAAACTGATGTTGTTGGGGCAAGATCAGTTTCATCAACTGTTATTTCATCATCCTTAACAACTGGAACAGCGTCGTCTTCAACAAAAACTTTTATTGTATCATAAGCACTTGCGCGATTATCCGTCACATCAAATTCAGTGCCATTTATATTTTGTTCATAAGCAATAGATTCAACAGATAAATCAAATATACCAACCATACCATCAGGAACATTAATCCCAAGACCTATAATATCAGCAGGCGTTAATTCCCACACATCATTAAGGGCATCATAGACACCAGCAGTTAATGTTGCGCCCGATGGAACATCACTAATTTTTATAACTTCTATCACTTCCGAGCCATCAAGATCATTTACAGATGTTGTTATACTCAAAGGAATAGTAGTCCCCTCCTCACCATTAGCATTTGTTGCATTAAGATCAGGAGTATCCGCAACCGCATCAACAATTACATTAAAGTTATCACTAGCGCTTGCGCTAATACCAGCGACAGGGTCGGTAGCAACAACAGTGGCAACTAAGCCTGACAAATCAATATCGCTATCCGCGTTCGGAGTGAAAGTGAACACAGTATCCAATGCTTCGCCAGCAAGCAAAGTAATACCCCAAGTGCCAGTAACAGCATCATAAGTACCAATAGGAGCAGAGAAACTTCCCCATGATGGGTCAATGCCAGTAACGGTAACAGTTAAATACTCACTTGCCGAATGACCAGCAGCAAGAGAAGCTGTAACAGGAACATCAACAGTTCCATCTTCTTTAACCAAAACATCATCAATACCATTATTAACATTAATAGCTGGCGGATCAATCACAGGATTCCACGTCAATGTAAATTGGTCAGACACTTGATTATTGTTATTTGTTAAATCAAACTCACCATCGCTAACTGGATTTTCTGTTGTAAACACCGTTGCAACTAAATTAAGTGATCCAAAGAACTGATCATCATTCGGAGTTATTTGTAATCCAACAATCTCAGCAGGAGTTAGAATATAAACACCAGAGCCAGCAAATGTTTCAGCCCCAGCAGAAAGCGTAAATCCACTTGGAACACCTGATATTTGATAATTAACAATGACTTCTGAACCATCATCGCCCCCAATGCCATTATTTACAACTTCACCAGTAAGTGCGCTAATATCAATATCAAGTGCCTCACCTTCATTGCCCACATCATCCAATGCATCAATCTCAGGTGCATCCGCAACCGCGTCCACAATAATATTGAAATCATCAATGCTAGAACCTGTTCTACCATCCGGTGCAGTTTCATTTACTGTAAACACTAGATTAAGAGCATCTATATCGCTATCAGCTGGTGGAGAAAACCTTGGCCCCCCGTCAAGTGATGAGCCATTAGTTAATGATAATGTCCAAGTTCCCGCCACTGCGTCAAAAACGCCACTGCCAATAGGCGTACCCAAAGCATCAAAAGCCTCATTGGTTACATCCCAACCAGAAGGAATTCCTGAAATAATAATAGTAAGATCGCCATTCCCTGTTTCAGGAGCGGCAAATGCAGCAATTCTAACGCTACCATCTTCATAAACTGTTTGATCACCAATTTCTAAAACAGGATTTATAGGTGGAAGAGTTTCATCTTCTAAAATGAACAGTTCATCATTACGGTTATCAATCCCATATTTAAGCTCCGTAGGATCAATAGGTCCTACATCATCAATAGAAATAACCCCTTGAGCATCAAAATTACTTTGAAAACCGTAACCTCCTCCAGATGCTAAAGCTGTAGTCGCCGCCACAGCTTCACCAGCCGCAGGCTCTACTTGCGCCAATTTTTGCGCCGCAGCAGCTAATTCTATATCTTCTTCTATTTTCTCACCAGCGGCAGGCTCTATAGTCGCAGCTTCTTGCGCCTCATCTGCAATAGATGATAATTCCTCTTGAGCTGGCATTTCGGTAGTTTCATCACTTTTACTTGCCTCTATTTGTGCAACATCAGCATTATCTGCCGTAATTACATTATCAGGGTTACCCTCAATATTTAAAGCTTCTCTAAGATCTTTAATTGAAACAGCATTATCTAAATCACCGCTTGTAGTTTCACATGCTTCAAGCTTATCTGCATTATCATCTACACCATTTTGATTTTCGTTATTTTCTACATTAGACATGTTGCAAGTACCCCTTTAATATACCCAAATAAATAAGCCACACCCCCCCCTCTACTAAAATCCAAAAGGTTGCAGCTAGCATTACATTAATAATTTGTATAATACTTATAGCAGGTAAATTATATATTGTCAAAAAAATTATGACAAAGGCGATATGGTGAACTAATTCAGATGAGAAAATGATATAGAATGCAATATTAAAAACATGTTATAAATTGTAATAAAATATACTTATAACTTAACTAAGATATACTAAAATGAGCAAATTTACAAAAAACAAAATTGCAGGCGTTGGCTTAGGTTTGCGTAACCAACATTTTCAAGAGTTTATAGAAGATAAACCAGATGTTCCGTGGTTAGAAATCCATACAGAAAATTTCTTTGCGGCTGGCTCTACGGCTAGTAAATATGCAGAAAAAATCAGGTGCGATTATCCTTTTTCTACGCACTGCGTAGGACTATCTTTGGGGAGCGCCGAGGTAAATTGCCCCGTTCGCGCCGATCACTTGCAAAAAGTCAAAGCAACTATTGATCGTTTTGAGCCAAGCCTAGTTTCCGATCATCTATCATGGAGCGCGTCTGATAAGGTTCACTATCTGCCAGACTTGCTTCCCGTTCCCTACACAGAAGAAGCTCTAGCAATTATGGTGCAAAATATAGATCATGTACAAGAAGTTTTAGGGCGGCAGATATTAGTTGAAAACCCATCTAGCTATCTTGCTTATAAAGACTCCCCTATACCCGAATGGGAGTTTTTAAACGCCATAGCAGAAAAGTCAGGCTGCGGGATTTTGCTTGATGTGAATAATATTTATGTTAGCGCGCATAATCACGGCTTTGATGCAGAGTTTTATATTAACCAAATTCCTATAGAAAAAGTCCAAGAAATTCATTTGGCAGGATATGATGTTCGCAATATTGAAGGGCATGACGTTTATATAGATACTCATGGCAGGCGCGTTTATGACCCTGTTTGGGGTTTATACGTTAAGGCAATTGATAGATTTGGCGATGTTCCAACGCTTATTGAATGGGATAACGACGTGCCAGAGCTTAATATACTTATGGAGGAAAAAGCAAAAGCTGATATAATTATAAGCAAAGCTAAAAAAGGAAGAAACTCATAATGACTTCTTTGCGGAAACTCCAACAAAATTTTATCAGTGATTGCCTGTCAGGTGAGCTAAATAATGATAATATTTTAATGCGTAGTGATTTGGTTGAAAGCACGATAAGTGCAAAGGGTCGCATGGGGATATATCGTGAAAGCTCTATTGGTAATATCACAATTCCGTTGCAAATGACTTATCCAGTTATTGAGGATTTAGTCGGTGAAGAGTTCTTTAGTGCAATGTGCCGTGAATATATTAAGAGTAATTTCCCAGTATCAGGTGATATGAATGATTATGGCTCACAAATGGCTGAATTTATAGAAATATTTGAGCCTACAAAATCTCTTGCTTACCTGCCTGATATGGCGCGGCTTGAATGGCTATTTCATCTAAGTTCGCTCGCCGATGATAAAGACGCAAGCAATTGGAGTGGCTTTGCTGATCTCTCGGAAGCTGAGCTATCTAAGGTTACAATCAACCTGCATCCATCAGTGCAAATAATGACCTCTAACCACCCTATATTAAAGATATGGGAAATGTGCAAAGAAAGTGGCAAGGCTTTTGATCCAGCAAAAGAAAGCGGCGATAATGTTCTTCTTATGCGAAAAAACTTGAAAGTAAATTTATATCCATTAGCTGATAATGAGACAGTGTTTTTGCGCTCTATAATTGCGGGATACACTTTATTCAATGCATATGATAAAGCCCTTGGAATTGGTAACGATACCGCAATGCAAGGCTTTATCGCTAAACATATAGATATTGGCACATTTTGCGGGTATGGCTAATTTTTACTTATATCACGCATATCTTTATCCAATAGCTCGCCATGTTTCTTTTTAGCCAGCAAAGCTCTAGCTTTTTCATATTGAGGGTCATTCCAAAATATCAAGCAACCATTACAACCCTTGCCGCAGCAGCCCTCCACTCCGAAACGAGACGTTTTAGAACGCCTCTCCATGGTCTCCTCGCTAATGGTTTCTCGGAGTTTTTCAACTCGGATAGGATAGACATCTTCGGGCGCTTGTCCAAGCTCAATTTTTTGTGTTATTTTATCAAGTTTAAGGCGTTGCCATTCTTCTTCGGTTAGTGAAGTTTCTTTGCGGATAATAGAAAATGGCGGGAAGTTTTTCTTTAAATCTTCTATATCCTCATGATCGAAAGCATCAAATGGAATGCGCAGGAATTTTTTCGGCGCGGCGTGGACTTCTTTTTGCAGCTCGTTAAAGCCTGTTATATCAAACTCATACATGCGTAATAATACGTTTTGTTTTGTAATGGGAGAAAGGAATTCTAAAACTTCACCTTCCATCATGCGGTTTTTAACTTCAACAACAAAGCCGTTATCGTTTACTTCGCGGATAATTCCAGCATATTCCCATGATGCCATAGTTTTTGTATTCTCATAGTTATGAGAGTAATTTTTTAGCCGCCCATCATGAAAAGCCAGTGTATAACCACGGTTTCCAACGGTTTCAAGCTCCCTCATATAAGGGCGCGGATTCCAATTATTAGGATCTTTATAATAGTCATCTATTGCTTGCCTGTATGCTCCCGCGACTATTGCAACATAATACGGGCTTTTATTACGCCCTTCAATTTTCAGGCTATCAATACCGATGCGCAAGTAATCATCAAGCTTTGGCATCATGCACATATCTTTGGAATTCAAGATATAAGAGCCACGGCTATCTTCTTCGATAGGCATAAGCTCACCGGGCCTATGACCTTCCTCAAGCACAAATTCGAATAATTCCATATTTTCTTCGGTGAGTTTCAGCTCTTTTAGTGAACCATCATTGAGGCGCAATTGAACCTTATATTGCCAGCGGCAAGAATTTGCGCAATTGCCTTGATTTGCGCCGCGCTCTGCCATGAAATTAGAGAGCAAGCAGCGCCCCGAATATGTCATGCACATTGCGCCATGAATAAATGTTTCAAGCTTTATATCAGGGCATCGCTCGCGGATTTCTTCAAGTTCATTAAAGGTGACTTCGCGCGCTAATACCACAAGCTCCGCGCCTTGCTTCTTCCAAAAATCAACAGTAATCCATGAGCAAACATTTGCTTGCGTTGATATATGTAAGTTAAATTCTGGCGCACGTTCTTGCACATAGGTAAATACACCGGGGTCAGCGATAATAACGCCGTCTGGTTTTATCTCGCGCAGAGTTTCAATATATGCATCAATTTTAGGCACATCTTTATTATGAGTGAATAAGTTAAGCGTTAAATATACGCGCACATCATGGTCATGAGCGAATTTAATGCCTTCTTTGACATCCTCAAGTGAAAATTTGGATTTCGTGCGCAGCGACATGTCAGGTGTGCCAAGATATACCGCGTCAGCGCCATAAAGCACAGCAACCTTTAGGCGCTCCAGTGATCCTGCTGGCATCAATAATTCAGAGCGTCTTATTTTATTTTCAGTCATGGTTTTATTTTTTAGTCTATTTACTCTTATAAGTCATTAAAATTAATGATATGTCTTTTATCATGGATAAATTAGATAATATAAATGAACTTTTATGCAAGTATAATTACGCTGTTCCGCGCTATACTAGCTTCCCGCCTGCTACAAAATTTACGCAAGATATCTCGCAAAGTGATTATACCGCGCTGCTCAAGGGATTGCCTTCCTCTAACGCCGTCTCGCTTTATGTGCATATTCCGTTTTGTCATGAGCTTTGTCTCTATTGTGGGTGTAATACTAAGGTTTTGAATAGCTATTCACCAGTAGAGTCATATATAAAGTTGCTTTTATCCGAGATTACATTGGTAGGAGAATCTACAAACGGGAAATTACCCGTGAATTTGCTGCATTTTGGCGGTGGATCGCCTAATTATCTAAAGCCCAACGATTTAAAGCTTATTGTGGCTCATATTTCCGAATTTTTTGATATTTCAAAGCAAACAAGCATAGATATTGAATCTGATCCTCGTCATTTAGGGGGTGAAATGATTAAGGCTTTTGTTGATATAGGGGTTACAAGAATATCTTTAGGGGTGCAAGATTTCAACCATGATGTGCAAATAGCAATAAACCGAGTGCAGCCATTTGAGCAAGTTAAGGCATGCGTTAAAAAACTCCGCGATAATGGCATTAATAAAATTAATTTTGATCTTATAATTGGGCTTCCTAACCAAACTATTGAAACTGTTACAGATACAGCTCATTTGGCAGCAAGCTTGTCGCCTGACCGTTTAGCAGTGTTTCCATACGCTCATGTGCCATGGATGAAAAAGCATCAAAAATTGCTAGAAAAATACCCTATGGCAGATGGAAAAGAGCGTTTTTTAATGAACGAAGCCGTAGACACTGTTTTAAAGAGCCATGATTATAAAGCTATTGGAACAGATCATTACGCGAAAAGCTCGGATAGTTTGGCGGTGGCACAAAATAATGGCGTGCTTAGGCGTAATTTTCAGGGCTATACGGTGGATATTTCCGAGGCAATAATTGGCTTTGGGCATAGCTCTATTAGCAGCTTTAAGAGTGCTTATGTGCAAAATACTATTACCCCCGCAGATTACCGCAATGCAATAAATAATGGTGAATTCCCTGTAAATCGCGGCGTTAAGCTAAGTGAAAATGATCAAGGATTAAGCCGTTTGATTGAAGAGCTTATGTGTAATTTCAAGGTTAATCTTGAAGGTTACAAGGATTATATCGGCAGTGATTATTCTGATAAACTAGCAACCCTTATACAAGATGGTCTTGTAATTATGGATGGCATGCAGCTTATAATAACAGATAAGGGCAAGCCTTTTACCCGCGTGGTTGCGTCTTGCTTTGATCCATATTTTGAAAAACAGGAAAACCAGCATGCTAAAGCTATTTGATTGATAGCTTGATTTTTTCTTGAAATCGTATAAATGTAACTCATCAATTTAAATTTTTAGAAAGATATCTCTATGTCTGCTGTTAAAAAAACCGCGAAATTTGGTTTATATGTTTTTAGTTTCCTTGTGATTTTGTTAGTTGGCGGGGCGGCATATTTATATATGAATATGGATTCCATTGCTAAACAGATAACTGAAAAAGTGGCAAGCGATGCTCTTGGCGTTCCTGTGCGTGTTGGCAGTATGGCTATATCTCTTCAGGATAAAAAAGTTACGGTTAGCGATTTGAGTATCGCCAATCCTGCTGGCTATAAAAAACCACATGCAATTATGATTAAGAAAATTGAAGTTGCAGGCGAGAGTTTTTCTAAAGAGCTTTTGGTTTTCTCGCATATCATGGTTGATGGCACGAATGTTAACCTAGAAGTTAGCAATAAGGGAACTAATCTTGGTGATATTAGGGATAATACAAGCAGCAATCCATCTGTTGAAAAATCAAATAAAGATAAATCAAACAAGGCTTCAAAAGGTGAAAATATTAAGGTTATTGTTAAAAAATTCTCTTTAACAGGGGCTGAGCTTAACCCATCTGTTACCTTGCTTGGCGGTGATTTGGCTAAGGTTAGCGTACCTGACATTAAGCTTTATGGTATTGGTCAAAAAGAAAATGGTGTTTTAGCGAAAGACGCTATATCGCAAATAATGAACGCTGTTTTGCAAAAATTTAATAGCTCTGCAAATGGTGCGGGTTTTCTAAAAGGTATGTCGCTTGATGCTTTAAATAATATGGGCGTAAGCACTGCGGAAGTATTTAAGAAAAACCTTAAAGATAGCTATAAAAAAGAGGTCGACGGTTTAAAGAAGAATTTGGACGGTCTTAAGGGTTTGTTTGAATAGTTCAATGTTGGCGGCTACCCAAACATTATTGCACCCGATAAAAAGCGGAGCTATTGATGTTAGTGGTCGGCGGGTTGCTTTTCTTAATGCCTCTATGCATTCGGATATGTCAGTTTTTGCGAATGCTGATTTAACATTGCAGCAATATTTCAAGCCATATGCTGATGAGCTTGTCAATGCTAGTTTAGCGGTATCCACTGACATTCCGAATGATAATGAATCCTATGACTTGTTATGCATATTATTGCCAAAAAATATGATTGAGGCTCGGTATTTGATGGCAAGAGGAGCGCGACTTTTACGCTCTGGCGGCACTCTCATATGCGCGGCAGATAACAAAGCGGGCGGCACTCGGCTTAAAAAATTAATGATGAATTTTGGTTTTCAAGATTTATATGATGATGCTAGGAATAAAGCGCGGGTCATTTGGGGCGTGGCTAATAATTTAGATAAAAGCAAGATTGAGGCGGCTATAGATGAAGGGCAGGAATGTACCATTTTAGATGGTGACTTCCTATCACAAGCGGGGGTCTTTGGCTGGGATAAGATTGATAAAGGCTCTCAAATATTATCAAAATATATTCCCGCTGATTTAAAAGGCAAGGGTGCAGATTTTGGCTGTGGCTATGGCTATTTATCGCGCCTTGTCTTATCTAATTGCAGAAAAGTAAAACAGCTTCATTGCATTGATGCAGATTATAGAGCCGTGAATCTATGCGAAAAAAATCTTGTTAATTTTGATGTTAAGAAAGATTTTATATGGTTTGATTTGACAAAGCCACAAGATAATATTCGTAATCTCGACTTTATAATTATGAACCCGCCATTTCATGATGGCAAAAAAACGGATATTTCTATTGGGCATAATTTTATAGATCAAGCGCATAAAGCCTTACGCCGCGGCGGGCGACTTATTATGGTTGCTAATAACCATTTGGCATATGAAAATATTTTAGCAGATATATTTTTTGAGCATTCTAAACTTCATGAAGCTCAGGGGTTTAAAGTGTTTTGCGCGGTTAAATAAACTAGCTCTCTTCTGCATTTTCCGAAGATTCAAGTCGTTGCTGTTCTTCCGCCTCTTTTCGCTTTAATTCAGCTTGAAACTCTTTATCCATTTCCACATCCTTTAAATCTTCAGATGGATCATATGGTTTACTCTCTGCCTCTTTCTTAAGTTCTGCCTCTATTTCACCTTCGATAATGGCTACTTCCTCGGCGATTTTTCTTAATAATTTTTCATCATTAAGAGCCTGTGCATTTAGCCCTGTTTCACGAGCAACCATATAATATATAGAATGTGCATCTAAATCTTGATCAATGCCTTTATGCATAACGTGATATGCCATGGCAGCGTCGGCGGTGATAATTGACTTATCAGGCTGATTTCGTTTACGCATATGATCTTCTGCTAAATAACAAATTAGCATTAGCAGTTCATTAGGCACGGTTAAATGGTGATGTTTTTCTAATCCCGGGCGAAGAGCCTTCATAATTGCATATGTTTCATGGACTGTTGGCGGTTTTAGAAAAACCTTTTGAAATCGCCTATCCATTGCGGGGTCTAGGGCTACATACTCACGAAATTCATCCAATGTCGTCGCGCCAATCATAAGCAAATCACCCGCGGTAAGATATGGCTTCATAGTATCGGACAGTCCAGCATAAGCACTTCCGTGACATGTTGGCATTATTTGGTGAATTTCATCTAAGAATAATATTATGCGATCATTTTCAGGATTGTGATATCGCTCTGACACGCCCTTACATAGGGGCAAAAACCGATCTTGGAATTCCGCCTTTGAAGTCGTTCCTGATGCCATGCGCGATAGATCAACTTCTATGACGCGCGCTCCGATAAGGTAATCTGGAACTTTTTCAGCAACAATTACTTGCGCCAAACCAACAACGGCGGCAGTTTTACCAACGCCAGCAGGGGCAAGGAAACATACGTTTTTACGCCCGCGTTGTAGCAAAATAAGCACGCAATCGCTAATTTCTTTATCGCGACCAGTAATTGGACCATACCTGCCTTCGCGCTCTAATGCTGTAAAATCAGTGCAATAATTTTTGATAAGCTCTTCCAGCTTTTCATCTGATACAGAATATTCCCACTTCTCAGTCATTTTTAATCTTTCAAACTCATGTTTCTATTTGAATAGCCTTGCGCGTAAAGAGCAGCCGTTAGGTTACCATATAAAATGCAATTTGCAATTTCTGATTTCACGGTATCTTTAGGGTGATAACCTATTCCAAGCCCTGCCGCTTTTAACATAGGCAAGTCATTTGCTCCATCACCAATTGTTAGGCAGTCATCATTGGTTAAATCCAGGTCTTTTATATAATTTTCCAGCAGCTCTAATTTAGAGAATTTGTCCAAAATTGGTGGAATTACCCTACCGCTTAGGGCGTCTCCTGCAATCTCAAGCTCATTGCCGTGATTGAAATTAAACCCACATTGCGTGGCTATGGCATCTGTAAAAAATGTAAATCCGCCTGATACTAAAACGCATGTAGAGCCTGTCTTTCTCATTGTGTCTACAAATGTTTTTGCCCCAAGGCTAAGCTTGGTTTCTTCTAATGTTGCAAAAAGAGCGGTTATTTTCAGCCCTTTTAACAAGCCAACGCGCTCTTTTAATGCTTCATGAAAATCAAGTTTACCCTCCATTGCGCGGATTGTGATCTCTGCCACTTGGTCTTTTATGCCCGCATATTGGGCTAGCTCATCCAGTGTTTCACTAGTGGCTATTGTGCTATCCATATCGGCTAGTAATAATTTTTTCTTTCGGTTTTCGTTTTTTGTAACGAAAAAATCGATACGATCATTTGCAAGGGTTTCGCGTAAATGCGCTATTAAAGAGGATTGAGCTTTTCCTGATATAGCCACTTCTGCTGCTATTTTTTTATCAAGCCATATAATCTTGCTGGTAAATTTTATATTGTAATGCTCAATAACATAGGCAATTTCTTTGAAATGCTGCTCTGTTAATGGCTGCATACCTGATGATGCTACTAATGTTAAAATATAATTCATTTAAAACACTTTATCCTTTTTAAATTTATGATATAAAGTAAGAAATCATACATACTATTAATTGTTAGGAAAGCAAATGAAAAAGCCATCCATAAAGCCTAAAAACCCTAACTTTTCTTCGGGGCCGTGTTCAAAACGACCTGGTTGGAGTTTTGATAACTTCCTTACAATGAAGCCTGGCAGGTCTCACAGGGCTGCCCCTATTAAGGCTAAATTAAAAAAGGTGATAGAGCTTCACCGCACTTTACTAAACATACCCGATGATTATAAAATTGGGATAG
>JALSJP010000029.1 GCA_026989265.1 Micavibrio sp.
TTACTGCATCATCTAAAATTATAGAGACCTTATGCTCTGAATTTGAACTCGTAAAATTCATATAAGTAAACACCAGCGCAACTAATAATATCATCAAAGTGCTTGCGATGAATGTGAAACGTGAAAGACTCATAATGATCTCCAATATTAGCTTGCCCTAAGGCTGTCCAATCTGCCAATGTCGCAGAATTCCCGTAGATGAAAATACTATTATTACATTTAAATGATTCTAAATTGTAAATTTCTGAATAATTTATATTTAGCTATTTTTTTCGCTCAACATGAGCGAAAGCAAACATGCCAACCAGCACCAAACTAGTTCCTATTGCATGCCAAATAGAAAATGTTTCGCCAAGAATAAAAACCGCCATAAGAATGGTAACTATTGGTGAGACATTGCCCATTACAGCAGATGGCTCTGCGCCAATCATGCCAATTGAGGTGGCAATTAAATAGGCTGGTAGAACTGTGGAAACCGTTCCCATCGCTAACATCAACCACATGGCTTTGTCCGAGACGATTAAATCGCTTATTTCATGGGTGATTGAAAAATGAATGATAACAGCAAGTCCTGCCGCGCTAAGCGCAATTGAGGTGAATAGTCGCGCCCCCATAATGTCAATTAGCGGCTTTGCTAATAATTGATACAACGCATAAGCAATGGCTGCCCCCAAGACTAATGTCGTCCCAAGCAAAACGTTTGAGCCAGAAAATTTTAAGTCATGTGCAAATATCAATGCTAGGCCTGAATAAGAAATAATCAGCGAAGCAATCATAGCAAATGTTATCCGCCTGCCAAATAATATTGCACCAAACAGCACAACAAAAAACGGATAGGTTAAAAGTATCAACCTATCAAATTGTGCTGAAATATATTCTAATCCTGCAAAATCAAGATAAGAGGCAAGATAATATCCAATCATTCCTAGGATAATTGTTTTAAATATTGCCGCACGAGGAATATGAAAATCAGGATTATTCTTTTTTCTTGCTCTATAGCCAGAATATCCAATTATTATGAATATAGGCACCGCGATAATCATTCGCCAAGTGAGCGTGGTTAGCGCATCAACATTTTCAATCAAAGCTAATTTAATTACAATGCCTTTAGTAGCAAAAAAAGAAGCTCCTAATGCAGCAAGTGCATAACCAAACCAAAAATTATTTTTTGGCAATATGTGGGTAATAATATTTTTTATGGGTGAGGGCATATTTTAGAGCTATACTTATTTTACCTCACACGCAACGCAAATAAAAAGGGCGCTATGATTAGCGCCCTTTATAATTTATAACCTCACCTCAAGCTAACAGCCTTCACCCTGAGCCTGTCGAAGGGTGAAGGCAATTATCAACTTATGCCCTTAAAATTCAGCCCATTCATCATCTGTTGCAACGGCTGCATTGCCCCGTGATAGATATGATTTCGCGGCGTGTTTTACTTTTTCTTTTAAGCCCTTAATGCCTGTTGCTTGAGGTTGCTCGCTTGCTTTTTTGGCTGGCTCATTATCATTAAGCTTAAACACATCAACAATATTATCGAGCTCATTGGCTTGCGCTTCTGTCTGCTCAATTGCCGCATTGGTTTGCTCAACTAAGGCCGCATTATGCTGGGTCATTTCGTCCATCTGACGAACCGCCGCATTCACCTCTTCAATTGATCCCGCTTGCTCGCGGCTTTCACTTGCAATGCCC
>JALSJP010000030.1 GCA_026989265.1 Micavibrio sp.
TTCGCAAAATCGCCGACCATGTAGCGGTAAAAGTCCCGCTTACTCCCGATGGTCTGAAAGTATGTAAAGAATTATCCGATGAAGGCACAATGGTAAATGTAACGCTTTGCTTTTCCGCAGGGCAAGCTATCCTAGCCGCCAAAGCAGGCGCAGCGTTCATCTCCCCATTCGTTGGGAGATTAGACGATATATCACAACAAGGGCTAGATTTGATATCTGATATCTGTCGCATTTACGATAACTACGCCGAGTATGATACAGAGGTATTAGTGGCATCAATCCGTAATCCAATGCATATAATCGAAAGCGCGAAAATGGGCGCACATGTAATGACCAGCCCGCCAAGCGTGATCCGCCAGCTCTATAACCACCCTCTCACAGACAAGGGATTGGCTGGATTTTTAGCCGATTGGGAAAAGAGTGGTCAGAGCATTTTGTAACCTTTCCCAATAAACCACTTGACATGTGCTAACGTTATCATATATCATAATAACATTGATAACAGCCAAATAAGGGGCAAGATAATGCGAACAATTATTGATCTACCAGAAGATGACATCAAAATGCTTGATTACCTTGCTAAAAGCATGAAAAAATCACGCGCTGAACTTGTCCGCAGGTCAGTTTCTGCCTACCTTGAAAAAGAAGGCGGGGCGCAAACCATATCAAGTGATATATTCGGCTTATATGATGACGTATTCTCAAAAGACTCCCTTGAGCTGCAACAAGATCTGCGCGGTGATTGGGAACAACGTGAGGCTAGCTCTAAAAACTGGTCATTACACGAGCCTAAACAACAACCATATGATGGTGGAAAAACACAGTGAGACCTTCTTTATTTGATACAAATATCGTAATTGACTATGCGCGCGGGATTGAGGAAGCCAAAAAAGTAATTGGCGCTTGCCCGCTCCGCTTTATCAGCATCATAACATGGAGCGAGTTTTTGGTTGGAATCCCACTAGAGCGCATGGAGCAAGCCGAAAGCTTTCTTGATGAAAATTTTGAGATACTTCCTATTGATATGGAAATATCTAAGCAGGCTATTATAATACGCAAAAACTATAAAATGAAGCTACCCGACGCTCTTATATATGCAAGTGCGCAAGTTGCGGATATCCCTCTTGTTACCCGCAATATAAAAGACTTTAAACCTGACTGGCCGGATATTCACGTGCCTTATAATTTATGATGAAAATAACAATTGAAAAATATTATGGCTTATTTGTTGTAAGAGATGACATAATAAATGGTGGAACATAACGTGAATATGTTTGCAATATAGTATTTACCAATACGCAATTTATGATATAATCATCCATGCCTAAGGTGATTCGTGAAATGTCCAATAATATAAAAAATAACCCCCAAATAACAGAAAATGAAGTTATAGCGTTCCTGCGCAATAATCCTGATTTTCTGCGTGATAACCCGCAAGCATGCGATCTATTGCTCCCCCCCGCCACGGTTAAAGGTAAAGGGCTTGCTGATTTTCAGTCATATATGATTGAGCGCCTAAAAGCCGATAAGGAAGAGGTCATTGAAAGCACTAAAGAGCTTGTTGAAAATGCTCGCTCTAACATGAATAATCAGCAGCGCATCCATGATGCAACGCTTAGATTGCTAGAATCCGCGTCTTTCGACGATTTTATCCACACCATAACAATGGATTTAGCCACTATTTTAGGCATTGATATATCCGTCCTAGTGGTCGAAGCAAATGGAGGTGATATCCCCCATATCCACCAAAATGGCATAAAAATTCTACCCGAAGGCACAGTTGATAACTGGATGGGTGATAAATCCGTACTTATGCAAAATAATATCAGCGGCATAGAAGCCATATATGGCGGCGGAGCGGCTCTTATTTGCTCACAAATATTGCTTAGAATTGATGTGTCAATGGGAACGCCCCCCGCTATCGTAGCGTTTGGCAGTCGTGACCCCAATATGTTCAATGAAAACCAAGCAACAGACCAAATATTATTCCTCGCCCGCGTAATCGAAAGGTGCTTCCGCTCATGGCTCAGCATCGCTGCGTAAAGGCAGAAACTCTAGCAATATGCGCGGATGATTTTGCCCAGCAATTATTAAAATGGGAAGACCATTTACGCGCCAAAAACATGTCCCGCCATACATTAAGGGCTTATGGAGCAGACATTGCGCAATTCGTTACATTTTTGGTCAAGCATTTAGGCAAATTACCGTCTATCAATGATTTATCCGAGATATCTATCCTAGATTTTAGAAGCTGGATGGTAGAAATGGTGATTAAAGACGGTCTGTCAAATGCAAGCCGCGCGCGCTCATTATCTGGTGTGAAAAACTTTATCTCATGGCTTGATAGGCAAGGCACTATGCATAATCCAGCGCTCAATATAGTGCGCAGCCCCAAAATACGCAAAACGCTCCCCCGCCCGCTCTTCAAAGACCAAGCCCTTGATGTTACAAAGTTTTCTGGCACAACTGAAAAGCAAGAATGGACAGGATTGCGCAATATGGCTCTATTCACCATGCTTTATGGCTGTGGCTTGCGGATAAATGAAGCTCTATCCTTAAACATGAAAGACAAACCGCAAAATGGAGTTTTGAGGGTAATGGGCAAAGGCAGCAAGCAGCGCGAAGTTCCCGTCCTTGATATAGTATCAAAAAACCTTAATATTTATTTGGATGAATGCCCGCATATTACAAATGAAAGCTCTCCCCTTTTCCTTGGAACTAGGGGCAAGCGCCTTAATCAAGGGGTGGCGCAGCTTGCTATGCGTAATTTAAGAGCCGAATTTGGACTAGCAGAAAACGCAACCCCCCACGCTCTTCGCCATAGCTTTGCCACGCATTTATTGCAAAATGGTGCTAATTTACGTGAAATTCAAGAATTGTTAGGGCATGTATCCCTAAGTTCCACCCAAATATATACCGACCTTACCGATGAGGATATAAAAAAAGCTTACAAAAAATACCACCCAAAGGAGAAAAAGAAAGAGAAAGCAACTGCTCTTGAATCCTCTCAAAATATTGAAGAAGAATTTTGCAACATATCCTAGAATATGCTACCTTATCAATATGTCTAATCTTGAGGAATATTTTAATAGCTATACAAAAGTTTCCCCTGATTGGAGCGACTTTGAGCAGGCCTGTGCTTCTAAAGGAACTACCCCCCCCGCCCGCATCTGGTTTTCATACTAATGAATTTGAAAAACGGAAAGATGAGCAAGGAAATCACACCCTAACTGAGGTTACGAAAGATAATTCCCCTAAAATATATAATGCCTTAATAGATGAATGTAATTTCAGGAATATTCCAATCCCCGCTTGTTATGTTGATAAAGCTAAAAACCAACGTGGTGGAGAAGCTTTCCCTTATGTGCATGCCATTGCAATTGATTCTACTCAAGTGGATTTGAAAAAATTAAGCATTGCAAAAGACCCGCGTTATCCAAGCTTTGCAGATCGCATGAAATATATGAAAGATCATATTGATACATTAGGTATGGGCAATTAATTTCTTGAATTTATGCGACCGTAGGCAGAACACCACGAAGACACTAAGGTCACGAAGTTATTTATCTATCATGTCATCCCGCAAGATTTAGCTGAGGGATCTATAAAGCTTGCCAGTATTTAAGATCTCTCCATTTCATGTTCGAGATGACACTTAGTGGCTTCGCGTTGAAAAACAGCCACAAATAAACACAAATAATAATCAGTGTATTTATAGCCGAGGGCATGGTCACGCCCTTTGTCATTCCAGCGCATGCTGGAATCCAGTGACATAATCGCATATAAACAGTACACTTAAACCTGCCAATAAAAAATTATTGACATAGAAACATTGTTTACATATAGTCATTAAATAATTCTCGTGAAATCATGGCTTTTATAGAAGAAGCATCACATGAAGCATTAAACACGCAAGGCAAGGCAGAAAATACACAACAACAACCTATCCCAAACTACCTTCGCATAACATTCATGTCAGCCACAGAAATGAAAAAAGCAGCCAAAACCACCTATACAGATGATAGCATTCGCAATCACGTGACTGTTGGAACAGCATCCGATACGGCCGGCATCAAAACAGATGAAAAAGGTCAAGAACAAACACTTATTGCTACATTTTCAGACCGTAACGCCTATAACGTTGAGCAATATGTCCAAGATATCAGTGGGCGGCTAGAATATAAACCCTGACGATATTGAAGTATCCCAGCATTATCCAAACGTGAGTTAATATATATCGACTAAATATGAATGCTGCGTTTATGCACCGCGAGGGCGGCTTCCTTCACTGCTTCGGGCAATGTTGGGTGAGCATGGCATATGCGCGCGATATCTTCGGACGTTCCTTCAAACTCCATAACCGTTACAACTTCGGAAATTAAATCACCAACATTTGGGCCAATCATATGAGCGCCAAGCACTCTGTCTGTTTTAGAATCGGCTAGAATCTTGACGAATCCATCCATGCAGCCCATAGCGCGCGCGCGACCATTCGCCATAAATGGGAATTTCCCGACGCTATATTTAACGCCAGCTTCTTTGAGCTGCTCTTCCGTTTTGCCAACGCTGGAAATTTCTGGCCAGCTATAAACAACGCTTGGAATGCAATCATAATCGATATGCCCTGATTGCCCCGCGAGCATTTCCGCCAATATAACGCCCTCATCCTCCGCCTTATGAGCAAGCATAGCCCCTGTAATAACATCACCAATTGCATAAACCCCCTCAATCGAGGTTTCGAAAAACTCATCCGTGATAATTTGCCCGCGCTCATTAAGCTTAACGCCAACTTTATCAAGCCCAAGCCCATCAACATAAGGCTTGCGCCCGATAGCCATAAGCACAATATCAGCCTTTATGTTTTCGCTTTTACCGCCGCTAGCAGGCTCAAGCGTGAGTGTAACGCCTGAAGCCGTGGTTTTAGCGCCCGTAACCTTGCTTGATAATTTAAAATTAATGCCTTGTTTGGCAAATATTTTCTTAGCCTCGGAGCGAATTTCCCCGTCCATACCCGTTAGGATATTATCCAAAAACTCCACCACGGTAACTTCCGCGCCAAGCCTGCGCCACACAGTTCCAAGCTCTAACCCGATAACGCCGCCGCCAATAACGATCATCTTTTTTGGAACTTCGGGTAGCTCCAAAGCTCCCGTAGAAGAGACTATACGCTTTTCATCAATTTTGATATCAGGCAGGGATATAACGTCAGAGCCAGTTGCAATGATAATATTTTCAGTCTCGTAAGTATTTTTGCCAACCTTAACCTTGCCAGCCGCAACGATAGAACCCTCGCCCTCAATGCTAGTGATTTTGTTCTTTTTGAACAAAAACTCAATGCCTTTAGTATTTGCGTCAATAACATCAGTTTTATGCTTCATCATGGTTTTAAGGTTGAGCTTGACGCTAGTTTCAATCCCCATATCCTTCATATGATGCGCGGCATCTTCATATTTTTCAGATGCAGCTAGTAATGCTTTCGATGGAATGCAACCAACATTAAGACATGTCCCGCCAAAGGTCTTGCGCTTTTCCACCACCGCAGTTTTAAGCCCAAGCTGCGCGCATCTAATCGCAGCGACATAACCGCCTGGCCCTGCGCCAATTATAATTACATCAAATTTTTCAGCATTTTTACTTGGCATTTTTATTTCCTGTTCTTATCCGTGAAATAGACTATATTAAAATAACAGAGTATCTAAGGCATGTCATCATGAACATAAATCATTTTCAACTTATGAAGCTTGCCCTTGAAATGGAAGAGCAGAGCGAGCATAAAACTCATAAAGTGGGCGCACTGCTTTATAATGATGGTAAGCATATAGCGCGCCATAATTTTTGGGCGGCTAGCTTAGAAAAATACATCGGACGCTATGATAAGCTAGGCAATGCCAGTACAACTATTCACGCGGAAATGGCGGTTATCAGCGCAGCTGAATCTACAAAAGACGCAAGCATTTATATAACTGACCTGCCATGTCCTAATTGCGCAAAATTAATAGCCGAAGCGCGTATTAGCGCAGTATATATAGACTCCCACACTCATAATACGCCGCTAGGCTTAAAGATTAAGCCTTATTTTGATGACATATCAACTCTCATATTTAAAAGAGCGGGCATAGCAGTGTATGAGATGAATGAGCCAAAACGCGGTATTCATGAAATAATATCGCCGCCACGGGATAATATATTGCAGGCAATCCACCGCCCAGTTAAGCAATTACCACTAGAGCATTCAGATATAAATCAAACGCGTTTCCTTGAGATTATTAACGCGCAAAAAGGCAATGTAAATTTTGCCGCATGCTACGCTAAAAGTATCCTAGGACATTATGTTTTTTTATTTGCACAACCTCACCGATCTGTAGGTTTGTTGGAGGAAGATGCTAAAATAATAAGCGATAAACAAAATAAATATGAGCCGACCTTGCAACCAATCAATCAACTGCTTGTTGCGTGCGCGCGTTATGGACTGACAATTGATCCAAAATATTTATATTCCAGCCAAACCCCAACATCGCGCGAATTTGTAAATATGCTCGGCGCAGGCTATAGCTCTCTCCAAGTCGGTAACCCCGAAAAATGCCGCGATAAATGGGGGCTACAAGCCCTTAATCAATTAAAAAAGCATGGGATTATAGAGCTAAACATCTAGTAATAAATGTTGTGAATGCTCAATACCTTGATATGCCGCAAGCCTTTTTAAACGCTCATCCGACATTTCATTATAAATAGAACGCGCCACTGTTTCAGGGTGATAGAATTAGCACAGCCGCAAATTTATGTCAACTCACAGCATCCCGAGCAAATGGCATTTATGTACGGCTAGGAAAATGAGGTGCAGCGTATACTTATACGTAAATCCGAAATTTAACAACGTCCGTACTTGAATGCCGGAAGCTCGCTAAACATCGAGCAATAAACGCTGCGGATCTTCCAATGCTTGTTTAATGCGCACGAGCGAGCTTACCGCCTCGCGACCATCAACAATGCGGTGATCATAGCTTTGCGCCAAATACATCATTGGGCGAGCCACAATAGAGCCATCCGCCATTACCATTGCGCGTTTTTGAATGCTATGCATACCAAGAATGCCCGATTGCGGCGTATTAAGTATTGGAGTAGACATAAGCGAGCCAAACACCCCGCCATTGGTAATAGTGTAAGTGCCGCCGCTCATCTCATCCATAGAAAGCTTACCATCACGGGCGCGCTTGCCAAAATCAACAATAGTGGACTCGATTTCTGCCATGCTCATTTTATCAACATCACGCAAAACAGGCACAACTAAGCCTTGCGGAGTAGATACCGCAACGCCGATATTATAGTAATTTTTATAGACAATCTCATCGCCATCAATTTGCGCATTAACAGCAGGAAATTCCTTAAGAGCCTGCACCGCAGCCTTAATAAAGAATGACATAAAGCCAAGCTTAATACCGTGCTTCTTCTCGAATGCATCTTTATATTCAGAGCGCAAAGCCATAACCGCGCCCATATCCACTTCATTAAAAGTGGTAAGCATAGCGGCGGTATTTTGCGCCTCTTTCAAACGCCGCGCAATAACTTGGCGCAGCTTACTCATTTTCACGCGCTCTTCACGCTCCCCTTGGCTTACCGCAACAGGCGCAGCCTTTGCCGCTCCGCTATCAATATGATTTTGAACATCTTCTTTAGTAATGCGCCCATCTCTACCACTTGCAGGAATTTGCGCTATATCTAGGTTATTGTCATTAATCATCTTACGAACCGCGGGTGAGGTCTTTGGCTCATCACTAACGGTTGCTATCTTTTCTTCTTTAGCAACAGGAGCAGCTTTAGGCTCTGATTTCGGTGCAGGCTTAGATTCTTTGGCAACCGCGCCCTCATCAAGCTCGCCCAAAATCGCGCCAACCTCAACATTCTCGCCCTCAGCAACAGAAATCTTGGCAATAACCCCATCAACAGGAGAGTTAACTTCCAGCGTCACCTTGTCAGTTTCAAGCTCAACAATAGGCTCATCCGCTTTAACGGCTTCACCCTCTTTTTTAAGCCATTGCGCAACGGTTGCTTCTGCAACAGATTCACCAAGTGTAGGAACAACGATTTGTGTCATGATATAGGAGCTTTCTTTGAATTACCTCTGGGAATTATCTCGTCTCTATAATATGCCGTTTTTCAGATAAAAAAACAAGGGTCAGTCCATTGTATTTTGCAGCAAATATGTATAACCCAAAAACCGCACACACGTACAGCATTAAAAATGTTGCCAGCCAAGGGCTTTCATATCAATACGATGCGTTTTGGATTTTAAAACAGGATGTTTTGATATATTACCTTTAAACTCACCAACAACCATTGGATTTAGCTTTATATTTTCCAATTCACGAATCAAAATTGGCAGTTTAGCAGGAGAAACGGCTAATATCAGCTCATAATCATCGCCGCCTGTTATAACATCCTCAATTTTAACAATGCCTCTACCTAAAGCATGGCGCACGTCTTTTGAGAATACCAATTTATCAACATCAATTTCCGCGCCAATCTTAGATGCACTCGCAATATGCATGAGATCAGCAAGCAAACCATCTGATATATCTATAGCTGCATTTACATGCTTGCGTATGATGCTAGCCGCATTATTGCGAGGTCGAGGCACTCGATAACGCTCTATCGCCACGCCATAGTCCAAATCATTTTGCAAAGCTTTAAGCCCCAAATAAGCATCGCCTATAACTCCTGTTACAACAATTAAATCACCTTGAAGAGCGCCATTACGCCTAACCGCGCCCCCAACTGGCACAAGCCCAAGCGCAGTAATGGAAATAGACAGGCAATCACCTTTAATAGAAGTTGTATCCCCGCCCGAACAGAATATATCAAACTCCTCATTATCTGCCTGCAATGCACCAGAAAACTCTGCAAGCCAAGCCTTATTAGGTATATTCGGAAATGCTATATTAAGCTGGTATGATAATGCCTTAGCCCCCATTGCTGCGAGATCAGATAAGTTAACACGCAAAGCTTTACGCGCGATATTGGCTGGAGTTTCCCCCGCAATAAAATGCACGCCCTCATTAAGTGTATCGCTAGTAATAACAAGCTCATACCCCGCTGGAACATCTAAAATAGCGGCATCATCTTTAAGAC
>JALSJP010000031.1 GCA_026989265.1 Micavibrio sp.
TACATTTGAAGTTGCAGAAACCAAAGTTGCCCAAGTAATGGATTTTGCTAGTGCTAATGAACAACCGCTTCAATGTATAATGGAGAAGGAATAGATAAATGCTATCAAAGAACTTAGAGCAGACATTACACCGTGCATTATCAATTGCTAATGATAAGCATCACGAATATGCAACGCTAGAGCATTTATTGCTAGCCCTTACTGGTGATCCTGATGCCATGGCGGTATTGCGCTCATGCGGGATTGATTTAGATGAGCTATCATCCTCACTTTTGCATTACATTGAAAATGATTTAAGTTCACTTATTAATGCAAATATAGAAGAATCAAAGCCTACAAATGCTTTTCAGCGGGTGCTACAACGCGCCGCCATCCATGTTCAATCATCAGGCAGAGAAGAAGTGACGGGCGCAAATGTTTTAATTGCTCTATTTTCTGAGCGTGAGAGCCACGCCGTATATACGCTGCAAGAACGCGATATGACGCGCTTTGATGCCGTGAATTACATATCTCACGGCATTGCAAAAGTATCACCGCAAAGCCATACTGAACAAGCTCCGCAAGGCGTTGAAGAAGCGCAAGAAACCAAGCTTGGCAAAGAAGCTCTTGATGCTTATTGCGTCAATCTGAATGAAAAAGCAGAAGAAGGCGGGATTGACCCTCTTATAGGCAGGGAGAAAGAAGTTGATCGCACGATACAAATTTTATGCCGCAGGTCAAAGAATAACCCGCTTTATGTTGGTGACCCCGGGGTTGGTAAAACAGCAATTGCCGAGGGGCTAGCCAAGCGAATAAATGAAAAAGATGTTCCTGAAGTTTTGCATGGCGCGGTTATATTCTCGCTTGATATGGGGGCTTTGTTAGCAGGAACGCGTTATCGCGGGGATTTTGAAGAGCGTCTAAAAGCGGTGCTATCCGAGCTTGAAAATATACCTGAATCAGTCTTATTCATTGATGAGATCCATACTATTATTGGCGCGGGCGCAACTTCGGGCGGGGCTATGGATGCATCTAACTTGTTAAAACCTGCTCTATCAAATGGCAAGCTACGCTGCATTGGCTCTACCACTTATAAAGAATATCGCACTCATTTTGAGAAAGACCGTGCGCTTGTCAGGCGTTTTCAAAAAATTGACGTGCCAGAGCCAAGCATAGAAGATGCGGTTAAAATATTGCAAGGTCTGCGCCCTTATTATGAGGAACATCACAATATTAAATACACCAACAGCGCACTTCGCGCGGCGGTGGAGCTATCAGCTAAATATATTGGTGATCGAAAACTGCCAGATAAAGCCATCGATATAATAGATGAAGTTGGCGCAGCGCAAATGCTTGTGCTTGAAGATATGCGCAAGAAAACCATCGGTAAAAAAGATATTGAGGAAGTAATTGCCGTAATAGCGCGCATTCCTTCGACCACTATTAATAAGAACGATAAAGAAGCTCTGCAAAATCTTGAGCGTGACCTTAAAACTATGGTCTATGATCAAGATATTGCCATTGACGCGCTATGTAACTCTATTAAAATGGCGCGGGCGGGCTTGCGTGATCCTGAAAAACCAATAGGCAGCTATCTATTTTCTGGGCCTACTGGAGTTGGTAAAACCGAAGTTGCAAGGCAGCTCGCTAAATCATTGGGCATAGAACTTCTCCGCTTTGACATGTCAGAATATATGGAGCGTCATTCCGTATCGCGCCTTATAGGAACGCCTCCCGGATATGTGGGGTTTGAGCAAGGCGGGCTTATGACCGATCAAGTAGATCAACATCCGCACTGCGTATTGCTGCTAGATGAGATAGAAAAAGCTCACCCTGATTTATTCAATATTCTTTTGCAAGTCATGGATTACGGCAAGCTAACTGATAATAACGGTAAAACTATAGATTTTCGCAATGTTATATTAATCATGACCACTAATGCGGGAGCGTCTGATATGGTGAAAACTCCTATTGGCTTTGGTCGTGAGGTTGGCACTATGGATTACGCGGATAGTGAAGCCATAACCAAAACATTTACGCCCGAGTTTAGAAATAGGCTCGATTCGATTGTGCCGTTCCAAAATCTATTGCCTGCCACGGTTGAAAAAGTAGTCGATAAATTCGTAATACAGCTAGAAGCTCAATTAGCAGATAAAAACATAACGATAGAGCTTAGTAAAAAGGCGCGGAAATATCTGGCGCAAAAAGGCTATGATATAACTATGGGCGCGCGTCCTCTTGGGCGGATTATTCAAAAGGAAATCAAACGACCTCTGGCTGAAGAAATATTATTTGGAAGCCTTGAAAAAGGTGGTCTAGCCGTGGTTGATTATAACGGAACAGATATCACCTTTAAATATGAAGGCGATAACCCAAAAAAACGCCGCAAGAAAGAAAAGGCAAAAGTTAAATAATTTAGACTAGGAATAATGCGACCTTAATACCGCCTACACTCGCTGCTGGAGCGATGGGCGGAATGCTTGGCATGATGTAATTTTTTCCCGCTGGTTAGAAAAATTACTCATTTAAATTCGTAATGTGATCCAAAATATATATTATAGTGCCTTAGGTTTTAAATAGTACATGTTATAGTACCCCACATGAAAGTCGCCATGCCCTATATAAATAATGCTAGGACTCATACTTAGCTAACAGTGCCTAAATCATCATATATGATTCCATCACACCGTGGGACTAAACAGCGATAAAATCCTTAATATTAAAGTTATTCGCAAATATAAGCCGCAGCATAGTATCATCCAGCGGATCTAACATCGGCAAATGTCCGAGTATTTTTACATCTGAAAATTCGGATATTGTGCGTATATTATCAATATTTTCATCCCCTATAAACACAATTCCTTTAAGCGGGATGCCTCGCGACCAAATCGCTTCGAGTGAGAGCAATGTATGATTAATAGTTCCAAGCCCTGTGCGCGCGCATAAAATCAGCGGCACATTCCATTTTTTATATAAATTAACCTGTAAGTTTTTGCGGGTTAGAGGAACCATAAGACCTCCCGCCCCCTCTATAACCATAGAGCCATCGCAAGCAGGGATATTATTTATATCTTGCAAGCTTTTTATATCTATTTTGGCATCATCAAGCTCTGCCGCGCGGTGAGGTGATAGCGGTTCACTAAATATATAGCGCTCAGGCAAAAATCGCTCATTTGGCAAGTTTGTAAGCATTTGGATGGTTTTAGTATCAACGCATTCTTCCACGCCAGATTGAACGGGCTTCCAGTAATGCGGGCTATGCCCTGCCTTTTCCAAGCCCAGCATAAGAGCCGCCGAAAACACGGTCTTACCTATATCGGTGTCTGTTCCTGTTATTACGAATTTATGGCTCATATTATATATACTCCTTTAGCGAAATAGCTTAGGGCATTTAAGGCAGCATTTATTTGCCAAAATAATATACATTAAATGCACCGTTGCTATGCCCGCTAGCAAACAGAAAAATGATATATAAGCATAAGTTAAAAACACCCATACTATAGCTACTATAACTATAAGCATAACGCCAAACAACTTCATATGGAAATATGATGAAATAAGCGGCGGAGTTATAATAAGAAACATATAGATTGCATAGGTTGCCTCACGCGGGATTAAATAATCAAGCAGCATAGTATCTTCATATGCTAGTGAGAAATTATTAATAGCAACATTTATCCATCCTGAATTAAGGATATGCGGTATGTATAAAATAAGACCAAAGACCAATCCCGACAGAGAAAATAATAATAAAGGCTTCTTGCGTTTGCTGTTTTCTGGTTCAAGAAAATAAATGCTAAAAGGAATCCATGTTGGCCACATTAGCCATGAGAATAAAATAAACACCATAGCCCCCCACCATACAATATCAGAGTTACCGCTATTCATTCCCATCCAGACAAAGCCTTCAGATATTTGTTGAATGCCTGCCATAATTGGCATCATGGCCACGGGTAGATAATTTTTATTTATTTTCAAGGATTTCCAAGTGGTAATAGCGCCGCCTACAAGTAAAATACTTCCAGCGGTAAAACTAACAGGCTCAGAAAAACACATATTTATCTTCTTTCTTGATTGTCTATAATGTTTTTAAAGCATCAGCGAAGTTTTGTAAAATATCTTCGTCTAAATTGGAACTTAAGGACAAGCGCAAGCGCGCCGAGCCTTGCGGCACTGTTGGCGGGCGAATGGCGCGTATATCATAGCCCTTATCTTGCATAGCGCTTGCAACGCGCATAGCTTTTTCATCCTCACCGAGGATTATTGGCACTATCTGCGATCCCGCGCCGCCAAATAATTTTTGAGCCTTAGAGCATAGGGATAAAAGCTTGCCCCGCCTTTTTTGCCCATCATCAGAATCTAAAACCTCTAATGATTTTTGCACTAGCAAAGCTTGTAAAGGCATCGGCGCGGTTGAGTAAATAAAGGGGCGGGATTTATTAATCATGTAATCAATTATATTCGCATCGGCACATACTAAGCCACCAGCCACCCCAATAGCTTTGCCACAAGTATGAAGAGTAATGATATTATCATAGCCGTGCTTACATATTATATCATAAGCAAGCCCCTTGCCATTTGTGCCATAAATGCCCGTTGCATGCGCTTCATCAATAATTAGCGTAGCATTACCATAGCGTTTAATGAGGTTATAGACATCTTGCAACGCTGCTCTATCCCCATCCATTGAATAAATAGACTCAATAGCTATCCAAATATGATTGCCTTTATGCTTGTTTAATAGATTTTCTAGTGCATCTATATCGTTATGAGCAAACTTAAAACTTTTGGCATTACTTGCCCGCATTCCCTCACGTACACTAGCATGTATAAGCGCATCATATAATATCACGTCATGCCTATCGGGGAGCGCAGTAAACAGCGCATAATTAGCAATAAACCCATTGGCAAAAAACAATGTTTTAGGAGCATTAAAATACGTACATGCGAATTTTTCTAGCTTAGCATGATGGCTTGTATGACCTCGAAGTAAACGAGAGCCAGCCGCGCCAATATCTATTCCATTTTCTAATGCTTTTATTGCGCTTTCGCGTAAAAGCGGATGCACAGCCATTCCCAAATAATCATTTGAGGTTAAATCAATGCCATTGGGCAAATTAAGAGAGCGATAACGATTTTGATCTTTAAGATGTGATAATATGTTTGTAAATAATTGCATAAAACTTTAAGCAGCCTTGCTCTTACCGCTACAGCAACCCTCACTTTTACCACATGAGCAACCAGTTTTGAAAGGCACGCGCGGTTTTAAGCCTAAATCTTTAAGCAATGCATGGTCTGCATCTTTTTCAGGATTTGCAGTAGTTAGCAGTTTATCGCCTGTAAATATTGCGTTTGCCCCCGCCATAAATGCCATGGCTTGCGCTTCCTTAGATAAAGTTAAGCGACCAGCAGATAGCTTAACCATTGCTTTTGGCATTAATATCCGCGCCACGGCAACGCATCTAATCCATTCAAAAATATCGATCATTTTGTTGTCTGCCATTGGCGTTCCCTCAACAGGGACAAGCATATTAATAGGCACGCTTTCAGGCTGCGGGTTAAGGTTTGCTAAAGTATGAAGCAATGATATGCGGTCAGCCTCGCTCTCGCCTAGACCTAAAATGCCGCCACAACAGCTTGATATTCCAGCCTTCGCAACATTTTCAAGCGTATTTAGACGATCATCATAATTGCGAGTTGTAATGACTTTGTCGTAGAATTCGCGTGATGTATCAAGATTATGGTTATATGCGCTTAAACCTGCATCTTTTAATCGGATTGCTTGCTCTTCGTTAAGCATGCCAAGCGTAACGCAAGATTCCAAACCCATATCAGAAACGCCCTTAACCATGTCACATACACGATCAAATGCGCGACCATCAAGCACCTTTGGCCAAGCCGCGCCCATGCAAAAACGCGTCGATCCTGATTCTTTGGCTTTTTTTGCTTGCTCTAAAACATTTTCAGTTTTAAGCAATATTTCCTTTTCCAGCTCCGCTTCATTATGAACGCTTTGTGAGCAATAACCGCAATCTTCCGTACAGCCACCAGTCTTAATAGATAACAAAGTGCATAGCTGCATCTCGCTTGCATCATGGTTTTTACGGTGAATTGTCGACGCCTCATATACTAAATCAAGTAATGGGCGATTATATAGGGTTTTGACAACCTCGATAGTGATTTCTTTTGTGTTTTTCATGCCTCTAAAATAGTGCGGGTTTTTGCATAGGTCAAGAAATATGAAAAAATAAGAGAGTTTATTAACCTTTTTGCGTATAATATAAAGATTAGGCAATTATTTATTGAAGGGAAATATAAATGAGAAGGCTTTTATTAATATCATTATTATCTGGTGCATTAATTTTATCACTGCCAGCCAGTAGCGCTCTTGCGGGCGGCGGTCACAAGGAAAAAGCTCAAAATCATCGTGAGCAAGTCAGGGAAAATCGCAAAGAGCGCCGTAAAACTACAAGCGAAAAAAGAAAAGAGCGCAAAGCCAAGCGCGAGCGCGCCAAAGAGCGCAAAAAGGGTTATAGAGATGCTAGAAAAGCCAAGGGTAGGAGCGATGGTAATCATGATGACCATGATGATCACAGTGGTCACGATCATGGTAAAGCACAGGAAAATGCTTCAGATATGATTTCATCTAATATAATTCCATAAAAAAACCTCCCATTCATTTAAATTATAATGGGAGGTCGATTTATATATTTTAAAGTACGTTGGTTTTATATCAGCCAGTCAACGCGCGGCGCACAACATCCACATCTTGCGCTATTTGAGCATCATCACCCATAAGTTCTTCAACTTTGCGAATTGCATGCATTACTGTTGTGTGATCACGACCGCCAAATTTACGCCCAATTTCTGGCAGTGAGCGCGCTGTCAGCATTTTTGATAAATACATAGCGACTTGGCGAGGGCGGGCAACTTGGCGAGCTCTACGTGCGGAATGCATATCTGTAAGGCGCAGATTATAATGCTCTGCTACTTTGCGCTGAATCTCGTCAATAGTAATGCGGCGATCATGTGCGCGCAATAAATCTTGCAAAACTTCCTGAGTGGTTTCTAGCGTAATTTCTTGCTTTGCCACATCCGCGTGTGCGACTATTCTGTTAAGAGCGCCCTCAAGCTCACGAATATTAGATGTAACTTTCAATGCCAAAAATTCAAGCACACTATCAGGAACATCTGCTCCTAATTTAGCGCGTTTTGATTGTAGTATGCCAAGGCGAAGCTCGTACGTACTAGGGTGAATATCAGCAACTAAGCCCCATGCAAGGCGAGAGCGCAAACGCTCATCAATTCCTGTTAAATCGCTTGGCGCTTTATCAGATGAGATAATGATTTGCTTATTCTGATCGACTAGAGCATTAAAGGTATGGAAAAATTCTTCCTGTGTTGATTCCTTGCCAGCGATAAACTGAATATCATCAATCATCAAAACATCAACAGAGCGGAATTGCTCCTTGAAATTCATGGTGTCATTAGCACGCAAAGCCTTTACAAATTGATACATAAATTTTTCAGCAGAAAGATACATCACTGTTTTTTCAGGGAAGTCTTTCGCCATTACATGCGCAATAGAATGCATTAAATGCGTTTTACCAAGACCAACGCCGCCATATATAAATAATGGGTTAAAAGGAACGTTTGCACTTTCACAAACACGGCGAGCAGCAGCATGAGCTAGCGCATTGGGCTTGCCCACAACAAAGCTATCAAATGTAAAGCGTGGGTCTAAAGGAGAAGAAATCTCAGCGATAGCATCTTTTAAGTCTATATTTGCAATTGAAGAATTATTTTTAGATGGCTCTATATTATCCTCGATAATAGCATTTTGCACCACAACTATTTGCACACGTTTAACCTCTGGGCTTTCTTCTGTACACATTGTTGAAATGCGCTGCGCATAATGGGTTTGTATCCAATCACGCATAAAACGAGTTGGCACTGAAACTTCCATTGTACCATGATAATAAGCGCGCAAGGTTAACGGCTTTAGCCAGCTTCTAAATATGGCCTCACCAAATTCTTTGCGCATTCCTGCATGTACATTATTCCAAATATTTTTAATTTCCTTAGTTGGCTCTAGTGGAGCGCCCTCTAAATTTACACAGTTCTTCTTTAGATCTGGCGATGTTTTACTTAGGCTTTGGCTTTCGGGCATTTTTTTCTCCACTTTTAAAAGTTATGTTAAATTAAATTAAATATTATTTTGCGATATAAATTTAGGTCACAAAAATCCAGCTGCAAAAATCATTATTTTGCAAAAAATAGTTTCAAATCTAGTTTTTCAATTGGTTCCCAATCTAAAAATTTGATGCTGTAAACAGCTTATTTTAGTGGGCACTCCCTAACCATGCTAGCACTAACTACTTAGTTAGATGATTATAAAAATCATAACCAAGCGCGAATACATTCGCATGTTTATTGGACATCTGCTCTTTGTTTTTATTATCATCTGTCTGCAATAAAAATAGACTACAACAAAAAATCACCAACAATCAATAAGAACAAATCATGATTTTTAAAAAAGAAATTTTAATTCAATATTTTTTTCAAGGCACAAAAATTGCCTTACTGCGAGGGCAACAAGGCAAAAATCATTATTTATTATGTGGTTATATTGCTTAGTTAATATGCTTAAGCATTAACGCATTATATAGCTTTAACCCTTGCACTTAGGCGGGAAAGCTTACGTGATGCGGTCTTTTTGTGCAAAATACCTTTTGCAACACTTCTGTCTAACTCAGGCTGCGCCGCCTTTAGAGCTGCTTGCGCGTCTTGTGAGTTACCAGTAGTGATTGCCAGTTCAACATTTTTTATGAATGTGCGAAGGCGAGAGCGCCGCGCCATGTTTATTGTTGCGCGCGCTTCATTGCGACGAATTCTTTTCTTTGATGATGCATGATTAGCCATTATTAAACCTTTTCAAACCTTTAGTTACATTCTTTTATACAATTATATACCAAATTTATACCCAAACTTTTCCACAGGAATAAATTCTTACTGCTTTAATTTTGGGCGCGACAGTTAAACTTTAGCCGCTAAATTCTCTAAATACACTTTAGAAGTTGAAGAGTAATACGCGTGAATGGGGTTTGCTGTCAAGTGATTCATGTTAATTTTAGCGAATCATTTATTTTATTAACAATCTATAATGTTGGTCTAATCATTATTTTAACCAATTTATTAGAGTTATTTTCTTCAAAACTTATTTCAAGAAATTCATTTTTTCTAAAAAACAGATTGTCATTAACCACGCCCCAACCAAATTGTGGCAAGGTTAGCAAGTAAAAATCAAGCACTTGCCGCTCTTCTACATTATGCATTATTGCTAAGGATTCGGCTATGCGCCCCTCTGGCTTATCAAAAGATATAGACTGCTCGCTTACCTCTTCTAGCTCTGGCATTAAAGGGGTATCACTTAGCAAAGAAAAAAATAATTGTTTTATATTAGGTTGTGCATGAGCAAGTGCAGGGCTGAAAGCCGCAAATAATAAACAGCAAATAGTTACGATATATTTTAAAGCCACGCTTTCCTCACTTTTGACATGATGAACAATAAAATGTTGAGCGTCCACTTTGAACTATGCGTGATATGTTTGATGCACATTTATTATTGCTGCATTTTTCTCCCTCGCGATTATATACGGCAAAGCTATGTTGGAAATATCCCAAAGACCCATCTGTATGTTTGTAATCTTTCAAGCTAGAACCACCCGCTTTTATTGCCTCGATCAAAATATCGCGTGAGTGTTTTACTATGTCACCAGCCTCTTTCGCGGTGATACTGTTTGATAAGCGCAAAGGGTCAATAAGCGCGCGGAATAACGTTTCACATACATAAATATTGCCAAGACCAGCAACTACCCGCTGATCAAGCAATGCTGATTTAATTGGTGATTTCTTGTTTTTGAGCGATTCGTATAACTCGCCGCCCGACCAGTCATCTAAAGGCTCTGCCCCCATAGAAGCGAATCTCTTTTCCAATTTCCAACTACCTTCCGCAATATAAACCATGCCAAACCTACGCGCATCCTCAAAGGCAAAGCATGCGCCGTCACCCATTGTAACAACGACATGATCGTGCTTTTGCGCTTTGTAAGGGATATTAGGAGGGAATATATTAACCCTACCCGACATTCCCAAATGCAAAATAACGTGAATATTATCACCAATATGCATAATGATATATTTCCCGCGCCGCTCTAGCGCATTTATAGACTTGCCCGTAAGACGTTGCCCAAAATCTTGTGGCAATGGCATGCGCAAATCATAGCGGTTGATTTTTACCGCCTTTATGCACTTGCCTAATAAAGCATTTTCCATACCACGAAGGACAGTTTCTACCTCGGGAAGCTCTGGCATTGTTAATCGCTCTTACTTGCTTGCACTGGTGAGAATTTCAATACAGGCGCGCCAGCGTAATCGGCATATAAAAATAATGGGTGAAAGTTTTTAGATATAATTTGAAAGTCAGGGGCGGTGAAGTAAATATCTTGCTCTCCTGATTTTCGAGATATAAATATATCATAATGACGCAAAGTCATAATTTTATAAGCAACGCCTGATATCGGCTTTGGCGCTCCTGCTGCCTTTGATGGATATAGCGTTATCTTACCCACCTTTTCATCATATTTATAATTACCTTTAGAGTATTTACGCGCGCGCCCTTGTGGATCATCCGTATATATAAGCTCGAACTTACCACTAACCAATGTGATTTCCGCAATAGAGCTTGCACCAAATTTGGTAACCCACTTACCGATTAGCTCATTTTCTTTGGGCGCGGTCATTTCATTTTTTAAAGCAGGGAGCTTGGCTTGCACTTTATCTTGTATAGAGCTTTGCATTGCAGAGAGCGACTGAACTTCCTCCTTCGGAGTATTTTTATTGACCGCTACATAGGTCAGTGTAATTGCAATGAACAATGCAATGCCCAAACCAGCCATAATTATGATTTTAAATGAAGCTTTCAATGGTTTTTCCTTCATATTTTTCAAGTTTTTTGCAAATAATACTCAAATAACGCACATAAATATATTTATCATGCACTAGCTAAGCTATTGATTTCATTAAATATTAACATATTTTTGCTAATATTATTCTATCGCAACAAACAGAGTAGCACATGGACATATATATTATAGCGCAATTCATCGGATTCCTAGGATATCTTTTTTATATCGGCGCGCCATATTTTAAAACACAAGTTAGAATTATCCAAATGGATGTTATTGCCTGCGTTATTTTATGCGCGCAATGGTACTTGCTGGATCAGCCTTCTTTATTGGTTTTAAACGCCCTTGCTGTTTTAATATCCGTTGTTGCATTGCTTGCACCTAAATATGAGCATAGCAGAACTTGCTTATTACTATTATACCCTATTGGCTGTTTTGCCATTATTTCAGTATCCACGGGAAGCATAATAGATGTTATGGCGATTATTGCTTTTTGCTGCGCTCTTACCTCTAAATCATCACAAGATATAACGGGGCTTAGAGCATATGCAGTTATTGGTGGGTCTGTGCTAATTATATCAGGAGCTATCGCCCTTTCTATTCCCGCTATGATATTTAATATATTATTTGTTAGTGGGCACGCGGTTAAGCTTTGGCAGAATAACAACCAAGCACAGCTCGCCCGCGCATAACATTAGTATATTTATGCATTTTTATTATATTTTTCTGGACAAATAGATTTATTGGACATATAAGTTATGTAATTTACAACTTATAGATAGATAAAAAACATGCCTACGGTCGAACAAATACGCGCAGCAAGAGCGCTCATAGGATGGAGCCAAGGAGATTTAGCAGAGCATGCTGGTCTATCACAAACAGGCATAGCTCGCATAGAAAACGGCTCTAACCAACCCAATTCCACAACTTTAGAGAAAATAGTATCGGCTTTTGACGATGTTGGTATAATATTTATTTTAGGTGGAGTTCAAAAAGCTCAGGATACACTTACTATTTTAGATGGAGAAGATAGCTTAAGAAAGCTACAAGATGACATATACCATACATTAAAGATTAATAAAGGCGAAGTTCTTTTGCTTGGTGTTAATGAAATAATGGCGAATGAAAAGGAAAACTATGAGTACACTAAAATGCATATTAAGCGCCTAAAAGATGCGGGTATTTCTGAACGTATTTTGATAAAAGAGGGCAAAAAAGAGTTTATAGCACCAAAGTCTTGGTATCGCACGATTCCCCAAGAATACTTTAGTCCTCATACAGTGTTTATATATGATGAAAAAATTGCCTTAGCACTGAGAACACCGCATAATAAGGTATTAATCTTAGAAAATATCTTTTTTTCTGATTCTATAAAAAGCTTTTTTAACATGCTTTGGGACAATGGGAAGGACATTGATAAATGAATAGCAGTACCCAGAGAAAAATAGCAGAAATTTTATTTTCTAATATTAGTAATGACAACTTAGCGACAAAAAAAGAGCGGTCTTTGGTAAAAAAAATCTGGGATGTTCACGATATTTCTAAAGTAAGTATTTCAGATACTCAAGAATTAAAGCTTGCTTTTAAAAAGGCTTCTCTTGATGATGCTTATTTGATATCCCCTACTTATTATATGCTAACAGGTCGTCGAGGGCTTTGGCTATATAAGCATGCTACTAGAAATAATGATGAAAAAACTGCTTGTTTATTTTGTCTACACCCTAACATTAAAGATACAGTTATTATATTTCCACCATTTGGATGTAATACTCCCGCTGCCATAAGCCGCTTAATCGATAAAGTTAGTATAGAGGGAATAAATTTTCAAATTGGTCGAATTGCTAAAGAATCAGGAATGGTGTGCGAATTAAATAAATTTTTAAATGGTCGAATTGTAGAAAAAAATGAAGATGTGTTGGACTGGGCTTTTCCAGTTCATACTATCGATTGCAATAAATTATTAGCACAAAAAGGTGGAAAATATAAACGAATACGCCAGGTGATGAAGAAGTTTAATGCTACAAGCCCTACTATAAGAGAGATAAATTTTACTGATGATTTTTCTTCGATAAAAAAAATGTCGGAAGATTGGGAAAAAAGCAATCAACATTACGATAAGTATAATGTTGATTTTAATAAGTATTTTGAAACCCTTATTGACGTAGCAGTAAGGGCACCATCCATTGGTTTAAAAGGTATAATAATTTCTATTGATGGTATTGATAGTGGTTTTTCAATATGGGAGCATGCTTTAAATAAAGAAAAAATTGCAAATCTTTTTGCTTCTCAAGTATCTAACTTTGAACTGGATAGCCTTTCTGCCTATTTAACAGTTAAAAGTGTAGAACATGCTTTTTTGGGCGGTGCAAAGTATATGTGTCTTGGTGGATCAGAAAATTATGGTATGGACAGGTATAAAAGAGGGTTTGTGCCAGAACAATCAAAAGACTTAATAACAGTTGAAATTACCCCATAACAAACCGATTTGCGCTCACTTATTTTCAAAAGAAAATGGTTGGAAACTTGAGTTAGAGCAAGGAAGCACAGATCCAGATAGCGCATTTAAAATATTATCATATGGTTTATAGATAACGTAAATTCATAATCAAATAATTCCACCAAAAAAAGCCCCATCTCTATGACGGGGCTTTTGAATTTAAAAGCTTTGGTGATATTAACTTAATATATATGTATAATCCCTTTGATGAACATGTTATGGCTAAGCTTGAGAGTAGTATTCACGAAGGTCTGATGAATATGGAGAGCGAAGCCTGCTATCCTGATGCAAAAGAGCCGGAAATATTTACCATTAATCCATTCCATCACATCGTGGAATTCAACAATTAGACTGTTGAAAATAAATAATGACATGCAGCCTATTGTTGATTAATATCAATTACCATGGCTTATGATGTTATAGAACTTACCCAAAATCTTATAAAATGTCCCTCTGTTACTCCGAAGGATGAGGGCGCGTTGGTTTATTTAGCTGAGCAGTTAGAAGCTCTTGGATTTGAATGCACTCGCGTTGATTTTGGCGAGGGAGCAGACCATGTCCCTAACTTATTTGCAAGAATTGGTGATAAATCCCCGCATATTTGCTACGCTGGGCATACGGATGTTGTGCCTACGGGCGATGTAAATTTATGGGATTATGAACCATTTAGCGCACATATAGAAGATGGTATTTTATACGGGCGCGGGGCAAGCGATATGAAAGGCTCGGTTGCGGCTTTTGTAGCTAGCGTTTCCAGCTATTTAGAAAATAACCCAATCAAAGGCTCTATAAGCTTGCTTATCACTGGTGATGAGGAAGGACCTGCCATTAACGGCACTGTTAAAGTCTTGAAATGGATGGAAGAAAATGGGCATATTCCCGATGTCGCCATTGTTGGCGAGCCTACAAATCCCGATTATTTGGGGCAGGAAATTAAAATCGGGCGCAGGGGTTCATTAAATGGCGTTCTAACAGTTTTGGGCAAGCAAGGTCATGTTGCTTATCAACATTTAGCAGATAATCCGCTTCCAAAATTAGTGAAAATTCTGGACGCTTTATCAGATCATATATTTGATGAAGGCTCAGAATTTTTCCCGCCAACAAATTTGGAAATAACCAGCATTGATGTTGGCAATGAAGCTGATAACGTTATTGCAAATAGCGGTCATGCCAAGTTTAATATTCGATTTAATGATAACTGGAGCAATGAAACTCTATCTAAAAAAATTCATGAGATAGTGAAGTTATGCGGCTTTGACTATGACTTAAAGCTAAGCCCTAGCGCGGAAAGCTTCATAACCAAGCCCGCCGCATGGTCTGATGTTATGTGCAAAGCTGTTAAAGATATCACTGGCGTAACTCCTGAACTCACCACTAATGGCGGAACATCAGATGCTCGTTTTATTGTCAATTACTGTCCTGTTATTGAGTTTGGCGGAATTAATGCAACTATCCATCAAATAAATGAAAATGCTAATGTTCAAGATTTAAAAGATTTAAGCAAAATTTTTGAGCGCGTTTTAGAACTTCATTTTAAGTAATTAATATGTTCAGTAATCAACGCGCATTAAATATAAGCCATCAGCGGGAGCGGTAGGGCCTCCCTTTGTACGGTCTTTGGCTTGAAGAGCTGTTTTGACATCTTCGGGCTTCCATTTTCCCAGCCCAACAAGGCTAAGCGTTCCTACCATATTGCGCACTTGATGATGAAGGAATGACTTCCCTTCGGTTTCAAATATAACCTCTTTTCCTCCGCAGCCATCATAATCTTGGCTTATAATATCAAGCCTATCGAGAGTTTTAATGGGGGATTGCGCTTGGCACTCCGAATCTCTAAATGTTGTAAAGTCATGCTTACCAAGTAAATATGACGCTCCGCGCCTCATCGCTTCAATATTAAGGGGCTTGCCGATATGCCAGACAAGCCCGCGATCAATGGCAAGAAAACCCGCTCTATTTACCACGCGATATTGATATAATTTATTAACCGCATTAAAGCGCGAATGGAAATCATCTTCTACTATTTTAACATCGATAATGCTTATTGGATTTGGGCGAAGATGCGCGTTTATCGCTCTTAAAATGGCAAATTCATTCATTGGTTTTGATAGCTTTTCAAGATCAAAATGAGCAACCTGCCCGCGCGCGTGAACGCCTGCATCGGTGCGACCCGCGGAATGCACGCTCACTTTTTGACCATAAAACCGCTCAATAGCGGTTTCTATAGCTTGCTGGATTGAGGGGACATCAACTTGACGTTGCCAGCCAGCAAAATCCCGCCCCATATATTCAATTACAATCTTATATCGCGTCAATATAGCCACCATTTACAGCGGAAGCAAAATCCATGGCTTTTTTACCAGCAGGCTGGATTTTCAAGATTCTAAGTGTGGTATTTTGTCCGCATGAAATCAAGCCATCTTTTGACAAAATTTCTCCGCATTTGCAATCATTGCATTCATATCCATCAAGCTCAACTTTATGGATTTTAAACTTTTTACCGCCAATTTCTGCCCAAGTGCTTGGCCAAGGATTAAGGGCGCGCACCTGCCTATCTATTTGAGCTGCGCTTTGATTCCAGTTAATAATTCCATCATCTTTTTTAAGTAGATGCGCGTAAGTGACAAGCTCTTCATTTTGCTTATGCGCATCTAGCTTGCCATCATGCGCCAAGTCATCAAGCACTTGCAATGCTAGTTTAGCCCCCATATCCGCCAATAAATCATGCAGCTTTGATGCGCTCATATTCGAGCCTAAAGAAATCTCATCTTTTGCAATCATATTTCCAGTATCAAGCCCCTTATTCATTTGCATGATGGTAACGCCTGATTTTTCATCACCATGCCATATTGCTTGTTGAATGGGCGACGCCCCGCGCCAGCGTGGCAATAGTGAGCCATGAATATTCAAGCAACCATATTTAGGCGCATTTAAAATAGCCTCGGGCAAGAGCAAGCCATAAGCCGCGACAATAGCAACATCAACATTATGAGCTGCAAACTCTTCTTTAGATGCGCGGCTCTTCAAAGATTTTGGCGTAAATACGGGAATATTATTAAGCTCTGCCAAATCATGTACGGGTGAGTTTTGAAGCTTATGACCTCGCCCTTTGGGACGCGGGGCTCTCGAGTAAACACAGACTAGCTCATGCTCACTATCGCATAATTCGCGCAAGGCATGGGCTGCAAAATCAGGAGTGCCCATAAAGGCTATGCGAAGTTTTTTGCTCATAAACAGCCTCTCTATAATGAATTTTGCTTTTTTAATTTATCAAGTTTTTTCAAAAGCATTTTGCGTTTTAAGGTGGAAAGATAATCTATGAATAAAATACCATCCAAATGATCTATTTCATGCTGCACACAATGTGAAAGCAAATTATCCGCTTCAAGCTCCGCTTCCTTGCCATTATAATCAAGATATTTCACGCGAACTATTTTAGGACGTTCAATATCAGCATATTGCTTTGGCACAGAAAGGCAACCCTCTTCCATAGTGCTAAGTTCTTCTGATTTATAAATAATTTCAGGGTTAGCCATACAAATGGGGCTTGGCTCTTCTCCCTCATCGCGTTTTGATAAATCCATCACTAAAACGCGGTTTAGCATACCTACCTGATTAGCCGCCAAGCCAATACCGGGGGCATCATACATGGTTTTAAGCATAGCATCCATTTGAGCGCGAACAGCGTCATCAACTGCACTAACGGCTTTTGACTTTTGCTTTAAAGCAGGATGTGGCGCTGTAACTATTTTATATTCACTCATATTAGAATTGATAATGGGTTTTACCAAAATCGTCAAGGAATCAAAGCTATTGAGATTTTTCTTGCAATCCACCCTCCATTTGTTACCATAAGAAAAACAATCGGGTGATATATATTATGGATAGGCGTAAAGCTCTTAAATTACTTTTTGGTGCAACAGCTCTTGCGGGGGCTTCTGGTTATTTAATGCGCGGTATGCGTAATGTTCTTGATAACCCAGAAAAAGATAATGATATTAATGATGGCACAGAAAATGAGCCACTCGCTCACGCAAAAACATATCAGGGTGCTCTTGAATATGGCGTTGTAACGCAGATTTGTCAATCTTAAGATGACGTGTTTTTGGCGGAGGTTTAGGTGCAATATCTTTAAGCTTCAACCAACGATAAATAGCTGCACGAGAAACCATGAAAATCTTTGACTAAAACCCCTGCTTTCGCAGGGAAGTCATGTTTGTGAGATTCTTAACCTAAACTACTATATTTTGGGTTAGATTATGAATTAAAATGAGTAATTTTTTCCGCTGGCTAGGAAAAGGTGGTTTGAGGGCCGCAAGCATATGTTTTGTATGTGCTAACCGTAAAACCGCCTTTGACAAAGTCCAGCGGGAAAAGAACCATTTAAATTACATCATGCCAGGCATTCCGCCCATTCCGCCCATTCCGCCCATTCCGCCCATCGCGCCAGCAGCGCCAGAATCATCATCATTCGCAGCGTCAGTAATGATCGCTTCGGTTGTGATAAGCAAACCAGCAACGCTTGCCGCATCTTGAAGAGCGGTGCGCACTACTTTCGCAGGGTCAATGATTCCTGCCTTAACAAGGTCAGTATATTCACCTTTTTGAGCATCAAAGCCGTAATTATTATCATCTTGCTCATTAAGCTTGCCAACAATAACAGAGCCTTCTTCGCCTGCATTTTCACAAATTTGACGAATTGGAGCTTGCAATGCGCGGCGAACAATTTCGATACCAACATTTTGGTCTTCATTTTCACCTTTAACATTTACAAGAACTTTTCCAGCATATAGCAAAGCAGTTCCGCCGCCGGCAACAACGCCTTCTTCAACGGCTGCACGCGTAGCATGAAGTGCATCATCAACGCGATCTTTACGCTCTTTCACTTCTACTTCTGTAATTCCGCCAACTCTTAATACAGCAACGCCGCCAGAAAGTTTAGCCAAACGCTCTTGAAGCTTTTCCTTATCGTAATCGCTGGAAGTTTCTTCAACTTGCGTGCGGATTTGCTTACAACGAGCAGCGATAGCATCCTTGTTACCAGCGCCATCAACAACAGTTGAATCGTCTTTAGTGATGGTAACTTTCTTAGCTGTGCCAAGCATGTCGATTGTAACTTCTTCCAATTTGATACCCAAATCTTCGGAAACAACAGCGCCACCAGTAAGAATAGCCATATCCTCAAGCATTGCTTTACGGCGATCACCAAAACCAGGAGCTTTAACAGCTGCAATTTTAAGTCCACCGCGCAATTTGTTAACAACAAGAGTTGCAAGAGCTTCGCCTTCAACATCTTCCGCAACAATTAATAGCGGGCGACCTGATTGCACAACTGCCTCAAGAATTGGAAGCATTGCTTGCAAGTTAGAAAGTTTAGCTTCGTGAAGCAAAATATATGGATTTTCAAGCTCACAAATCATTTTATCTGCATCTGTGATGAAGTAAGGTGAAAGATATCCACGGTCAAATTGCATGCCTTCAACAACTTCTAGTTCGTTGCTTAAAGATTTTGCTTCTTCAACTGTGATAACGCCTTCATTACCAACTTTTTCCATAGCTTCAGCGAGCATTTCTCCGATTTCAGCTTCGCCATTAGCAGAGATTGTGCCAACTTGACGAATTTCGTCGTTGCTTTTCACGTTTTTAGCGCGAGATGCGATTTCTTCAACAACGGCAATAACAGCCTTATCAATTCCGCGTTTAAGATCCATCGGATTACGACCAGCAGAGACAGCCTTCACGCCTTCGCGAACAATCGCTTGCGCCAAAACAGTAGCCGTTGTCGTGCCATCACCTGAGTGATCGTTGGCTTTTGAAGCCACTTCACGAATAAGCTGAGCGCCGATATTTTGCTGCGGGCTTTTAAGCTCAATTTCTTTTGCAACAGTAACGCCGTCTTTTGTCGTGCGCGGAGCGCCAAAAGATTTTTGAATTACAACATTACGCCCTTTTGGTCCTAATGTCACTTTTACAGCGTTAGCAATAAGATCAACGCCCTTAACTAGCTCATCACGAGCATCTTCTTGAAATAGTACTTCTTTAGCACCCATAGTTTTTCTCCTTTAAAGAAAATTAAAATATATAGTCATCCAGCCTACGCTGGAATGACGGCATTGTTTCTATGCAGCTATAACGCCGATAATGTCTGATTCTTTCATAACTAATAGCTCTTCACCATCAACAGTTATTTCATCGCTACCCCATTTTTTGAAAATAACTTTGTCGCCTGCTTTTACGTCTAAGCCGCGAACATCACCATTATCATTAACGTAACCATTGCCAACCGCAACGATTTCGCCCTCTGATGGTTTTTCTTCTGCTGTTCCTGGAATAATAATGCCACCTGCTGTTTTAGTTTCAGCTTCCGCGCGGCGTACTAATACGCGATCATGTAAAGGACGAAATTTCATATCTCGAATCTCCTATGGTTTATGGTTAATAAGCAGGTTTCCAAATTCGCCTTTATCAAGCCAAAACAAGAAAACCCCTTCCACATCACAAAGGGTTAGACAACTTAAGCGCAACTCTCCCTTTGGAATGGCTGTACATATAATACTTATTTTAAAAATATTCAAGGAAATTCGGTGATTTTTTATTATATAGTATGTTCGGTTAACAATAAGGCACGGGGCTGTTCTCCATTATCATCCCCTACGTTCATTAATTATGCGTTGTGAAAATGCACTATAGAGTACAGGCAAGACTAACAGCGTTAGCACAGTTGAGGAAAACATTCCGCCAACGACGACCGTTGCTAATGGTTTTTGCACTTCCGAGCCTATGCCAGTTGACATTAATATAGGTACAAGCCCTAGCGCGGTAGTTGCCGCCGTCATAAGCACTGGTCTAAGGCGAGATAGCGCGCCATGAAGCACGGCTTTTTTGGCTTCTGTCCCGCCTTCTATAAGAACATTAATAGCATTTATCATTACCACGCCATTAAGCACGGCTATGCCAGATAGAGCGATAAAGCCAATAGATCCCGGTACGGACAGATATTGCCCCGAGATATAAAGAGCGATAATCCCGCCAATCATAGCAAGAGGAACATTAAGCATGATTAAGGCAGATTGCTTAACCGAGCCAAAGGCAAAGAATAGTAACAAGAAAATCAAGCCAAGCGATATTGGTACAACAACAGCAAGCCTTGCTTGCGCGCGCTTTTGGTTTTCAAATTGCCCGCCAAATACTACGGAATATCCAGCAGGAAGATCAACTTCATCTTTAATGCGTTGGTTAATTTCTTCAACAAAACCACCCATATCGCGCCCGCTTAAGTTGGATTGAATAACTACGCGCCTTTGCACATCATCACGCCTTATTTGCGGAGCGCCTGATTCGATAGATACATCAGATACATCGCCAAGCCTTATCCACGCACCGCTTGGCGCTTGCATTATAAGGTTTGAAATAGCGTCAATATCATTGCGATATTCTTTGGCATAGCGCACATATATGTCATAGCGTTCATTGCCTTGAATAACTTGACCAGCCGTAGCCCCGCCAATAGCGTCCGATACAAGAGACATAACCTGCCCCACAGCTATGCCATAGCGAGCAAGCTTATCACGATCAGGGCGCACAACAAGTTGAGCCTCTCCTGTGATTTGCTCCATCTCAACTGATGTTGCGCCGTCAATTTTGCGCACTAAAGTTTCAATGGCTTTACCTTTATCTGCCAAAACATCAAGCTCAGGGCCAAATAGTTTAATGGCTAGCTGCGCTTTTACGCCTGATAGCAATTCATCCACGCGCGTGGCTATTGGCTGCGAAAATGTGAAGAGCAATCCGGGGTGATCCGACATTTTCTCCTCCATAAGCTCTTGCAGTTCAAAACGATTATTTGCACTTTCCCAATCCTTGACAGGCTTTAGCCCTACATAAATCTCAACATTAGAAACAGGCTCTGGATCACCGCCAAGTTCTGGTCTTCCCACTCGGCTAAACGCATATAGTACTTCTGGAAATTCCAAAAGCTTTAGCTCTAATTTAGAGGCGACCTCAAGCGAGGTTTCCATGCTTGATGACGGCGCAAGCGTAACGCGGATATTTAGCGTTCCTTCTTCTAATTCTGGCACAAATTCAGTGCCAAGCAACGGAACAAGAGCCATTGTTCCAGCAAATAGCACAACGGCGCTTATAACCACGGCTTTCTTTGCTTTTAAAACCAAAGTTAGGAGTTTTTCGTAAGATTTCTCGATAGCCTCAACAAATATATTGGATTTTTGCTTAACGCTGGTTTTAAACAAATATGTTGCAAGCGCGGGTATGATAACCAGCGCAACCATTAATGATGCAAACATAGCCAAAACAATAGATATAGCCATGGGTTTAAACAATTTGCCCTCTACGCCCTCAAGGGTGAAAAGCGGAGTAAACACGATAATTACGATTAATCCAGCGAAAAGAACAGGTTTTCCTACCTCGCGAGTGGCTTCTAATATTCGCAGTTTTATGCCGTCTGAATGGCTTTGGTCGCCTTTTTGGGATAAATGTTTGAATATATTTTCTGTGACCACAACCGCGCCATCAACCATTATTCCAATAGCAATAACAAGCCCTCCAAGCGACATTAGGTTAGCCGAAACTCCCCAATGAGCCATAGCCATTAATGCCAAAACAATAGATATAGGCACTGAAATTAAAACCAAGAATGCCGCTCTTAAATTCATAAGGAATAAAATAAGTATAATCACAATCAATATGAATGCTTGAATTAGAGCGTCACTAACTGATTTTACTGCCTTGCCTATAAGGTCTGCTTGGTCGTAGAATGCCTCAATTTTTACGCCATCAGGAAGGGCATTTTGAATGATGGGAAGGCGAGAATTAATCTCATCAATTGTGTTTTTAGTATTCGCTCCCATGCGTTTCATAACTATGCCTGCAACGACTTCTCCCATTTGCTTAACATTGCCATTATCATCGCGCAAAGTCATGCTAACCGCTCCTTGACGGATTTCAGAGCCATAAGCAATATTGGCAACATCGCGCACTCGCACAACTACGCCGTTTTCATCTTTTACTGGAATATTTGATATATCGCGAATACCGTCCGCGCCGCCTCGCACCCAGCCAACACCGCGAATTACAAGCTGCTCTGCCCCGCGATTAAGATACCAACCACCCGCATTGCTGTTATTTGCTTCAATAGCCTTAACAACATCTTCAGCGTGAAGCTGGTAAGACAAGAGCTTAGCAGGCTCTAGCTGCACTTGATATTGACGTACATCACCACCAAATGAGAGAATTTCGGTCACTCCATCAATAGGCATAAGCAATAATTTAACTACCCAATCATTGAGCGAGCGCAGCGCCATAATATCAAATTTTTCGGGATTATCAGTGGTTAGCATATATTGAAATACCTGCCCAAGGCCTGAGGTATTTGGTCCTATTTCAGGCGTTCCCACGCCGTCTGGAATCTGCTCTTTCGCATCTTGAAGACGCTCGAACACAAGCTGCCTTGCGAAGTAAATATCTACGCCTTCTTTAAACACCACGGTAATAAGTGAAAGCCCAGTCTTTGATATAGAGCGCACTTCCTTAACATCGGGCAGGGAGTACATCACTGCTTCCACTGGATAAGTTATAAGCTGCTCCACCTCTTCTGATGCAAGCCCTTGAGCCTCTGTATTAATGGTTACTTGAACATTTGTAACATCTGGAAAAGCGTCTAAATTAAGCTTTGGTAGAACCATAGTCGCTCCAACCATAATGGCAAGCAGCATCAAAACTACCATCAAGCGGTTACGCACCGCTCCGTCAATAATTGAATTTAGCATAGTGATATCCTTTGTATTTTATACGGTATATTTGAATTGCATTATTAATGATTGTGGACGGCAAAACCGCCTTTAGCGAGTTCAGATTGAACAAAAAACGCGCCTTTAGTTACTATTCGCGTGCCTTCAGGCAGTCCTTTAATTACTGTATATTCACCTACGCTACGAACCGTTTCTATTTCTACGGGCTTAAATTCACCAGCCTTGGTTTCGCTTTCAACAAAAACTACCCAATCTCCATCGGATGAACGTAAAATAGCAGCGGTAGGAACAGCTAAATACTTATCTTTGTTACCGCTTTGAATGCGAGTATCAACATACATGCCGGAATGTAGGCGGTGTTCTTCGTTATTAACTTCAATGCGTACACCTATTGTGCGGGTTTCCTCATCAAGCATATGGTGTTTTTGCACAACTTTTCCTTGCAACCAGCCATTGCCTTGAATATGAATGCGTGCCTTTGCGCCGATTTCTACGCTTTTAGCAAGATTGGGTGACAACCTGCTTTCTATCCATAAAACATCCTCATTAACGATATTAAACAAAACGCGTCCTGGTTCTATCAGCTCACCTTCTATAAATTCATCACTAACGATTGTGCCACTTTGAGGTGCTACTAGTTGGAATAAACCAGGATTGCTGCTTGCACCGTTTTTATGAAGGTTTTTAATTTGATCCTTGTTCATTCCATAAGCCATGACTTTCGCGGTTGCCTGCTCATCAGAGATTTTTGCAGAGCTATAACGTTTTGCAGAAACCGCGGCTTTGCCAAGCTGCTTTACTCTTCGCCATTCTTTGTGGGCAACCATAAGCTCACCAATAGCTTCCGCCATAGCAACGCCTGATAAAGTAACAAGTGGCTGTCCTTTTTCGACTATATCGCCCAGCTTTGCATGACGCGCAACTATTTGAGCTTCTATGCGCGGCGTAACTTTACTGCTTAAATAGGAATTTATAGTAACCTCACCTGATGCTTTAATTTCAGCTTCCAGATTTTGCAGTCTTAATGGCTCAATAATAATGCCAGCTTCTTTCATATTTTTGGGAGTTAAATCAACCTCACCGCCTGCTTCTTCTTCACCATGATCGTCATGTCCATCGTGACTATCTTCTGTTTCTGTTTGAGGCTTTTCTTCATGACCATGACCGTCACCAGCGAATACTGGATATGACAGGGTAAATATTGCAACTGCGCTTAAAAGTAATAATTTTTTCATTTATTTATTCTCCTGAATTTTAATCCATTGATTGATTGTTCCTGATGCGTCAAGCCATGCAAACCATGATTGCCATACTTTGTTGTGAAGCTCCTTTGCCGCTACTTGCGTATCTAATGCTTGTTCGATTTGCACGAGGTAGTCTGTTGCGCTTAAATCGCCGACTTTGAATTTTCGGTCAAGAATATTGGTTTGTTCTGCTAAGGCTTGCGCTCCATTTTCTTGCCAATTTATCCACGCCTTTATTGATAATTCATAAGAGCTTTGCGCTGCTTTAAGGCGAGTGCGCGCATTATGGTATGCATTTTGCCCTGATTTTGCCTCGGCAATTGCATTTGCTTTTGCTTGATCTACTTCCGCGCCATAATTGTTAAAAATATTCAATGGAAGCGATACAGAAAATCCGATCATATCCGCGCCCGCATCCTTGCCGCCTGTAATGCCAATTGTAGGGTCAGGTAATCGGTTTTTACGAGTATTCGTAATTACTGCCTTGGCTGCATTTTCACGGCTTTTAATCGCCCGCAAACTAGGAAGGTTTTTAAGAATTTCATCTTCATTGGTGGAGATTGGAAGCTCTGGCATAGCTTCGGGCAATTTAGGCAAGGTAAATCCATCTTCTAATGGAAACCCTATAGATGAATCTAATGCTTGTTTATTTTGCGCCAATGTATTTTGCGCATCTGCTTGAATAATCAATGCCTCTGACAAAGCAAGCTGTGCCAAGTTATATTCACTTTGATCAATATCGCCTGCCTTAAAGCTCTTTTTTGCTAATGCGGCAAAACGCTCCATTAGCTCAGTGCGCTTTAAAGCAAGATCAACAATATCTTTTGCCGTGAGATATCCTGATAGGTTAGATAGTACATTAATAGCCGTATTTTGACTAACCATATCATTATCAGCAATAGCTGCTTGCAGTTCAAATGAAGCAGTTTTTCCTGACGAAATAAATTTACCGCTCCAATCTATGGTTTGGCTTATTCCAAATGTTTTGGTTCTCTTTTCACCATCAATATCATCTATTCCGAATTCTATTTCGGGGTTATATTGCCATTTTGATGCGGCTTTCTTGGCTGCCTCTGATGACAAAAGGCGAGATTTTGATTCGGCTATAGCAGGGCTAGTCTCCCATATGTAATTTACAAAACCACTTATAGTTTGGGCTGGCTTTTGAGTTTGCTCTTGTGCTTGCGCTGGAAATGTTAGAGCAATAGCAGTTAAACAGGTTAATATTTGTATTTTTTGTTTCATAAGTATTCCTTTGATCGTTTGAAACCATAAAATGCAGTGAGCGGGCGAAAGAGTGACTTTCACATGCAATGATATAAGGGAATATTTGTAAAGATCAGTTCAGAAAATCTATTTCTGAAACACTGAAATAAGATATAAAAACGCCCCTGAAATTAGATTTTGGGTGGGCGTTTAAGCTCGAAAGTGAGGGAATAGGTTGGGGCTTCAGAAAAAATAGTGAGCGTGCCACTGGCTATTTTCGGAAGGTTATTCTGCACAAAATCAGCAGAAGCAATATGATTGTGGCAATGCATATCACATAAAGAATCGGAAGAATCAATGCTATCATTATGATTATTTTGATCAACACTTAACTCAATTTGCTGATCTATACTCTGTTTTTCAATATGCGCATGCGCTACCGACACAAGGTTGGCAGAGAAAAGAGCAATAGCACATATCAAAAATAAAGCATTCTTCATCTCGGGCAGTGTAACATTAAGTATGAATTTTGACAACAGCCAAATCACACCCCACTTCAATATATGATAATATAGCGTAACCATTAGGCGTTTTCACGCACTAAATCAACAAAATATTTATGCATAGGCGAAGGATATTGCTTGTTTAGCTCAGGATGAAAGGTGCTAGCGATTTTATTGCCCAATTGCACCCATACTGGCTTGTTATCATATTGGGATAAAATTTCCACATCATCAGATATTTCTGTAATTATGGGCGCGCGGATAAATGACACTTCATAGCCCAAAATTTGCACGTGGCAGCTTTCTAACTGCCTGCCATAGCCGTTGCGCTCGATAGTAATGGGCAGCAAGCCAAAGGCTTTTTGCGCAGGGCTTATGACTTTTGATGCCATTAAAATAGAGCCAGCGCAAATCCCCCATACGGGCTTTTTACTAAATTCTTTGGCTAAGCTGTCCCATAGATTAAAACGCTCAATAAGCTTGAGCATGGTTGTACTCTCACCACCGGGGAGAATAAATGCGTCCACTTGCGCGAAATGGGCAGGCGTTTTTACAGCGAGATATTCCGCCCCGCAAGCTTCAATATGGGCTTTATGTAACTCCACCGCCCCTTGCAGGGCAAGTACACCGATTATGGGTTTTGGATTGCTCATGTTGTTACCTCAAAATAATAAGCCAACGTCATTCCCGTTGGATATCCGTTATAGATTCCTGCATTCGTAGGAATGATGTGGTAATCACAAAGCACGCGACTGCGGGCTCGGCGGAAGTCCGCCGTTTTTAAACTAAAAAACTATCACCAACCGCGGTTAGCCATTAACATCGGCTCATCAATTTCACTAATTTCTGTGCCGCGCATAGCAACGCCGCCAAGCTCTTTTGACGCTTCAAGCACTATGGCAGGATCATCAAAATGCGCGGTAGCCTTAACAATAGCTTTTGCGAATTTATCAGGGTTATCAGACTTAAATATGCCAGAGCCAACAAACACGCTCTCTGCGCCAAGCTGCATACAAAGCGCAGCGTCCGCAGGGGTTGCTATTCCGCCAGCAGCAAAGTTAGGAACAGGAAGTTTGCCCTCTTTGCGGACAAGCTGTAACAGCTCAAACGGAGCGCCCATATCACGCGCCAAAGTCATAAGCTCGGCTTCGTCAATATTGCAAACATGTTTAATCTCGGCATTTATGCGGCGCATATGACGCACAGCCTCAACAATATTGCCAGTGCCCGGCTCGCCCTTAGTGCGCATTAACGCTGCGCCTTCACCAATACGGCGGAGTGCCTCACCAAGATTTTTCGCCCCGCAAACAAACGGCACTTTATAATCATGCTTATTAATATGATATTCTTCATCGGCAGGGGTTAAAACCTCGGACTCATCAATATAATCAACTCCGATAGATTCAAGTAGCTGCGCCTCGGCAAAGTGACCAATGCGGCATTTCGCCATAACAGGAATAGAGGATACAGCCATAATCTCTTCGATTAAATCAGGCGGGCTCATACGCGCTACGCCGCCGTCTTTGCGGATATCAGATGGAACGCGCTCTAGCGCCATAACAGCAATCGCGCCTGCACCTTCGGCTATTTTAGCTTGTTCAGCGGTTACTACGTCCATGATAACGCCGCCCTTAAGCATCTCTGCAAGACCAGTTTTAATATTGATAACGCCGCTTGATGATGAATTCTTGCCCATGTCTTTTATTCCTCGAATAAGTAATTTTCCTTGTAAAGATGACATTTATACATATAAAACATTAACAATGCAAAGGAAACTCGATGTAATTATAATAGGAGCAGGGGCGGCGGGCATGATGTGCGCGTGGCAAGCGGCAATGCGCGGGCGCAGCGTGCTTATAATTGATCATATGCGAAAGATCGGTGAGAAAATCCGCATATCGGGCGGGGGGAAATGTAATTTCACTAATTTGCATTGCACTGCTAATAATTTTATCTCGCAAAATCCGCATTTTTGTAAATCCGCATTAAAGCGTTTTACTGCGCGTGATTTTGTCCAAATGCTACGCGATCATGACATTGAATATCACCAAAAACGCCATGATAGCAATGCGGATGAAAGCTCTAAAGGGCAGCTATTTTGCAATAAGAGCGCGTTAGATATAGTTGAGATGCTGCAATTTAATATTGAAAATGCAGAAGGAAAATTCCAGCTTGGCACTAAAGTTCAAAATATCAAAAAAGACGGCGCGGAGTTTATCATTGCTACTGATAAGGGTGATTTTTCCTGCGAGAGCTTAGTAATAGCAAGCGGCGGTCTATCTATTCCTAAAATCGGGGCGAGTAATTTCGGATATGAAATTGCCAAGAAGTTCGGGCTTAATATTATTGCTCCGCGCGCTGGGCTTGTGCCGCTTACATTTGACGCGGAGTTATTGAGCCAAACTAAAGAGCTATCAGGTCTATCTGTTAATGCTAGCGTGTCATGCGCGGGCAAAACATTTCGCGAAGGATTGCTGTTTACTCATCGCGGATTGTCAGGGCCTTCTATCTTGCAAATTTCATCTTATTGGCATGAGGGTGAAGAAATATCGGTTAATCTTGCGCCTGATATTAATGTTTTTGAAGTGCTTAAAGATGCACGTAAAAACCAGCCAAAACAAATGCTACGCAGCATTTTATCTGGAATAGTGCCAAGCCGTATTGCAGCTATGATAGCGGGTTTTAGTAATAATGATACGCGCATAGCAGATTTATCTGACAAAAAATTACGATACGTTTCGGATTTAGTAAGTTCATGGAAAATAAAGCCAAAAGGAAGCGAAGGTTACAAGACCGCGGAAGTTACCCTTGGTGGAGTGGATACAAATGATATTTCCTCTAAAACATTAGAGGCAAAAAACACCGATGGGCTATATTTTATCGGTGAGGTTTTAGATGTTACAGGGCATTTAGGCGGGCATAATTTCCAATGGGCGTGGAGCTCTGGACATTGCGCTGGGCAAGTGGTTTAGCTTTTGGTCTCCACTGTATCCGCGTAATCAACAATAACGCCGTAATGCGGGTCTTCGATCATATTAACCTCAATCATATCCTTGGCATTTTTAAGCAATAGCTGGCAATCAAGGCTTAAATGCACAAGATGCAGCTTCTTGCCTGCTTCTTTATATTTAGCAGCTAGCGCGTCAATGGCTTCTAGCGCGGAGTGATCCCAAACGCGGGCATTGCGGAAGTCTAATATAATGTCTTGCTCAATATCATTTTTGGGGTCAAACATATCCTTAAACCCTGATATAGAGCCAAAGAATAAAGGGCCATGAAGCATGTAAACCTTATGCCCTTCTTTTTCAGAGCGACCCTCCACAATCCAAATATGCTTTGCGGATTTCCAAGCATATACAAGCGCAGATACGATAACGCCAATAATAACAGCGATAGCTAGATCATGCGCCACGGTAATGGCTGTTACCAAAATAATAACAAACGCATCCTCACGCGGGATTTTCTTCATAATGCGAATAGATGCCCAAGCAAATGTCCCAATAACTACCATCATCATAAGACCAGTAAGCGCAGCCAAGGGAACCATCTCAATTAATGGTGAGGCAAATAGTATAAAGCTAAGCAGCACTAGAGCCGCTGTAATTCCTGATAGCCGCCCGCGCCCTCCTGATTTAATATTAATCATAGATTGCCCAATCATAGCGCAACCTCCCATTGCTCCAAAAAATCCACATGTAGTATTTGCAACGCCTTGCCCGATACATTCTTGCGAAGTGCGCCCGCGCGTTTCTGTGATCTCATCTATTAATGTAAGGGTTAGCAAGCTCTCGATAAGCCCAATAGCAGCCAAGGTAAAAGCAATAGGCAAAATAATTATCAAAGTTTCAAATGTGAAGGGAACCATAGGAATATGAAAGCTTGGAAACCCGCCCGCAACGCTTGCGAGATCGCCAACTGTGCGCGTATCAAGGTCAAGCCCGATAACTAAAGCAGAGACAATGAAAATAGATGCAAGTGAGGCTGGAATAAGTTTCCCTAATTTAGGAATTCGAGGAAACAGCCATATAATCGCCATGGTTAGCAGCGTTAGCCCGACCATTAGATACATTTCAATGCCTTGCATCCAGCCACCATTAAACATTACGCCAATAGCGCTATGCCCGTCATGAGAGCTTGTAGTGTCTGCTGCTGCCATTGTTTTGAACTGCCCTAGCTGCGCCAAGAAAATAACAATAGCCAATCCATTTACAAAGCCAAGCATAACAGAATGCGGGACTAGCCGTATAAATTTGCCCAAATGGAATATACCAGCAAATATTTGAATAGCGCCAGTTAAGACAACGGCGGCAAATAAATATTCCACGCCATAAAACATGACAAGCCCAACCATAGCAACCGCCATAGCCCCCGTCGCGCCCGATATCATGCCGCTACGCCCGCCAATGATAGAGGTTATAAATCCAACTATGAATGCAGCATAAAGCCCTACTAATGGCTCAACCCCCGCAACGAATGCAAATGCTATAGCCTCAGGTACAAGAGCAAATGCAACGGTGATTCCTGATAAAATATCAGCTTTAGGGTTTTGAGTAAGCTCAAAACGTTTAATAATGCGGAGCATCGCTTGTTCTTTCTATTATTAAATATTTAGCAACAGCCACAGCCGCCGCCCGTTGGGCTAGTGTGATCCGCGTCACATTCATCATCATTATCTATTTCATCACTATCTATTTCATCATAACTATGCTCGTGACCATGCGCATTAACTACAATGCTAGCGGGCATAGTAGTTGACATAGACAGGCGGCGTTTTATATCGTCAAAATTACTCATTTTCCAGCTCCATTACTTGCTATCTCTAATTTTTCGCCATTTTGCAGCAGCATTATTATGCTCTCTCAAAGTTTTAGAAAAGGCATGTCCCCCGCTCCCATCTGCTACAAAATAGATATATTTATGCTCTTCAGGGTTAAGCGCAGCTTTTATCGAGGCATAACCAGCATTAGCAATCGGAGCAGGCGGAAGCCCCGCATATATATAAGTATTATACGGAGAATCAAACTTTAAGTCTTTTCTAAGCAAGCGCCGACCAAGAGGACCTTTTCCGTTATTCTCATGCTTGCCCAGAGTTATAGCATAAATAACAGTTGGATCAGTTTGGAGCGGCATGCCCTTGCGAAGGCGGTTAATAAATACGCCAGCGACGCGCGCCCTCTCATCAGGGTGGGCAGTTTCTTTTTCAATGATCGAGGCAAGGATAATGGCTTCTTGTTTTGTTTTAATGGGCAAATCAGGAGAGCGAGACTCCCACAGCTCATTAATAGCATTATCCATAGCAATTTCCATGCGGCGGATAATATCGGCGATATTCTCACCCTTGGAATAGCTGTAAGTTTCAGGAAGAAGAGAGCCTTCTTTAGGTGTTTCAATATCTGATTGCTTTAAATGCTCAATTTCGGAAAGCAATTTAACAATTTGGTAACTCGTAAGACCTTCACGAATTGTGATATTGCGCTGAATAGTTTTCCCGCTTTCCAGTAAATCAAGTATTTGCTTCATAGATATGTGGGGCGGTATTTCATATTCACCAGCTTTTATCTTGCTTGCCTGCCCCGTGATTCTGCCCGCATAAGAAAAAACCATCGGATATTCAATTATATTCTCATAGCTTAATGTATCCGCAACCCCGCCGATATTTGCGCCGCGAGGGATAGTAATAATAACGGCTTTGGCTTGCGCGCTTGGTTTATTGAATTGCTGATATGCCCACCAGCTACCGCCAGCAACCCCTATAGTTACAAGGGTTAAGCAAAGCACAAATCCGCCAAGCAATATTTTAAAGAACAATCCCATTAGACCGAGCGCATGATAAGTGAGGCATTAGTGCCGCCAAAGCCAAATGAATTGGATAATATGGTATTTACCTTTTTCTCTTTTGCAACCTTTGGCACAAGGTCAATCCCTTGGCAATCATCAGAAGGATTCTCAAGATTAAGAGTAGGAGGTAAAGTGCCGCTTTGCATTGCTTTAACGCTGTATATTGCCTCAACCGCTCCCGCCGCGCCAAGTAAATGCCCAATCGCAGATTTTGTTGAGGACATGGAAACATTATCCAAGCTATTAGCAAACATGCGTTTTACCGCGCCAAATTCAATGCCATCGCCCATTGGCGTAGATGTTCCATGAGCATTTATATAATCAATATCTTCAGGATTGAGTTTTGCGCGTTTAAGCGCTGCTTCCATGGCTCTATAGCCGCCATTACCATCGGGTGCGGGTGAGGTTATATGATGAGCATCACCAGAAAGACCATAGCCTATAATCTCGCCATATATTTTTGCGCCGCGTTTCTTTGCATGTTCATATTCTTCCAGCACAACGATTCCCGCGCCCTCGCCAATTACAAAGCCATCACGGTCACGATCCCATGGGCGTGATGCTTCGCTTGGGCGATCATTATAGCCAGTAGTTAGCGCTCTTGCCGCTGCAAATCCAGCTACGCCAAGGCGGCATACTGCGCCTTCTGCCCCGCCTGCTATCATAACATCTGCATCATCAAGAGCGATTAGACGCGCCGCATCGCCAATAGCGTGCGTTCCAGTAGCGCAAGCGGTAACAACCGAATGGTTAGGTCCACGAAAGCCATATTTAATAGACACATGCCCAGATGTTAAATTAATAAGGGCAGCAGGTACAAAAAATGGTGAAACGCGCCTTGGCCCTCGCTCATTTAATATAGTTGATGTCTTGTGAATTTCATCCAGCCCGCCAATGCCAGAGCCTATTAATACGCCAGTGCGATTTAAGCTTTCCTCATCGGTTGGCTTCCAGCCGGAATCTTCGATGGCTTCCGCTGTGGCAGCAATTCCATAGGTTATAAATATATCGACCTTGCGTTGTTCTTTTGGGTGCAAATAAACATCAGCGTTAAACTCGCCATTTTGCGGGTTTTCATCGCTTGTCTTTGGGATAATTCCTGCAATTTGCGAGGTAATATCGGATACGTCAAAATGCTCAATCTTTTTGATACCGCTTTTAGAATTAGTGATAGCATTCCAATTATACTCAACCCCGTTTCCAAGGGGAGTAACCATGCCCATGCCAGTAATAACAACGCGTCTCATTTTTTTATCCTAAATTTATAATAATTATTGGTTTAAAAAGCATCACAGCCCGACAAGCGGGCTGAAATATTTATCTATAGTAATTCTTCTTAAGAATTTGACTCAATGAATTTAACAGCATCACCAACAGTTTGGATGTCTTTTGCTGCATCATCAGGAATATCAACACCGAATTCCTCTTCAAATGCCATAACCAGCTCAACTGTATCTAGTGAGTCTGCGCCAAGGTCATCAATAAAACCTGCGGCTTCTACAACTTTATCATCTTCAACACCTAAATGCTCAATGACAATCTTTTTTACGCGATCTGCAATATCACTCATTTTTAATTCCTTACTTTTTTAAAACTTAATTCATAAATTATACAAAACGAAAAAACATACTACCCGTCATAACGTCCATGTGCAACGCTTTAACATAGTGGAAAATAAATATAAAGTAGTTTTTTAACTATTGTACTTATATATTATTACAGCTATCTTTCAAATTCATAATGTTAATACATATATAAGGCTGATTTCACATGGTACAAAAAACTTTTATAAAAAGCGCATTCTTGACCTTTACAGGGGTTTTGTGCCTTGCATCTGCGCCGCAATCATTCGCGCAGGAAAATACAATACTTCCGAAATTGCCTGCCCCTATTCAAAATCTTGTGAATGAAGGTGCTCAAGTGAGGTTTTTAGGTAAAGATCATGGGGTTGAGGGCTGGATAGCTATTAAAAATGGGCAAGAGCAATATTTCTATGTTCTTCCAAATGATGGCGGCTTTATATCTGGCATTCTTTTTGATGCACAGGGCAAGACCGTGACAATCAATCAAGTAAACCGCCTGCGCAAGCAAAGTGGCGGAGAATTGCTTGATATGCTTGCTGCGGATAGACCGCAAAGCAAAATTAGCGATGTTACAAAAACAGATAAATATGAGTTTAAAACACCGTCAGAGCAGCTATATTGGGATATTGAAAATAGTAACTGGATTCCAATGGGGCAAGCTGGCGCGCCCATGCTATATAGCTTTATTGATCCGCAATGCCCACATTGCCACAAAATGATGGAGGATTTAAGAGCGCCTATAAAAGCTGGTCAAATCCAAGTAAGGCTAATTCCGATCGGCTTAAAGGAAGAAACCCGCGCGCAAGCTGCATTTTTACTGGCAACCCCCGCGCCTGAGCAAGTATGGTGGAAACATATGGACGGCGATATGGATGCCCTGCCAGCAAAACGCGAGCTTAATCAGCAGGGAGTTCAAAGGAATTTATCTATAATGCAATCATGGAAATTAGACGCTACGCCATTTGTAATTTATCGTGGTAAGGATAAAAAAGTTAAGATGATTCGCGGCAAGCCTAAGGATATAGATGCACTTATAAGTGATCTTGGTGTTAGGAATTAGTGCGCTCAAAACAAAAATAAATAAAACTTGTATTATTCTGGATAACTAAATAGTTGCCATTGATTCATGTTATTATTTTGTTTAGTATTTTTAATAAGCTTAAGCTGTCTTTAGTATTAGGGTTTTCAAAAATATGTCTCGTAATTTTCTTATTCTACCATTATTGTTGGGTCTTGCATTTACTTCTAGTTGCTCGGCCTTGGATTCTAAGCGTGGTGGCTCTTCTAAGTTTAGTGGAGGTAGCCCGCAAATTGTAGCGTCTCCTGATACTGTCTCTGTTATGCTGGCAGAGTCTGCTGATCGTGCGTCTTTGGCGTTAGAGGAGCTTGCTGCTGTTGAAAAAACTAGAGCGCCTGCTGCTAATATGTCGCCAGTATCTGATGTTCCTGTGGAGTTGCGCCGTGCAATTACAGTCAATTGGGTTGGTCCTATTGAGCCGATAGCCAAGACTTTGGCTGATAGGTCAGGTTATAGTTTCTTGGTTCTTGGTAATCAACCAGTCATCCCTGTTGTTGTGTCTATTGATGCGGAGAATACCCGTGTTATAGATGTGCTTCGCGATATTGGTTTGCAGCTTGGTATGCGTGGGGATGTTAAAGTAGATGCGAGCTCGGATTCGGTTGAGCTTCATTATACGCCAAATGCAGGGCTTGGCGGTTAAGAGGGATTTTTGAATATGCGTTTTCTTTTAACAACTAGCATTTGCGCGATAATCGGGGCTTCTGGTTTTTTAATGCATGCGGGCGCAGCTTTTGCGGTTTTGCCTACGGATAATGAAACGCCGCTAAGCACTTCAGGTGAAGAGCCTGTAGATATTAAAAATCTGACTTCGTATGAGGCCGTTAATGAAGCAGTAAAAAAGAGCGAGCTTCCTTTTGATATAAGAGCCGAGGCAATAAAAGAGGCGGCGATATCTTTTGGCGCACGCGGAGGTCTTGCAAAGCGCACATTTAAAATAAGGGAAGAGCTTAATATACGTTCCCGTTATTTAAATAAAATATTTGATTTTAGTCAACTTCTTATAGCTGCGCCATCTGGGTTATTGATTGAACCTCCTATAGTTACCGAATCTATGGGCTCTATGCTTATTGAACTTGATGGGCAAACGGCGGCTGTATCTGATAAAATTTATAATATAATACGCAATGCCCGCATAACCTCTGCGCCAAGAACATGGCATGTCTATCTTGAGCGTGAATGGGGTGAGGTGACCCCGCCCCCCGATATATTAGTGCCTCAAAATGATGAAGAGCGCGCAGTTTGGGTGAAAAACATCAAAAAAGGCTGGAAGTTTGGGTATGAGCAGGCTAATGAAATTTTTAGAGAAGATCTGACTCGCCTTGAATCTGATTTTACAGGAATGGTTAGGTATCGTATGTTGCTAGCACAAGGTATGATTTCTCCTCCTTATGCACTGCAAGTTGATCGCGGCATTACTGGTGGCGGTGATGAAATGCGCATTGGTGATAGAGCCGTTCAATTGACGGGCGTGCCCGAGCTTATGACTGGAGCCGATCAATGGAAGCCCGCAAGCCGGTAAGCCTTGTAAAATCTGAGGATGATCACGCCAAAACATGGCCAGATGAACCTCAGAGATTCACATTGGATGATGTGGATGTTTTTCTTCTTTGGTGTGTGAAGCAGAATTCTTCTGATATTACCATTCAAAGTGAACGCCCTGCATATAATGAAATTAGTGGGGAGCTTTACCCTGGAACATTTCGTAACATTGATGCATCTGATATGGCTGTGTTTTTGGAAAAATTATATGGAGCAGAGGCAAGGGCGCGTCTAGCCTCGGGAAATGATCTTGATGTATCATATGAAATTAGACCCGACCGCTATACGCGCATACGTTTCCGCGTTAATATAACGGCTATACTTTCTAAGGGGCGTGATGGCGCACAAATTACAATGCGGACATTGCCTAGTGAGCCACCAACAATGGATGATCTTACTATCGAGCAAGAGATCAGGGATGCTTGGGCTCCGCGTCAAGGTTTGGTTATTATAACAGGCGCGACAGGTTCGGGTAAAAGTACATTGCTTGCCGCAGGTAATCGTATGCTTTTGGAACGCCCGCGTGGATGCGGTAAAATGCTTACTTACGAATCGCCTATTGAATACACATATGACAGTATTCAAAGTCCGCGTTCGCTAGTTTCACAAACTGAAATACCAAAGCATTTGCCTGATTTTGCGCATGGGGTGCGAAATGCATTAAGGCGTAAGCCTGAAATTATTCTTGTTGGTGAGTCGCGTGATCGGGAAACCATTAATGCATCAATAGAGGCAGCGCAAACTGGTCACGCTGTATATACTACAACCCACACACTTGGCGTTGCTAATACAGTTCAGCGTATGCTTTCCACATATGACATGGCAGAACGCGAAGAGCGAGCTGTCGCCCTTATTGAAACGCTACGTCTTATTGTTACTCAAGCACTTGTTGCGCGCATAGGCGGCGGGCGGTGCGGTGTTCGTGAGTGGATGGTGTTCCCTGATGATGTTCGTGAAAAGCTAATGGATATGCATTTTACCAAATGGCCAAATGAAATAAATCGTATGCTTCCTCAATATGGTCAGACTATGGGGCGCTCTGCTGAAATAGCTTTTGAAGATGAGACTATTGACAGGCGAAGTTATTTATTGCTTTCTTCTAGCACTGGATCATAAAAGTAATGTTAATTTAATATTATATATGTATGATCAAGCATATGAATAATATAAGAGCTTGCAAATGAAAGAGTTAGAGAATTTAGAAGATAAAATGAACTGGCATTGGCGCGATACTATGCGCACTGTCAGGTTTCTTGGATTCGATGCCAGAGTTGCATTTCTTATTCCCGTATGGTTAATTTACCTTAGATGGTCAACAATCATCCTATCATTTATGGTTTTTTATGTTTTTAAAATGCTTGAAAATAAAGGGTTAACATTTCCCGCTGCTCTGCGCGCTCTTAGATGCTGGATAATTGGAAGTGAAAGACCAGGGCAAATCGGCGTTAATAAACATGAATTTCTCGATTACGGATAATAACTTGTTTGTTTTATATGTATTTATTAGACTTAACACTTGAATTATCAAACTATCAAATATATCCTAATTTTCAGTGTTGTTTGTTTTACAATGCCAGTAATTAAATTTAGGAATAGCAAATGCCTTCAAAATATAAACGTTTTCTACTATCTGCATGCCTACCATTAATGATCGCTGGTGCTTTGACACCTTCTATGGTCAATGCTGGCTTTGAGTGGAATGCACCTAAAAAGGTAATTCCCCCATATGTTAGTTCTGATAGTAAAGAAAAAATTGAAACAGTAAATGACAATTATGTGTTTGAAGTTATAGAAGGCTTTGGTACGGATATGCCACTGGCTCTCGTTTTAAGGCAGATAGTACCAGCAAAATATGCTTTCTCTTTTGATGAGTCCGTAGATCTAGGAGCCATTATTTCTTGGAAGGGTGGAAAAGCATGGAATATTGTGCTGGAAGATGCTATTGCCCCTTTAAACATAGTATATGAGATTAATGGTAATAAATTAAAATTAAGCAAGCTTCAAGATGTGTTTATAGGTAATGATGATGTTACGATTACACCAATAATTGATATAGATGGAATAATTGGAACAGAAAAAAAAAAGCAACTTTACTAACGGGTGAAGCCGAAGGCAAAAATTTATCTATTAGTATGTACCCTCTTGCTTCAGAACCTCAAAAGGAACATGTCGAGCAAGCCTCCCCTCCCAAAGAAATAATTGAGTGGAATATTCTTGAAAAAGTTGAAAATAATATAGAGCCTATAAGTGTTATTGAAGATATTAATGAAAAAGTAACCATAGAATCTAATATAATCTCAGATATTCCTATTGCCAATATCGCGCCTAATGTAAAAGAAAATATCCAATGGGTGGAAATTGAAAAATCAGATATTATTGCAGAAGAAATACTATCTACTGAGCAAAATAATCTAGTTGCAGATACAAAGATAGAGCCTTTGGATATAACAGAAATAGAGGTTGAAACAATAAAAACTATGGAGATAGATTCCGTAGATGCCATAATTCCAGTAGAAGAGGCAGCAATAGTAGAAACGATCTCTTTGCAAGAAAAACCCTCAAACGAGATACATATTTGGAAAGCCAAGCGTGGCTCTGACCTAAAAGAAATTCTGGTGAAGTGGAGTGATAAAGAGCAAATTAAATTAACATGGAATTTACCCGATAATTACAAAATAGAAAAAGATATTTTTATTAGCGCTACATTTAAAAATGCTATTGATGTTTTATTTTCTAAGGGTCTAAATAACGCTCCTAAATATAAGTTAGCAAAATCACCATCTTATGAAATCATCATAGAAAAATAGCAATAATCTCAAGCCTAAAAACCATCCTCATAAGGGTGGTTTATTACGCGGTTTATCCATGTAATCCATAGGGGCGCTTAGAATTACCAGATCATTTTCGGCGGGCTTTATATCTGCCCAATTTTCACATTTACACTCAATCACACTTAGAGATGCGGGCGGATAGCCTTCGGATAATTTTTGCATCATTGCATCACTACCTTGCGCGGCGAGCAATATAACCAGCTCATAAATGCTGGGGTTATGAGCAATTATCAAGATGTTACTATGCTTATCACTAACTTGTTGTATTTCATATAAATAATCGCCAACCCCGCCGCTATAAAGCATTTCAGGGAAGATAGCCTTTGGCACTTGTAAATTTTGTTGCAGGTTTTCCAATGTCTGACGCGTGCGATTAGCAGGCGAGCATAGCACGTTATCAGGGATAAGATTTTGCTCTGTCATTCGCTTCCCCAAAACCTTGGCATCATGCTCACCTTTTGGTGCAAGAACGCGGCTTTTATCACCATTACTATTGGGCAGCGCCATGGCATGGCGCAATATAAATAGCCTTTTATTTGCCATCAAAATTCCCCAATATCAAATTTGGTAATTTTGCCATCTTTAAGACCAATTGCGAGCTTGCCATGTTTTACTGCAATGGCTTCTGCGCCAAATACCTCCCTGCGCCAGCCTTTTAACGCTGGAACATCGGCTTCATCATTCACTGCGATTGCTTCTATATCTGCCGCGCTAGCAATAATTTTTGCTGCAACGTCATGCTCAGCGCTTTGAATTTTAAGCAGCATTTTTAATATATCAGCAACAGCCATAGCGCTAGAAGGCATTGGCTCTTTTTTCTTTGGCTCTGGCCAGCTATCTTTGGGGGCATTAAGGGCTTTTGCTATTACTTCTAACATCTGCTTACCTGTGCGACCTTCCGCCATTTCCTTAGAAATATTTCGGATTTTTGCTAGCTGGTTTTTATCTCGTGGAGCTTGATTAGCCATATCCGAAAGCGCATCATCACGAATAATCCACGGCTTTGGGATATCACGTTTTTGCGCCGTTACCTCTCGCCATGCGGCAAGCTCGCGCAATATAGCAAGGCTTTTAGGCTTGGGTGAGCGAATCTTTATGCGCTCCCATGCTTTATACGGATCATTGGCATAGGTGGCGGGATTAGTTAATATACGTTCTTCCTGAGCCACCCAATTAACGCGCCCGCGTTTCTCTAATTCTGCTTTTAAGCTTATATAAACGTCACAAAGATGAGTTACATCACCAAGCGCGTAAGTAATTTGCTTATCACTAAGTGGGCGCAGTGACCAATTTGTAAATTGCGAGCTTTTATCAACTTGCTCACCCGTGACTTGACGAACAATATTCTCATACCCCACGGAATCGCCATATCCGCAAACCATAGCAGCAATTTGAGTATCAAAAAACGGCTCGACTACTTTTCCAGTAAGGTTATAGAATATCTCTAAATCCTGCCTGCCTGAATGAAATATTTTAAGAACATTTTTATTCGCGAGCAGCTCAAATAATGGCTCAAGATTAATGCCATCAGCCAGAGGATCAATAGCCTTAGCATATTTATCGGGAGTACTTAACTGCACAAGGCAAAGCTTGGGGTAGTAGGTTTTCTCCCGCAAAAACTCTGTATCTATAGTTATATATTCATGCTTGGAAAGCTCTTCGCAAAAAGCTTTAACATCTTCTGATTTTGTGATTATTGGCATGTTATCTCGTTATCTAAAGAAAACCATCATACAAAATCATGGGCATTCGTCCAGCCTTATTAAAAATAGGCGTGACATTACGGTGATATTCGTTATAAATCATCACTTAAATTTAATATTACTAACGGGAATAAATATAATGCACGCTTTTAGAACTCATAATTGTGAAGCTTTAAGAAAAGATAATGACGGCGAAACTGTTAAATTATCAGGCTGGATACATCGCATATATGATTTGGGCGGAGTGTTATTTATAATCTTGCGCGATACTCATGGCTTAACACAATGTGTGATAGAGCAGGATTCACCGCTTTTTGAGAAGCTTAGCGATTATCGCGTAGAATCGGTTATCACTATAGTGGGCAAGGTACGCGCGCGCGCTAGCGATACTGTTAATCCAAAAATGGCAACTGGTGAAATTGAAATTTATATTGATGAGGCGGAGCTGCAATCTGCTGCCGATGTTCTCCCATTTCAAGTATATGAAGATGACGGCGCGGGCGAGGATATCCGCCTTAGATATCGCTATCTCGATTTACGCCGCGAGGGGATGCAAAAGAAAATCCGCCTTCGCAATGATGTGATTGCCACTATGCGCGACAATATGCACTCTAAAGATTTCCAAGAGTTTCAAACTCCGATTTTAACCGCTAGCTCTCCTGAAGGGGCGCGGGATTATTTAGTGCCTTCTCGCTTGCACCCAGGGAAATTCTATGCCCTACCACAAGCGCCACAGCAATTTAAACAGCTCCTCATGATGAGCGGGTTTGATAAGTATTTTCAAATCGCGCCATGTTTTCGTGATGAAGATGGCAGAGCAGACCGCCTCGCCGAGTTCTATCAGCTTGACGTTGAGA
>JALSJP010000032.1 GCA_026989265.1 Micavibrio sp.
CCTCAGGAGCGCCGTCAATCTCATCATAATCCTTGAAATCACCAAAATATTTAGTGATAGCAGCCGTCAGCGTCGTCTTACCATGGTCAACATGACCAATAGTCCCAATATTACAATGCGGCTTATTCCGCTCAAACTTCTCTTTTGACATCTTATGTCTCCTTCTTTTTTAAAACTAGTGCTTACGCACCTAAACTTTCTTTAACTTCCTGAGCGATTGCCGCAGGAACCTGCTCATAATGATCGAATTGCATTGAGTAATTCGCACGCCCTTGTGACATAGAGCGCAAATTATTAATGTAACCAAACATATTAGCAAGCGGCACCATTGCCGTAATAACCTTAGCATTACCGCGATCATCCATCGCCGCAACTTGACCGCGACGTGAGTTAAGATCACCAATAATATCGCCCATATAATCTTCGGGTGTCACAACTTCAACCTTCATAATTGGCTCTAGCAATTTACAACCAGATGCCGCCATACCTTCTTTAAAGGCAGATTTTGAAGCAATTTCAAACGCCATAACAGATGAGTCAACATCATGATAAGCCCCGTCAACAAGCGTTACTTTAAAGTCCAAAACAGGGAAACCAGCAATAATGCCTGTTTCTTTAGCCATTTTCATACCTTTTTCAACTCCCGGAATATATTCCTTAGGAACATTACCGCCGACGACTTTGGATTCGAATACGAAACCTTCACCTGGTTCACTTGGTTCAAATATAAGGTCGATCTTCGCGAATTGACCAGAACCACCAGTTTGTTTTTTATGAGTGTAACTAATTTCAGATTTTTTAGTAATCGTCTCACGATATGCAACTTGCGGCGCGCCGATATTAGCCTCAACCTTAAATTCACGTTTCATACGATCAACAAGAATATCAAGATGAAGCTCACCCATACCCTTCATTATTGTTTGACCTGATTCATGATCAACCGACACGCGGAAAGATGGGTCTTCCGCCGCCAAGCGTTGTAGCGCAGTTGACATTTTTTCTTGGTCAGCCTTGGTTTTAGGCTCAATCGCAATTTCGATAACAGGCTCAGGAAATTCCATACGCTCCAGAACAACCGGATTTTGCATATCGCAAAGAGTATCACCAGTTGTAGTGTCCTTCATACCAACGAACGCCACAATATCACCAGCATGAGCTTCGGATAATTCTTCACGGTTATTGGAATGCATAAGAAGCATACGACCAACACGCTCGCGCTTATCCTTAACAGAATTTTTAACGTAAGAGCCAGATTCAATGCGACCCGAATATATACGAGCAAATGTTAGAGATCCAACGAATGGGTCATTCATGATTTTAAATGCAAGCGCAGAAAACGGCGCGTCATCACTAGGCGCGCGCATCTCTTCTTCATCAGAATCAACCTTTAAACCTTTTATTTCCCCAACATCAAGTGGAGAAGGCAAATACTCAACAACCGCATCAAGCATTGGCTGCACGCCTTTATTTTTGAATGCTGATCCACAAATAACAGGAACAAAATCACCAGATATAGTGCCTTTACGGATACATGCCTTTAATTGCTGCTCTGTTGGCTCTTTGCCATCAAGATAGCCTTCCATCAAAGCGTCATCTTGCTCAACGGCAAGCTCTATTAGTTTTTCACGGAATTCAGCCGCTCTATCAGCAAGGTCAGCGGGAATCTCTTCTTCGTGGAATGACGCGCCAAGCGCCTCACCATCCCAAACTATCGCCTTCATCTTAAGAAGGTCAACAACGCCAGCAAAATCTTTTTCCGCGCCAATCGGCAATTGAATAACAGCAGCAACTGCGCCAAGGCGAGTGTCAATTTCATCTACTGTATTATAGAAATCTGCACCAATTTTATCCATTTTATTAACAAAACACATGCGAGGAACAGAATATTTATCAGCCTGACGCCAAACTGTTTCAGTTTGCGGCTCAACCCCTGCATTTGCATCAAAAACAGCAATCGCGCCGTCAAGAACTCTGAGTGATCTCTCAACTTCGATTGTGAAGTCAACATGCCCCGGAGTATCAATGATATTCAAGCGGAAACGCTCACCACCATATTGAGAGCCCTCAGGAGCATCCCAAAATGTAGTAGTGGCAGCAGAAGTAATGGTTATACCGCGCTCTTGCTCTTGCTCCATCCAATCCATAGTAGCCGCGCCATCATGCACTTCACCGATTTTATGCTCTTTACCAGAATAGTAAAGCACACGCTCAGTAGTTGTGGTTTTACCCGCATCAATATGCGCCATAATTCCGAAATTACGGTAATTCTCAATTTTATGTTCGCGTGCCATTTTACTATTCCTTAAAACTTTTAAAATTATTCTACCATCTGTAATGAGCGAACGCCTTATTAGCATCAGCCATTTTATGTGTATCATCACGCTTTTTAACCGCAGAACCGCGCTCACTCGCCGCATCATAAATTTCAGCAGCCAAACGATCTTGCATAGTATTTTCCCCGCGCTTACGTGCCGCGCCAATAAGCCAGCGCATAGCAAGAGCCACGGCGCGATCACTGCGAACCTCGACAGGAACTTGATAAGTAGCACCACCAACGCGGCGAGACTTAACCTCAAGGCGAGGCTTAACATTTTTAAGCGCGTCATGGAAAAATTTCAGACCAACGCTTTTATATTGAACAGGAGCAACAACTTCCTCCGTATCATCAGATTTTTTATTCTCATTCACAGGCTTCTTACCATCAAGAGTATCAAGCGCACCATAAACAATACCCTCAGCAGTAGATTTTTTACCATCTAACATAAGGTTATTGATGAATTTCGACAAAACAAGATCCGCAAATTTTGGATCTGGCAGTATAACTCGCTTATCAGCTTTACGACGACGTGACATTTATTTATATTCCTTCTTTATCTTCTCTTCTTTCCAGATCCCCGCCTGAGCAAGGATGACTGATTATTAAACTCGGCTTCGCCTCATTAAAAAATCCGTCATTTAGGACGTTTAACGCCGTAGCGTGAACGTGATTGTTTACGATCTTTAACACCTTGAGTATCAAGCGTTCCACGAATGATAGTATAGCGAACACCTGGTAAATCCTTAATACGACCACCGCGCACAAGAACGACGGCATGCTCTTGCAAGTTATGACCCTCACCCGGTATATAGCAAATAACTTCCGCGCCAGTAGTAAGGCGAACCTTAGCAACCTTACGCAAGGCAGAATTTGGCTTTTTTGGAGTAGTAGTATAAACGCGCGTACAAACGCCGCGACGCTGAGGATTACCCTTAAGAGCTTTTGTTTTTTTAGCTTTCACAGGCTTTTTACGAGGCTTGCGAATTAATTGTTGAATGGTTGGCATATCAAACCTTCTTAAATTCTTTGTTTCATTTATGGACGGAAGGCATTTAGCGCGGATTTACTGCTCATGTCAAATATAAAATATATTTAACGAACAAAAATTCCGCAGAGCATCCAAAAATTTTGTACCACGCCAAATATTGTGAAGGCAAAATTTATTTTTTGGATGTTGCACGCCCCTACTATCTTTACGAAAATTCGGAACGCCCATCACAGTGGCGCGAAATATAGTGCAAAGATTCTATATCGTCAAGGAATTATTTAATAAAAAGTGAATATAAAGAAAAAGGAGCCAACAGGCTCCCTTTAAATGTATATCAGCAAGCCTAAAGCCTAACCGTTAGCAGCTTCTTTTGCATCACCATCATCTATCTCAGAGCTATCAGAAACAGGAGCTTCCAACACTTCAGGAGCTGGCATATTAGCAATCGCCACTTCATCACGATCAGCAGCAAGGCGTTTGATCGTATTAATGAATGCACCAGTTCCAGCGGGGATCAAGCGACCAACAATCACGTTTTCTTTCAAGCCGTGCAAGCGATCAACCTTACCATTAACCGCCGCATCCGTAAGAACGCGCGTTGTTTCTTGGAATGATGCCGCAGAGATAAATGAACGCGTTTGCAAAGATGCTTTTGTAATTCCTTGCAATACAGGCTTGCCCTCTGGAGGGATTTTACCTTCATCCATATAACGCTTACGTGCAATATCAAACTCTTCACGGTCTTCATTCTCACCAATAAGGTAAGTAGAATCACCCACAGAGGTAACCTCAACTTTTTGCATCATTTGGTGAACAATAACTTCGATATGCTTGTCATTGATCTTAACACCTTGTAGGCGGTAAACATCTTGGACTTCGCTTGTTAGATATTCAGCCAAAGCCTCAACGCCCATAATATTCAAGATATCATGTGGCACAAGAGCGCCATCAAGCAACGGGTCACCTTTGCGAACAAAATCACCTTCATTAATCGCTAAATGGCGACCTTTAGGTATTAGATACTCGCTAGTCTCCGCGTCTGCTCCTGATGGGCGAACAATGATGCGGCGTTTGGATTTATAATCTTTACCAAACTCAACATAGCCATCAATTTCAGATATAACCGCAAAGTCCTTTGGAATGCGGGCTTCGAATAGCTCCGCCACACGTGGCAGACCACCCGTAATATCGCGGGTTTTTGAAGTCTCACGAGGAACGCGAGCAATAACATCGCCAGCCTTAACATCTTGACCATTCTCAACAGAAAGAACAGCGTCCGCAGCCAATAAATAGCTAGCTTCAGATGAATTAGAAAGGATAATAGGCTCATTCTTGCTGTCAAATAATGCTATACGTGGCTTCAAACCACCGCCCTTAGGATGTGAATGCCAGTCAATCACTTTCTTAGAGGCAATGCCCGTAGATTCATCAATATTATCAGCAACAGAAACGCCCTCAACCAAATCAAAGAATTGTGCAACTCCGTCTTTTTCCGTGATAACAGGAAGTGTGTATGGATCCCACTCTGCCATTTTATCGCCAGCCTTAACCTTGCCGCCATCTTTGACAAGCAAACGAGAGCCATATGGAACGCGCTGCGTTGATTTCTCATCGCCTTTTTTATCAAGTATGGCAAGCTCGGTATTGCGACCCATAATGATTTCAACGCCATCGGAGTTCTTAACAACGCTTTTATTGCGAAGCTCAATTTTACCATCAATATTAGCTTCAATATGTGAACGCTCTGCACTTTTTTGAGCCGCGCCGCCAATATGGAAGGTACGCATAGTAAGCTGCGTTCCTGGTTCACCAATTGATTGAGCAGCTATAACTCCGACCGCTTCACCGATGTTAACTTCAGTTCCGCGCGCAAGGTCACGCCCGTAACATTTACCGCAAACGCCGTTATTTTCGGCTTCACATGTTAGAACTGAACGAACCAGCACTTCTTGAACGCCAGCTTCATCAATTTTTTCTGATACTTCTTCATCAATTATAACACCAGCTTTAGCAACAACATCGTTGGAATTAGGATCAATAACATCAACAGAGGCCGCACGACCAAGGACGCGCTCTGATACTGGAACGGAAACATCCGTGCCATTCATAACAGGGCGCATTGAAATACCTTTTTCAGTTCCACAATCATGCTCTGTGATAATTGCATCTTGCGCAACATCAACTAGGCGGCGAGTTAGATAACCAGAGTTAGCCGTCTTAAGAGCCGTATCAGCCAAACCTTTACGCGCTCCGTGGGTGGAGTTGAAATATTCAAGAACGGTTAGACCCTCTTTAAAGTTAGAAATAATCGGGTTTTCGATAATTTCGCCAGAAGGTTTAGCCATTAGACCGCGCATACCTGCAAGCTGTCTGATCTGAGCAGCAGAACCACGCGCACCAGAATGAGCCATCATATAAACCGCGTTCAAGCTTTTTGATGTATCAGAAATCTGATCCATCATAGCATTAGCAACATCATCCGTGCAGCGTGACCAAATATCGATCACCTTGTTATATTTCTCGCCTTTTGTAATTAGACCATCCATATATTGCTTCTCAAACTCGCCAACTTTTTCATGCGCATCGGCAATGAATGTTTTCTTAGATTCAGGGATAATAAGATCATCTTTACCAAAGGAAATACCCGAAATACAAGCATATTTAAAGCCAAGCTTCATCATACGATCACAAAATATTACCGTTTCTTTCTGACCACAATGACGATAAACAATATCAATCATATCAGAGATTTCTTTTTTCGTAAGAACCTGATTTAGAATGCTAAATGGTACTTTATAGTGACGAGGCAATAGCTCTGATAAGAGCATTCTACCGGGCGTAGATTCAACGATTTCAGTCTTGCGCTCTCCATTTTCATCAACGCCGTTATAACGACATTTAATTTTTGCATGAAGAGACACAACATCATTTTCAAGCGCGTGCATAATCTCACCTGCGCCGCGGAAAATCATGCCTTCGCCTTTTTCGCCGTCAAGAGCAATAGAAAGATAGTAAAGCCCTAGAATAATATCTTGAGACGGAACAATAATCGGCTTACCGTTTGAAGGGGATAAAATATTATTAGTAGCCATCATCAAGCAGCGAGTTTCAAGCTGTGCTTCGATGGAAAGCGGCACATGGACAGCCATCTGGTCACCATCAAAATCAGCATTAAAAGCTGTGCAAACAAGAGGATGAAGCTGGATAGCTTTACCTTCGATTAGTACAGGTTCGAATGCTTGAATGCCTAGTCTGTGAAGAGTTGGCGCGCGGTTAAGCATAATTGGATGCTCGCGGATAACCTCTTCCAAGATGTCCCAAACTTCAGGGCGTTCTTTTTCCACCATTTTCTTAGCAGCCTTAACAGTAGATGCCATGCCATAGATTTCAAGTTTATGATAAATAAACGGCTTAAACAGCTCTAACGCCATTTTCTTAGGCAAACCGCATTGGTGCAGCTTAAGTTCAGGGCCAACAACAATCACCGAACGACCAGAATAATCAACGCGTTTACCAAGAAGGTTTTGACGGAAACGACCTTGCTTACCTTTAAGCATATCAGAAAGCGATTTAAGCGGGCGTTTATTCGCGCCAGTAATAACGCGACCACGACGACCATTATCAAATAATGCGTCAACTGATTCTTGCAGCATTCTTTTTTCATTACGCACAATAATATCGGGCGCTCTAAGCTCTATAAGGCGTTTTAGGCGGTTATTACGGTTAATAACTCGGCGATATAGATCGTTAAGATCAGATGTTGCAAAGCGACCACCATCAAGCGGCACAAGCGGGCGAAGTTCTGGCGGAAGCACAGGAACAACGTCCAAAATCATCCATTCAGGGCGCGTGCCAGAGTTAATAAATGCTTCAAGAAGTTTAATACGTTTTACAAGTTTTTTGCGCTTTGCTTCTGAATTAGTTTCGCGCAAATCTTCTTCTGCTTGCTCAAGCTCACTTTCTAGATCCATATCAGAAAGCATTTCTTTCATGGCTTCTGCGCCGATACTCGCGCGGAAATTCTCTTCGCCATATTCATCTTGCGCGTCGTAATATTCTTCTTCCGTCAAAAGCTGGAAGGGCTTAAGCGGCGTCATACCTGGTTCAATCACAATGAAGCTTTCGAAGTAAAGAACTTTTTCAAGCTCTTTCAAGGTCATGTTCATGATAAGACCGATACGGCTTGGCAATGATTTCAAGAACCATATATGGGCAACAGGAGAAGCAAGATCGATATGACCCATGCGCTCACGGCGAACTTTGGTAAGAGTTACCTCAACGCCGCATTTCTCACAAATAATGCCCTTATATTTCATGCGCTTATATTTACCGCACAAACATTCATAGTCTTTTACAGGGCCAAAAATACGCGCACAAAATAGACCGTCTTTTTCTGGCTTAAATGTACGGTAGTTAATGGTTTCAGGCTTTTTTACTTCACCAAAAGACCAAGAGCTGATCTGTTGCGGACTTGCGATAGATATGCGCAAGCTGTCAAAGCTTTGTGGTCCTGTTGGTTGACCAAATAAGTTCATCAATTCATTCATTTTATTGCCCTTTATTTTAATTCTCTTAACTGTATTTTGACCCCCGCCTTCGCGGGGATGACTATATGTTTAAGACTTACCACTTTGCTTCAAATCGATATTCAGACAAAGAGCGCGAAGTTCTTTAGTTAGAACGTTAAAGCTCTCTGGAATGCCGATTTCAAAGTTATCCTCACCGCGCACGATAGATTCGTACACTTTAGAGCGACCAGCAACATCATCAGACTTAACCGTAAGCATTTCTTGCAACGTATAAGCCGCACCATAAGCTTGCAGCGCCCAAACTTCCATCTCTCCGAAACGCTGACCACCAAATTGAGCTTTACCGCCAAGGGGTTGTTGCGTTACCAGTGAGTATGGGCCAATTGAGCGCGCATGGATTTTATCATCAACCAAATGGTGAAGCTTAAGCATATACATAACACCCACAGTAACATCACGGTGGAAATATTCACCCGTGCGACCATCAATAAGGCGCATTTGACCCGATGTATCAAGACCAGCTTTTGCAAGTAACTCAGAAATATCACCTTCATGAGCTCCATCAAATACGGGAGTTCCCATAGGCACGCCGTCACGCAAGTTATTAGCCATTTCAACGACTTCTACGTTATCAAGAATCTTAACTTTGTTCTTGAATTCGCGCTCGCCATAAACTTCTTCAAGCTTACCATCTAAAGTTTTACGCTCATCCGATGTGATCTCTTTTTGGTTTTGGAAAGCGTCAACCATCTCGCCAATTTGCTTACCAAAATTAAGTGATGCCCAACCAAGGTGAGTTTCCAAAATCTGACCAACATTCATACGTGATGGAACGCCAAGCGGGTTAAGCACAACATCAACGGTGCGCCCATCTTCAAGATACGGCATGTCTTCTTGCGCCATAATACGAGAAATAACACCTTTGTTACCATGGCGACCAGCCATTTTATCACCTGGTGCCAATTTACGTTTAACCGCAACAAAGACTTTCACCACCTTCATAACACCTGGTAATAATTCATCACCACGCTGGAGTTTTTCAACCTTGTTTTCAAAGCGATCTTTAAGATCATCAATAGCAGAGTCAAATGTTTTTGACATCGCCTCGATTTCTTCCATACGGGTTTCATCTTCAATAGCAAGCTGCCTCCATAGACCGCGTTTCATGTCTTCAAGAGCAGTCTTAGTAATAACAGAACCCTTTTTAACAGAAGAATCCCTAGGAGCAGAAGCAACTTTTTGACCATCAAGCATTTCAGACAAGCGACCATAAAAGCCATCTTCTATAATGCGGCGCTCATCATTACGGTCTTTTGCCAAACGTTCAATCTCATCTTGTTCAATTGAAAGAGCTCTAGCATCTTTATCAACGCCTCGGCGGTTAAATACGCGAACTTCCACAACTGTTCCAGAAGCACCCGGTGGCAAGCGAAGCGATGTATCTTTAACATCAGCGGCTTTTTCACCAAAGATAGCGCGAAGAAGTTTTTCTTCTGGCGTCATTGGGCTTTCGCCTTTTGGCGTTACCTTACCAACAAGAATATCACCAGGGTGAACTTCCGCGCCGATATGAACAATGCCAGCCTCATCAAGATGCTTAAGAGCTTCCTCACCAACATTTGGAATATCGCGAGTGATTTCTTCCGCGCCCAAACGTGTGTCACGAGACATAACATCGAACTGCTCCAAATGGATGGATGTATAAACATCATCGCGAACAACGCGCTCATTAATAAGGATTGAATCCTCAAAATTATAACCATTCCAAGGCATGAATGCCACGACCATATTACGACCAAGGGCTAGCTCACCCATATCCGTAGATGGACCATCCGCAATAATATCACCAGCAGCAACCTTATCACCAACCTTAACAAGTGGGCGCTGATTAATGCATGTATCTTGGTTTGAGCGTTGGAATTTTGCAAGTTTGTAGATATCTACAACTGCCTCATCCGCGCGCACAATCTTAGTTGCCTGAACAACAATGCGCTGCGCATCCACTTTAGTTACAACGCCAGAGCGAGTAGCAACAACAGAAGCCCCCGCGTCACGAGCAACAGTAGATTCCATGCCCGTACCAACAATAGGTGCGGCAGATTTAAGCAATGGAACAGCTTGACGCATCATGTTCGAACCCATAAGAGCGCGGTTAGCATCATCATTTTCAAGGAATGGAATAAGAGATGCAGCAACAGATATCATCTGCTTTGGCGATACATCCATAAACTCGATATTTTCCGCTCCAACAATAACGTTATCACCGGCCTTACGACAAGAGACAAGGTCATGTTCAAATCCACCATTTTTTGTCAAAACAGAGTTAGCCTGAGCAATTGTGTATTTAGCTTCCTCCATAGCAGGCATATAAACAACCTCAGCCGTAACTTTACCATTAACAACTTTTCTATACGGGCTTTCGATAAAGCCATATTGATTGATTTTAGCGAATGTCGCCAGTGAATTAATCAGACCAATATTTGGCCCTTCTGGTGTTTCAATCGGGCATATTCTACCATAATGAGTAGGATGCACATCGCGCACTTCAAATCCAGCGCGCTCACGAGTTAAACCGCCTGGTCCAAGCGCGGACAAGCGGCGCTTATGAGTAATCTCAGAAAGCGGATTAGTCTGATCCATAAACTGTGAAAGCTGTGATGAACCAAAAAACTCACGGATAGCAGCTTGCAATGGCTTAGAATTAACTAAGTCATGCGGCATATATGTATCAATCTCAACAGATGACATACGCTCACGAATAGCGCGCTCCATACGAAGCAAACCAACGCGAATCTGATTCTCCATCAACTCACCAACCGAGCGAACGCGGCGGTTACCAAGGTTATCAATATCATCAACCTCGCCCTTACCATCTTTAAGGTCATGCAAATACTTAACGATAGCAAGAATATCTTTTTTACAAAGAATGCGGAATTGATCATCAGCATCCAAGTCAAGGCGCGCATTCATTTTAACGCGACCAACTGGTGATAAATCATAACGCTCCGCGTCAAAGAAAAGCGACTCAAATAGAGCAGAAGCAGAATCAACTGTTGGCGGCTCACCTGGGCGCATAACACGATAAATATCAATCAACGCTTCCTCGCGTGTATCACATTTATCAGCCATTAAAGTATTACGAAGATATGGCCCAACATTTAAGTAATCAATGGCAAGCAAAGGAATTTCCTTAACTCCTGCTTCTGCCAAAGCCTCAAAATCTTCTTCCACAAGCTCATGACCCGCTTCATACAAAACAGTGCCAGTCTCAGCGTCAAATATATCTTTAGCCAAATATTTACCGACAAGAAGCTCTTCTTGTAGCAAAATATTTTTCAGACCATCTTCAATAAATTTCTTAGCCTTGCGAGGAGTAATTTTAACGCCCTCTTCCGCCACAACGTCACCTGTTTTAGCATCAACAAGGTCATATGTAAGCTTAACGCCTTTGAAACTCTCGCCATCAAATGCAGTCTTCCAACCATTCTTAGTTTTAGAATATTTTACAGCGTCATAAAATGTAGCTAATAATTCTTCATTTGACATGCCCTGAACCATCAAAGGATCAATTTCTTCATCATTTTCAAATGCTTTTGCGCGCATATTTTCCGTTTCCGCACTATCTAGGCAACGCAAGAATGTTGTCAAAGGAAGCTTACGACGGCGATCAATACGAACATACATTTGATCTTTTGCATCAAATTCAAAATCAAGCCATGAACCGCGATAAGGAATAACTCTGGCAGAGAATATATATTTCCCTGAAACATGGGTCTTGCCTTTATCATGATCAAAGAAAACACCTGGGCTACGGTGCATTTGCGATACGATAACGCGCTCTGTGCCGTTAACAACGAATGTACCATTATGCGTCATCATGGGCATATCAGCCATATAGACATCTTGCTCTTTAATATCTCGGATAGAGCGAAGACCAGTATCCTCATCAATATCAAAAACAGATAAGCGCAGAGTAACACGCAACGGAGCAGCATACGTCATGCCGCGTTGTTGACATTCCTCAACGTCATATTTAGGCTCTTCAAATTCATACCTAACAAAGTCAATCTCAGCCTTATCACCGAAATCACATATAGGAAATACAGAAGCCAGAACTTCCTCAAGACCCGTAATTTGACGATCACCAGCAGCAATATCTTTTTGCTGGAAACGCTCATATGAATTGCGCTGAAGCTCAATCAAATTCGGCATTTGCGCGACTTCTTCAATCTTACCAAAGCTACGGCGAACGCGCTTGCGACCTGTGAAACCTTCAATAGAGTTAGTGGGAACGAGTTCTTTAGATGTTTTGGCTTTTGCTGCGCACATATTTTCCTACCTTTGTCTTAATTCCAAAGCAAATTGACCGCTTCTCACTCCCATATCAGAAGCCGAAACGGTATATTAATTAGCGGTTTCCGCTTTTGCGGATTGACATCTCATTTATGAGTATCACGATTATCCTAGAAAAGTTTTTAGCTATATAACCTACAGGTGATAAAACATCAACCATTAAAATCATATAAGACTAAAAAAAGCACTCCCCGCATATTTTGCAAAATTGCAATAGCGGGAAATGCCCAATAAAATTAAATTGATTATTTAAGTGACACAGTTGCGCCAGCAGCTTCCAATTTAGCTTTAATTTCTTCTGCTTCTGCTTTTGGAGCAGCTTCTTTAACAGCTTTTCCACCAGCTTCTACAAGGTCTTTAGCTTCTTTCAAGCCAAGACCTGTAATTGCGCGAACTTCTTTGATAACTGCAATTTTAGAGCTACCAGCAGCTTCAAGAATAACATCAAAGTCAGTCTTTTCAGCAGCAGCTTCCCCACCAGCAGCGGCAGCGGCAACAGGTGCAGCGGCAGCAGCGGCAGTAACGCCCCATTTATCTTCAAGAAGTTTAGAAAGCTCTGCAGCTTCCAAAACACTCAATTCAGATAGTTGTTCAACAATTTTCTCTAGATCAGCCATAATATTTTTCTCCTTTTAATAATAAATTAGCTAAAAATTTAAATCAGTAATTATTTCTCACTATAAGCCTTAGTAACACCAACAAGGTCACGCGCAGGAGCGGCAGTGATGCTCGCAAGTTTTTGCGCAGGCGCTTGAATCAATCCAACAAGTTTAGAGCGCAATGCATCAAGTGAAGGCAATTTAGCCAAAGCTTCAACCGCAGCAACATCAAGAACGATATCACCAAGGGCGCCACCAAGGATAACAAGCTTGTCATTATCTTTTGCAAATTTATAAGCAACCTTAGCCGCAGCAACAGGATCTTGAGAAGACGCAACGCCAGTCGGCCCCGAGAATAAACCCTCAATTGCTTCGAACTTAGTTCCCTTTAATGCAAGCTTTGCCAAAGCGTTTTTAGTCACCTTAAATGATGCGCCCTCGCTACGTAGATTTCCGCGAAGCTCAGTCAAAGACTCAACGCTTAAACCTGAATAATGTGTAACAACAATAAGCTCATTATTTGAAAAACTCTCATTCAAATTTTTAACTTCTGTTTCTTTTTCTGACCGGCTCATGCCCATAGGTCTTACTCCTAAATTAGTTATTCCAAAAATAATGGCTGCAAACCATACGGCTCAGCCACCCACACAAAATCAAAAATATAAAAAGAAAATAATATTTTCTCCCTATCTGTGCAGGATATTTAAACTTTAAAAGTTCCTGCAGTCTTTGAATGGGCAATTAACTTAACGAGCCACTACTTAAAGAGTTAAATAGCCCCCGTCAAGTATTATTTTCTTTTTATAATTTGGAACCACAGGCAACAATATGTCTAATACAAACTAATAGTAGTGCAATGGTTTAGGCAAGAGCAAGAAATAACTATTTAGGGTCAACCCCTAATTTAATTAACAACATCATTTAAAGTGATATTTATGGAGTTGTAAATTTTATCAAGGTCATCTTGCGAAGTACAATATGGCGGAAGGATATAAATTGAGTTACCAAGCGGGCGCAAAAGCACGTTTTGTGATAAAAAAGCCTCATATAATTTTGGCTGCACATTCGATAAATACCCGCTATCATCGACTTTTAAATCCATCGCAAGCATCGTCCCTTTTTGCCTTATCTTTGTTAAGTCACTGCGCTTTGATAGTGCGCCTGCTGCGCTTGCATGAGATTTTGCGATTTGCTCTATGCGCTCTAACACAGGCTCATTCTCCCAAATATCCATAGATGCATTAGCAGCCGCGCAAGATAGCGGGTTGCCCATAAATGAAGATGAGTGAAAAAACATCTTTGATTTATCCTTGTGATAAAAAGCCTTGTATATATCCGCGCTGCATAAAGTTGCGCCAAGCGGTAGAAATCCTCCCGTAAGTCCCTTTGATAAACACATTAGATCGGGAGTTAGATTAGCTTGCTCGCACGCAAATAGCGTTCCAGTGCGTCCAAAGCCCGTCATAACCTCATCAGCGATTAGCAATATATCTTGCGCTCTGCACATATCAGCCATGGTTTTCAAAACATCGGGTGAGTAAATTCGCATTCCGCCTGCGCCTTGCAATAATGGCTCGAAAATAAATGCGGCTATATCATCATTATTTTCATTTAATATTTTTTCAAGCGCGTCAAAACATTCTGATTCCCTGCCCTCTTCGGGGAAAGGAATATGCTCTACCTCAAACATATATGGCTCATATAATTTGTGGTAAATGCTGCGCCCACCAACTGACATAGTGCCGAACGTATCGCCGTGATAACCGCCATCTAGCGCAATAATTTTTCTGCGCGGCTTGCCCGTTTGCTCCCAAAATCCTATCGCCATTTTAAGAGCAACTTCCACGGCAGTAGAGCCACTATCAGAGAAAAACACGTTACTTAGATTTTCACCTGTCACATTAATAAGCTTTTCCGCAAGCTCTTCGGCGGGATCATGGGTAAAGCCTGAAAATATAACCTGATCGCATTTAGCCGCTTGGAATTGTACAGCGCGGACAATATCAGGGTGGCAATGCCCGTGAGATATAACCCACCAGCTTGAAATTGCATCAATGATACATCGCTCATCTTCAGGGTCGCCGCCATCATCACTGCCACGCGCGAATAGGTAAGCCCCCGCCGCGCGGTCAATATGGATTGCTTCAGGCGCTATGGCATGCTGGGTATATGGATGCCATATTGGAGATTTATAATCACTCATCCGATAAAATCCTTAATATTAAAATTACCCGCAAATACAAAGCGTAGCATTAATGCTGCCGAAAACACAGTCTTATTGGTATTGGTATTGGAACGATGTTTTACAAAATGGTCGCACGGGTTTTAATATTAAAGGCAAACATTACAGGCTTGTTGTTTGGATAAAGCTAGCTACGGGCCACCATCATTTTTTTGATCTCGGCAATTGCCTTGGCGGGGTTTAGACCTTTGGGGCAAGTATTTGTGCAATTCATAATAGTATGACAGCGATACAAACGGAATGGATCTTCTAATTGGTCGAGGCGCTCGCCCGTTGCATCATCGCGGCTATCGGCTATCCAGCGATAAGCTTGTAGCAATACCGCAGGGCCCATAAATTTATCCGAGTTCCACCAATATGACGGGCAGCTAGTAGAGCAGCAAAAGCACAAAATGCAAGCCGCAGGTCCATGTCCGTCTGAGCCGTTTAGCACAAGCGCGTCATCTTCAGATTGCAAACGTTCACGGCTTGGCGGCGGGCTATCTGATCTAAGCCATGGCTGGATAGAGCTATATTGCGCGTAGATATGGTTAAGGTCAGGCACTAAATCCTTGATAACGGGCATATGTGGCAGAGGAGTTATTTTCACATCGCCTTTCACATCGCCAATATCTTTGGTGCAAGCAAGCGTATTTGTACCGTCAATATTCATCGCGCAAGAGCCGCATATCCCCTCACGGCATGATCGGCGCAGCGTAAGCGTGCTATCGACATTATCCTTTATATAAAGCAGAGCGTCCAAAACCATAGGCCCGCATTTATCAAGGTCAATCTTAACCTCATCAAGGCGCGGATTTTTCACCTCGCCATTTTCATCCTTATCATCGGGTGACCAACGATAAATCGTGAATGTCTTTGTATTCTCGCCGCCATTTGAAGCATCAATTTTCTGCCCCTTTTGGATTGTTGAGTTCTTTGGAAGTGTAAATTCAGCCATTATTACCTGCCTTTTATAATTTTAAAGTTGCTTTAAAATATCTATTGTTAAATTTTTAACCGAATATACTCCGCTCAATTTTTGTAAAAAAGTGCGTGTGTTATAAATTTCATCCGCAACAAATATTTTAGTATTATGCCCTAGAATTATTTTTGCTTTTTCTTCATTTAAATCTAATCCTAACGTTATTTCTATCATCACATCAATGTCACTGCTTAAAGATGTTTTAATAAATTGCTTATATCGCTCTCTAAGAGTTCTTTTTGCGCCTATTCCATAGGTGCGCCCTTCTAATTCAAAAAACAAGTCAAATTCGGTGCTTTTATCATTTTTATCATGTATTTTTTGTATGCAGTCTTCTGGAATTCCTGCTTTTACTAAAACACTAAAAATACGTTCTTCATAATTACTGCCAGAATCAGAAATAATTGATTGATTTACACTCTCTGAAAACATAAGCATAAAAATTTGATTTGGCTCTATGCCTATTTTTTGTAAGCGTATTGCTTCTTTTGAAAGCCTTTGTATATAATCGTGGGAATCTTGAGATAGTAAGTTTGTGTCACCATTTTCTAGTTTTTCAAAAAATAATAATGATAGTAGTGCGCCATTTACCCTTGTAGAATACGGACTATATAAGGATTTTTCGTCATAAGCTAAAGATAATGGATCCATAGTAGACATCGCTTCAGTATCAATCATATTCTTCATTTTCGCTTCAGCTAGAAGCAGGTCTTTTATCATGTAAAGTTTTAAGCTAAAGATAAAAACATCCATATCTATTTGGCTATGAATATTGGCAATAAGTTTATAGAAATTCTCTGATTTTAACTTGCCTTTGATATTTTTAGAATATGTGTCCAATACAGATAGTTGCTCTGATAACTGCTGGCTTAAGAGTAAGTTTGATAAAAGTGTGTTTGCTTGCTTATCTGATAGGCTGGTTTTGACGAGGTGTTTGAGCCAATAATAAAATTTTAAATTTAAGTCAAATTTATCATCTACAATGGTAAGTTTTTCGAATTTCATTGTTCATTTCCCTACAGCTTCACATATTTTCTTTGCTACTGCTCTTATAACTGGAACAGCAACGCTATTTCCAAATTGCTTATATGCTTGGGTATCACTTACAGGAATAATAAAATCATCAGGAAAACCCTGTAGCCTTGCAGCCTCCCTTGGTGTTAATTTACGAGGATTTTTGTCTTTTTGTTCAATAAGAATTTCTGAACCATCTTTATAATACCGCGCGGAAATAGTGCTTGTATATCCCGAATCATGATTAAAAATAGAATATCCAAAGCCATTTCCTTTTGCTCTGTGCTCAAGCTTTCTTCGCTTGTGTCCTGCCCATAATTTATTAGAGATAGTATATTTATCATCAACATGATTTTTAGATAAAATATCACCGACCTTTACTTTTTTACAACATGGAATAGGGAATGAAAATTCTATATCATCTCTAAAAGCAATAATATATATGCGCTCTCTGTTTTGAGGTACACCAAAATTCTTAGCATTTAAGATTTCTGTATAAATATGATAACCAAGTTCTTCAAGTTTTTCTTTAACAACTGAAAATGTTTTACCTTTATTGTGTCCTTTGAAGCCTTTTACATTTTCTAAAAAAAGAATTTTTGGTTTATGGAGTTTTACAATACGGCAAATATCAAAGAATAAAGTTCCCCTTGTATCATCAAACCCTTTTTTATGCCCAGCATTAGAAAAAGGTTGGCATGGGAATCCTGCTAATAAAATATCAAAAGACGGAATGTGATTTTCATCTATTTTTGTTATATCACCATGGGGAATTTCACCATAATTAGCCGCATATGTTTGCCCAGCATATTTATCCCATTCAGAAGAAAATACACATTGTGCCCCTAATTCATCAAAAGGCTTTCTAATGCCACCAATTCCAGCAAAAAGATCAATAAATTTATATCCTGATAGTGGAAGATTTTCTTTAAGGCTGTCCTGAAAACATTGCGCATAAGCAATGTTAATTAAGTCTTCTTGTATAGGTTGGCAATCTCTCATCACACTAATAAACCCTTTTCTTGGGTGGAATGGGGTCTATTTCATCGGTTAGAGTTTCCATGATAACGGGGCGGTAGGAAATATCGCTGTTACCCTTTTCATCAATTGCAATCACCGTATGTTTCATCCATTTAACATCATCACGATCGGGAAAATCATCACGAGCATGCGCCCCGCGTGATTCTTCGCGGTTTGCGGCGGCGTGCATAGAAACCACTGCTTGCGAGAGCAGATTATCAAGCTCTAACGCCTCGACAAGGTCAGTGTTGAAAATCATAGAGCGGTCTTTAATTCCGATATCAACCTTGGCAGCAAAACATTCATTAATCTTGCCAACGCCTTCATTCATGCTGTTGCCATTTCGGAAAACGGGCGCATGGGTTTGCATTGTGCGTTGCATTTGATCGCGAAGCTTCGCGGTAGAAGTCCCGCCATTCGAATTACGATAGTGATCCAGCCTAGCAATAGCTTTAGAGCCATCATCCGCGCCGCATGGTTTATGAGCTGCCCCCGCTACGACGACTTCTGCAGCTCTATTAGCAGCAGCCCTGCCAAAGACCACAAGATCAAGTAACGAGTTAGAGCCAAGGCGGTTTGCTCCATGCACAGAAACGCAAGCCGCCTCACCAATAGCCATAAGCCCAGCAACAACGGCGTTTGGATCGCGCTTAGTTGGGCGCAAAACTTCTGCCATATAATTTGTCGGTATCCCGCCCATATTATAATGCACAGTCGGAAGCACGGGGATAGGCTCACGAGTAACATCAACGCCAGCAAATATACGCGCGCTTTCCGCAATCCCTGGCAGGCGCTTGCCGATAACCTCCGGCTCTAAATGCATAAGGTTAAGATATAGATGGTCTTTATGCTCGCCCACTCCGCGCCCAGCGTTAATCTCCTCAATCATAGAGCGCGAGACAACATCGCGGCTAGCTAAGTCCTTGGCAGAAGGGGCATAGCGCTCCATAAATCTCTCGCCTTCTGAATTGGTGAGATACCCGCCTTCACCGCGCACGCCTTCGGTAATCAAGCAGCCCGCGCCATATATTCCCGTTGGATGAAACTGCGTGAACTCCATATCTTGCAAGGGCAAGCCGGCGCGAAGCACCATAGCATTACCATCACCAGTGCAGGTATGAGCCGAGGTACAAGAAAGGTAAGTACGCCCATATCCGCCCGTTGCCAATATAACTTCATGAGCGCGGAATCGGTGCAGCGTGCCTGTGTCTAAATCCCAAGCCATAACGCCTATGCATTGCCCGTCATCACTCATTATCAGATCAAGCGCGAAATACTCAATAAAGAACTGCGCGTCATGTTTTAATGCTTGCGTATATAAAGTATGCAAAATTGCATGACCTGTGCGGTCAGCCGCCGCGCAAGTGCGCTGCGCCGTTCCTTTGCCGAAATGAGTTGTCATGCCGCCAAATGCACGTTGATATATTTTGCCCGCCGCCGTGCGCGAGAATGGCACTCCGTAATGTTCAAGCTCAATAATCGCGGGGATAGCCTCACGGCACATATACTCAATAGCATCCTGATCGCCGAGCCAGTCACTGCCCTTGACCGTGTCATACATATGAAACTGCCAGCAATCCTCACCCATATTACCAAGAGCCGCAGATATACCGCCCTGCGCCGCCACTGTATGCGAGCGCGTTGGAAAAACCTTGGATATAATGGCAGTATTAAGTCCCTTTTCCGCGCATCCCAGCCCAGCGCGCAAGCCAGCGCCACCAGCGCCAACTACTACTACGTCAAATTCATGGTCTATAATTTCGTAAGAATCTGTCATTTTGTTTTATATTCCTTTAATTTTCATCGCAAAGCCTCTAAGGCTCAAAGCGATCATTAATAATTCTAACTATTCCATTCTTAATTATGAGCCAAAATATTCATGGACTTTAAATGCAGAGTCAACGATTTGAGTTGCTAAAACCTCAGTTTTAAAATCCACCACCGTAAACTTTGCGACTTTGCTAATTTGCGATTCCATTTATTTACACTCCATAACTAACTTAACCCCCGAAAGATATTTTTAGAATACTGAAAATAATTGCTACGCCCATGGCAAAGAATAATATCTTATGGCATATGAGTTTAGCCATTTTAAGGGGTTCATTAGTTATATAATCTTCAACGACTACTTGAGTGCCGAGCTTGGCATGCAGCATTACAGAGCAAACTAAAATTATCATTAATATAGCGTTAATTGGTTGTCCAAGCCATGCGCTAAACTCCACATAGCTCACGCCTTGCAGGCTTATAATTGACCATATAAGCCAAATAACAAGCGGGATTTGCGCAAGTGCTGTAATCTTTTGCATCATCCAATGGTGAGTGCCTGTGTGGGCAGAGCCAAGCCCCTTGGCTTTTTTGAGTGGAGCAACATATAGATCATTATCTTTAGACATTTATTTTCTACCTCGCTAAAATCCAAGTGACAGCCGTTAAAATAATTGCTCCCGCAATCACATAGTAATTAGAGCGCATTGCTTTTTTCTTATCAAGTAGCTTGCCCGTATCAAAAAACATATGGCGAATACCATTGCACATATGAAAGTAGAGCGCCGCCGACCATAAGAACAAAATTATTTGCCCAATCGCGCTAGTTGCTAAGCTCATGACAAAGTTATAATGAGCCTCACCACTTGCCGAGGCAATGAAAAATGCAGCAATCAGCAAAGTTCCAATAGCAAGGCTAACGCCCGTTATACGGTGAGTTATAGACATTAGAGCAGTCAATGGAAGCTTATATATTTGCAAATGTGGGGATAATGGTCGTTGCACTGGTTGCATAATTGAAAGCCTCTTTAATTTTAGAATTACATACCGAATGCAATGCTAAAACTATGTGGCATGTTTGGCAACCCTAACTTAAAAAGAGCCATAATTTAGTTAGAATAATTGTCCCTATGCATTGTTAATGTACGGCAGTAGGGGCTGAATTATGATCTACTTCAAGGTTCGTAGCAGGGATCTCCTCTGGTTTAGGAGCAAAATCATTTGCGATTTCTTGAAATTCATCATTATCTATATCTCGCAATGCTTGTCCTAGCTCTACCAACATTTCTGGGGTATCTGCAGTTAATATCTCACGCTCTCGTAGTTCATTAACCAAAGCTTGAAGATGACGTCCACTTAGCTGGGTTATATCATCAATTTCTGTTAAGTCTTCAAACTTATCTGCGCCCATCCCAAAAACGGATTTATTACCTGATTCACTTTCCATTTTATCCATTAAAGCAGTATTAAGGGCAGCAACAGTTCCAGCGCCCGCAAAGCCATCTGCTGTAATATTATGTCCCATTGCCACCAAGCCTTTTTGAATAAACTCACCAAGCTCTGATTTAGACGTTGCGCTTATGTTAATGTCATCTGGCTTAACTTCATCTTCTAATCTATTTTCAACTTGGCGCAGGTGATGGTTGATCATCTGATCGTTCCATCCAGCCTTAACTTTAGGGTCATCTGCAGCATCTTTAACTTTTGTAAATGCCTCTGTAAGATCCTTACCTTTTTCAAGCCAACCACCAACACTACCTAAATCAAAACCCATAATATTATCTCCTTAAATTAATATCTGAAATAACCATATATCAATAAGGTTAATAATTAATTACTTACTTTTTATAAGTAATTCTGCAATCTGAATTGTGTTTAATGCTGCGCCTTTGCGCAGGTTATCAGATACGCACCAAAAATTAAGCCCATTATCAACGCTTATATCCTCGCGAATGCGTGATACATATACATCATCTTCGCCTTGAACTTCTTGTTGAGTGACATATTCCAGCTCTTCATTATCGAGATCAACAACGGTAATCCCTTCGAACTCGCGCATAGCAGCCCTAGCCTCGGCAGCTGAAAACTCATTTTCAAGCTCAACATTAACCATTTCAGCGTGACCAACAAATACTGGAATGCGCACACATGACGCGCAAACCTTAATAGATGAGCCAAGGATTTTTTTGGTCTCGACTACCATTTTCCATTCCTCTTTAGTCATGCCATCATCCATGAACACATCTATTTGCGGAATGGCGTTAAAGGCGATTTGCTTTGGATAAAAAGCGGGAGGCGCAGTATTATTCATGTAAACGCTCTTTGTCTGGTTAAACAGCTCGTCCATTGCCTCGCGCCCTGAACCTGACACAGATTGATAAGTGCTTACCACTACACGCTTGATTTTGGCAGCGTCATGCAATGGTTTAAGCGCAACCACCATTTGTATGGTTGAGCAATTCGGGTTAGCAATAATCCCACTCTTAGTGTGACCTTTGATAGCCTCAGGGTTTACTTCGGGAACTATCAATGGAACGTCAGGAAACATGCGGAAATGGCTGGTATTGTCAATAACAACCGCGCCAGCTTTTGCAGCTATGGGGGAGTATTTAGCAGACACCGCACCGCCTGGAGAAGACAAAACAATATCAATGCCTTTAAAGTCGAATTTGGCAAGGTCTTGAACTTTAAGGTTTTTATCACCAAATGACACTTCCTTGCCTATTGAACGCTCGGAGGCAAGTGCGATTACATCACTTACGGGAAACTCGCGCTCATGCAAGATATTAAGCATTTCACTACCAACATTTCCTGTTGCTCCGACTACTGCGACTTTATAACCCATTTTATGCTCCTGATAAATTCATGCCTATTGGTATAGAGTGATCTGTGATAGTCTAAAAGTCACGTCAATAGCAAGCATTCTTTTGAAAAATCATGACATATAAAAAACCAAATAAAACAGTAGAAGAGCTAGAAAAAGCAGTCGCGCAAGCGGACGCTATCGCCGCTCAAAAATCAAATTTCTTGGCGACTATGAGCCATGAAATACGAACGCCCATGCAAACCATCTATGGCTTGCTAGAGCTAATCGCTCTTGAAAATCCAAGTGAGAATATAGCGTCAATGGTGAAAACGGCGCAAAGCGCGTCTAGCTCTTTGCTCGAAATACTTGATGATGTCTTAGATGTAGCTAAAATGGATGCGGACGCTATGGAGCTTGATATATTAGAAGTTCCATTGCGCTTATTAGTGCGCGGTATGATTGAGGCTCTATCGGTTAAGGTGCGCGGCGCGCATGTGGAATTGATTGATGATATCGGCTCTGACGTTCCTTTCGTTGTTAAGGGAGATCCCAAACGTCTTCGCCAAATATTGATTAATTTATGCGGTAATGCTTTGAAATTCACCCATGAGGGCAAGGTCACAGTTCACGTTAGCACCAATGCTCGGCATATAGAAAAACCTGAAAATGGTCTGGTTTTACGGTTTGAAGTGATCGATTCTGGCATAGGGATGAGCGAGGAAGTATGTGACAAATTATTCCAATCTTTTACACAAGCAGATAACACAACATCTCGTAAATATGGTGGAACGGGGCTTGGGCTATCCATTGCCAAGAAATTAGTGGAGCTAATGGATGGTGATATCGGAGTTACAAGCATAGAAGGTCAAGGCTCAAATTTTTGGTTTGAAATCCCAACCGAAGAGGTAAGCACTGATGAAAATACGGTAGAACTTCCTGATTTAGTGGGGATTTCTGTATTATCCGTAGAAGATCACCCGCAAGGAGCAAAGGAGATACTCACATCTTTGCGCTCTATGGGGGCAAAAGTAGAGAGTTGCGCGACTTATGCCGAAGGACTAAGGCTTGCTAAAGCTCACCCTTATGATGTTGCGGTTATTGACCAAGGCTTGCCCGATGGGCTAGGGATTGATCTTATACGCGAGATACAGTCATTTCGCCCATTCATGGGGATTGTGATGTACACGGTGCGCGATGATATCGGCTTATCGCACAGCCTTAATTCATTAGGCGCGGCTTACCTAACGAAACCAGCAAGTAGAGCTGGTCTTGGGGAGGCGGTTAAAAACTCAGCTCGTCAAAATATTGGCACTATTGAAGGTCCTACGCGCCTTTTAATTGCCGAAGATACGCCAAGTGTGCGCGACATTCTTAAACGCCAACTTGATAAGCTCGGCGTTGTTGCTGATTTTGCAACAAACGGAAAAAAAGCATTAGAAGCTCTTGAGACTGGAAGGTACGGCATATTATTTACTGATTTGCATATGCCCGAAATGGATGGGTATCAGCTTACAAAAACCCTTAGGGGTAGGGAAGAAAACACGGATAAGCACTTTCCTATAGTCGTACTAACCGCTGATGTACAAATGTCACAGCGCGAAACTTATACCAGCCATGGATTTGATGAATGCTTGCTAAAGCCTGTATCTTTAGGGCAGCTCCGCGGGCTTCTTATCAGGTGGCGACTACTAGATGAAAGTAACTTAAAAACACCAGATGATAAGCCTGAATCAAACAATGATGAATCACGACCAATTAATCGGGCTTGCTTAATTGCTAATATCGGCGCAATAGATGAAAATACTATTGAAATGATGGAAATGTTTGTTGATATGACTGCGCCGTTAATTGCAAACATAAAGACTGAAAAAAATCATCATGAGCTATCAGAACTAGGTCACAGCCTTAAAGGGGGTGCGCGCTCTGCTTGTTGCAATAAATTGGGTGATCTTGCCTCAAAACTTCAAGATGATGCAGGGGAAGGCAAGGATTGCAGCGACTTAGTAAAAGATATTATAGAGGGATTTGATCTGATTAAGGGGGATATTGAAGTTTTGAGGCAGTTCTAACTATCATAGATCATGTGAAAAAGACCATAACGTACAAATTACCATTTCACTCTATATTTATAATGCAAAAACTTACTCCGCAGAATAGAGCTTATTTACCGCCCCCGTCGCAAAATCCTTGAAATAATAGATATAACATTTGACATACTTCAATGGCTTATGTATAATCCACATGAGATGACAATTGAGAAGTAGAATATAATGTCAAATAACACAATTAAGCAATCTGAACATAAAAACGAAGAAAAACCTACTCATTACGCTTTAGTCGCAGTTTTATTCTCTCTTCTTACATTAACATCCCTGTTTGCAAACCAAAGCAACGAACCGCTTGAGCAAAATCCTGATGATACAACTTTAAAAGACACGACCCAGCCCCCTAAGGTCAACCCCTGCATTAAAACCAATCCAGATAAAACCTTGACCGCGGAAGACTGTGATTCACCTAGCTTATGACCCTAAATAGTATTAAATTCAGTTTCATGACGTCATGTTTGTGGGCTTGAAATCAGGGGAATAAGGCGGTAACGGTAGCATCGCATGACCGTGTTTTTGGCGGAGGTTTAGAACAATATCTTTAAGCTTCAACCTTACTTCCACCATTTTCTATGAAGGATAAAATGGCAATCCTGTGGGGTGTTTGATAAGTCATGCAAAAGTACAACATGCTTCTTTCTTATTCTAAAGTACTATAGTTGACCTATTTTGTCTAATGTCTACGGGCAAGATGCCTCTTCGCCGTCACTATCGCCGTTATATTCCGCTGTGCTATTTATTGTCATTCTAATGCGAAAACATGTATAGCCGCTCTCACATTGAACTTCTGCTGGGCTATCGCTATCAAGATCAATCGCCGAGGAGGTTGCATCAATAATATCTGCCTCACATTCACCAAATTGATCATCAAGTTTTTGCAAGGCTGTTCCAATAAAAGCATCCGTCTTATTAGTTCTAGTCCAAAAGAAAATACCATCTCTACCATTATAATAACGCCAATCATCAAATAAATCGGGCGCGGCTGATAAAAACTTGCCAGATGTGCCACCAAAAATCTTTTCATGGTTTTCATCACTATTACCGGGATTACCGGGGCATCTTATATCTCTAACAAGGCGACCAGCGGTAGGCCCTATTGTTGCAGCACCAAAATGGGTGGAGTTTGGCTTTATAGGAAAATTGCGGCGCGCATTTGGATCTGTTCCTGATCCAGAAATATCAATAGATATATCACCTTTTTTGTAAGACAAAACACATTCTTGGATAGCGGAACGAATTATAGAAATCTGACTTTTGATTTTTGAAATACTGCGAAAGCTACTTTGTGATGATGTTTGTTGAGATGACGGCTGCATGAATGTAACCGTTAATGCAGCAAGCAGTGCTATTGCTATTAAAATATAGACAAGGGCACTTCCACGCTCTTTCATATCATTTTCTGCACTTTTAAATGCCATTATTATCTTTCCACAACGACATGGTAGTAAACATAGTCACCACCGCCAGCATTTTGGAAACAGCCAAATGGCTGACCATCAAAAGCACCCGAGCCATCAGTTATATCTGCCTGATTTCCTGTCGGCAAAACGTAATCAGAAGATCCATCATCATACATACGCGTGGTATATAAAGCCGAACGATCAGCGTCCAGCACAGGAATAGCCGTACCAAGCCCATGCTCCTCATTTATCTTAGAGCAGATAGATTGCTTAACACCAACCAAGTAAGCAATAATATCATTACCACCAGCGCCCGCAATTCCTATATCAGGAACTTCTAACCCACCATTAAACACCCATTGCCCTGCACTGCCTGAAACCATAATATCAGCAGGCGCAGGATTATATGTAGCGCCGCCGCCAGAAGGATGGAATACACCAATGGCGGTTGAATCCAGTGTTGCAAATTCAGATGGCCTATTAAATCTAATCTCACTAACAGCTGTGCCAGAAACTATCGCGCGGAATATAGCAGTGCTAACCGATGCTGGATATTGCGTAATTTGTGCGCTGCTAATCAGATTAGTTTCACTGCTAGGATTACCTCCACTAGAGCGAGTTGATGACGTTACTGCGTAGGAAAGAGCCGCAAAAAGAGCTACTGCGATTAAAATCAAAAATAGCACATTTCCGTCTTCGTTAGAATTTTTATTAAACATACTCAAAACATTATTCCTTATTTAACAATAAAATAATCAATTTTTTTCTACAGAAACTGTGCTAATTTTTAATGATGCTGAAAGAGGGTATTGCTTACATTCTCTACCAACACATAAACGCTCAACATCAACACGCCAACCTAAACCACCATTTTGAACATGTCCAATAGATTCACGAAACTGACCAAACAATGATGTGGACTTAGCCCGTATTATAATATTGGATGAATTTCCCTTTATTTCAAGCCCTTTATATATTTTTTGTAACTCATCCACAAAGAATTGAACCTCACGTGAGGTAACAGCTTTGTCCTTTATCTTAGGGACGGCTGGCAAAAGAGCCTTAGCCTCATCATACTTAGTTGATATTTCCGAGAACTCTTGCATTTTAATTGTAGTATATAAGCCAAGAGCTGCCGCCCCCCCCCATATAACTGCAGTTATAATCAAAAGAGATTTGCTGGTATTTTGCGGTAGTTTTTCAAGGAAATCATTCATATCATCCATAGCTTTAGGGCTAAGGAATTTATTTAGTGATTTCCAGTCAAAACTTTTAGGCTCTTTTAACTGCACAATAATTCTCCTAAATCATATAATAAAGTCATCATGAGTTTAACGTTTACCCTTGATTCTAACATTATCGCCTTTTTCTGCTCCGACTACTTTTGGCGCAAAGGTTCTAGACCTGCCTGCTTCAATAACCCTAAAAGTTGCATCACTTACAAATGTGCTAGCCAACCCTTGCGGAACAATTGCGCTCCACTCAACTCTTTTACCAGAAACTTCATAACTAACAAGATAACCATTAGATAGAGCAACTTTATCAAGAAGTTGCTGCACCCTAACCATATGTTTAATAGAATCACTTTGCATCACATTGGCAGCGTTTTGAACAAGCTCAAGGGCAGCTTTATCTGTGTTTTCCTTAACCTTAACCAAATCACGGTTAACAAAGCTTATAGATACAAGACTTGCTATTAAAACAAGGGCCGCTAGAAAATTAACAAACAAACCTGAAAAAATAAGCATGCGTATTACTGCGCGCGATAATTTTTCAGTCCTAAGCATACGATTGCGCCACGGAACAATCGTTGCCGTATCAGGATTTATAGTAACAAAATTAGCATCCATGCTTTGAATTCGCGGCAATATAGTCCGAGCTGCACCCAAAAACACTTGCATCCTCCCAGTTTCAGGATCCCACCTTAACGCTGAAGCAATGGCTTCACGCTCATAAATATAGACGGTCTCTTTATCCCAATATTCACTATTACCTGGAAGAGCAGCGGCAAGAGGACACCAACTATCAGGATTTGATGCCAAAGAAGCAGAAGGACATGCCAAATACCACACTCTTCCATCCGCAACAGAATACACATAATGTATTTTTTCAGTGCCGCAAGCTTGGGAAGCAGCGTTCCAAACAGCCTCATCCTCAGAACCTGAAACTTGTGGTAAAGACCCACCAATTATATCATTGGGAAGGTAAGGCTTTAAATTATAGTTGAAGTCTTTTACTTCACCAGCAAGTATATCCAACAAACCCGCGCGTGGGGCGGGTGCATTTTTAACTTCATCATTTTCATTTTTAACAACTGACAACTACACCGCTCCTTGCATAAGACCACCCATCATGGAATCCATGCTCATATTCATAACTGTTAAGGCATAAATAGCACTACCAAATGCTATTACTAAAAACACCCCTGTCATAGCAAAGGCGATCCAAATAATAAACTTATGCCTAGTTCTAGCCGAGGCACTACGCATTTCAGCGATAGACTCCATCACTGTAGCAACTTGTCCCAAATCAGACAACCCCGCAATTTCAAGGCGCTCACTACGTGTTAACGGTTCGCGATCAAGCGCAGCACCCAAACCAACCCCGCGCCCAAGATTATGGGCTGCTTCCAACCAATAAGCCGCAACTTCAGGGGATGAGGAAGCCTCGGCTGATTGCTCTAATGTATTATCAATAGGAACGCGCCCAATAAGCATTCTAGATGCTGCCATCATCGAATCAGCAAAAGCCAAATCACGTAAGTAAGATCCTATAAGGGGTATTTTTCGAACGACCCTTGCCGTTGACCAATCCCTCTTACCGCGATTTACCCAAAAGGAAAACACACACCATGCCATGAACACTCCAGAAGCAACTGAACTCCATATAAGCACATCCCATACAAGCTCAAGATTATTAACAACGTCATTAAACTTAGCCCGCTCTGCCGCCTCGGTTGGCTCATTGTTTCTAAACCACCCAAGGATCATGTCCTTACCAGCCCAAAGAGAAGTCACAATAGTAAATACATCGAAGGCAAGCCATGACATAGTCCCAACAATAGCGCGAGTATTTTTACGTTTTTGTGTGATTGATTGAATAGCATGCGGAATACCTTCTACAAGCCTATTTGCACGCTCTGATCCAGATAAAATAGCAAGCGTTCCATGATCAAAAATATTTAAAGCCTTCAATGCATCAATAACGCCCAAACCCCGTGATAGTGCTTCACGAGCCGGAGCTAGAATATTTTGACGACGGGGATTTGTTTCGGCTTGAATAATCTTCCAAAGCGCAACTCCGGGAGGAGTTGATGTTGCTCTAAATTGTATTCCGCGCAATAGCTGCACTTGCCACCAAGTTGAACGCGCCAAAAGACGCTCTAGTGATGATCTTGAATATGGTCTTATATTAAGGACATAACCACCTTTTTTAGTAACAGCATCGCGTACATCTTCAATAGTGGGCAAATAAAATGTCTCGGTGGACTTTTTAGGGCCAGATGTTGTTTCGTAAGCTATTTCTGCCATCCATTGCTGCATAACATATCACTCCTCAAGATGGGATATAGCAGCGATAGGATCAACTAACCCCGATAAGACAAGGTCGACCAGACCTTCTCTGCGAGTATGAACAATAATCCCATCTTCTTTAAGTATGTCATTAACATTACCTATCAAAGCTTCATAAACACTATTACGCTGCCCCGCGCCCAAAGTGATAAGTAGTGCATCAAGCAGCAATGTTCTTCCAGAAATACCCGTGCGCCCGCAAAGATCACAGCCATTAGTGTTATGCTTACGCACCATAGAACAAGGATCAATCCCAAGCTGCTCAATCGCATGATCATCAAGAAATTCAGATGCTTTAACTTTATGAGCGCAGCCCTGACAAAGAGTTCTAACAAGGCGCTGATTTAAAATTGCTCCAACTTGCTGGGCTAGCGTATAGGTAGAAGAGCGCTCCCGCTCTGATGGCATTAAAGAGCGCAAACGCTCAAAAGTTTGCAAAGCTGTATCAGCATGGACTGTTGAGATAACCGTATGTCCAGATTCGGCGGCGCGAAGCGACGTTTCAACCGTATCACCATCACGCATCTCACCAATAACAATATAATCAGGATCATGACGCATAGCCGCGCGAATAAGATCGGCAAAGCCTCCGCCTGCCATATCAGGGCGCACCTGCCATTGCGTTGCATAACGAAGCTCATATTCAATCGGATCTTCAATGGTTAAAACATGCCTGCGACGGCGATCAATCTGCTGCACACATGCATATAGTGTTGTGGTTTTACCAGAACCAGTAGGGCCTGATAGAAGTATCAAGCCGCCACCGCCTTTTATCTCAGGCGATAGCAATTTGGATAAATAATCCGCAACATCTTCATGACGGCGAAATAAATCATCAAACCCTTTAAGAGCGGCACGATCAAGTAAGCGCAATGTTAGCTTTTCGCCATCTTGAGCCTGAGGCCCTGCAGCAACGCGAACATCAATAGCGCGACCTTGCCATTGAAATCCAAAACGCCCGTCTTTTGGCGTAACGCGATCACCAAAATTCATTCCAGCATCACGTTTAAGCAAAGTAGTCAAACGCGCCATCGCGTCCGCGGGCAATAAATGCATAGGAATTAAATCACCATCAATTCGGTATTGTATCCAGTTAGGCGCATCAGGATTATTATCTTGAACAAGGTGAATATCAGAAGCTCGCATTTGCAAAGCTTCCGCCATAAGATCACGCTGAAATTGGTTTAGGAATAAACCATTATCTATATCAGCAATCCATAGAGATAATGTTTTCTCGCAACGATCAGCCGACAAATCATGGACAGAGCGCAAAGTATCACTAAGCTCCTTACGATCCCAAATTTCTATTTCTACAGATGTAACATGAAAGCCACTTCGATTAGATATAGAAATTAATGTATCAATTTGCTTGTCATTCATTTCATGCAAAGAAGCAATGTGCAATGCACTGTCCCTTAGTGAAATAAGATGAACACCTAAAGGAAGCCAAGACTGCACGGGAAGCACCGCGCGCAGCTGATCACCTGTTGCTCTATCTTTGATTGTTTCATCATCAAGATCAGATATAACCGCTGCTCCAGCCATATCTAAAAGCTGCTCGGTTGAGCGAGCAACACCTTGCTCAAGCATGAGCGCGCGCTCACGCTGCACCATATCAAGGTAACGATCACGTCCTTCATTTAGGCGCGCGCGCCTACGTTTTAAAGAGCGTTCTTGAATGATTTTTTCCGAACGACCTTCACTTTTTAAATCTGACGCTTTTTCTGTATCTGTCATTTAACTACTTAACTACCTTAATACTGGCTTACCACTCCAGAAGAGGGCGTTTGCGAAATTGAGTTCCTTTGCTGTGAAGCTGAACCACCCCTAGATAAAGCCGAACTATTGCGTGGCAATTTCCCTGAAATTCTATTAAGAGAAGATAGTGACCTATCAAATAAAAGCAGAACAACATCACCACCATTTGCAAACTCAATGCCGTTGCCTTGAATATTTATATCCCAAACAATTCCACCAAACATTACTTGCTCTTTGTTAGAAATTAAGCGACTTCCACCTGGACCATTAACAATTGCATGTCTTTTAGAAAAAGACGTTATTTTTAGACCATCAAGCGCGCTAACAGCATTGGTATTAGCAGCTACAGGATTTTGGCTATGTTTTCTAGGTTGCCTGGGCTTATCATTACCCACTTTAGATGCGCTTATGTCATCGCTTCCTAGAATATGTGTAACCGTAGATTTAGATAAAACGATCGCCTTTTGATCCTGACTAACAACATCAAGAGACGTGCCGCGAATAGGAAGAACCAATATACCGCGCGCGCCATCATGCAAAATCTGCACATCATCAAGCAATGCACCAATGCGAGTTGGCGACCATGTCAAAGTAAGCGGGCAAGCTTCCACAGGCTCTAAGACAACGCCAGCCGCGCAGCCGCTATTACTAATGCTAACACCATTATCAGAGCCCGAGATTTTTATGTCATTAAGAGTTAGAGAAGAATCCCCAGTATTAACCAAAGATACAGTGATAGTAGATGCAGAAGACACCTTCGCGCCAAACTGAATTTCAGTTTGTGACGACACTAAAAGCCCCTTACCTGGTACTTCTTCAGGAAATATATCTGCTCCACTAACAACGTCAGGAGAATAATCACCCGACAAAGAAACACTTGCAAGCCCTGTTGCACCGCTATGCTTAACAACTAAAACCCCCGTTGAAGGGCCTTTTTGCTTTGGCGCCCATGTCACAGTAGCAATACATGCCTGCCCCGCCTGAAGCTCTAAGCAATCCGATTCAACTATATAGCCCGAGCGCTCCGATGAATTAATAAATACATCGGATATTTTAACCGCATTAGAAGTGATATTGCGCAAGATAATAGGCTCAACCATAGTTTGACCAGAAGCAAGAGTGCCAAAATCAAGCTCCGACGGAATAGTTTCAATATCACTAGAAAGCGAATCAGAAGAATCACCATTTGATTCAATGCTCCCCGATAAAGTAGCCGTAACAAGGCGCGTACGCCCGCTATGCAGCATAAGCATTTCCAAACGCCATGCCCCAGCTTGCAAACCCTTAACTGAAATGGCAACCGCGCACTCCGCACCAGAAGGCAGAAGCTCGGCGCTACATTGATTTAAGGAAACATTTGCAGAAAGATTAGATGAGGGATAAAGATTTATCTTACCTGTTTGAACAGGCTGCGCGCCCTCATTCCGAAACAAAACTACAACTTGTGAAGTTGCGCCAATAGGAACTGTTCCGCCATCTATATTATCCTCCACAGGAATAAGACCAACCGCCCCGCCGCCAGATACGCGCGTCCCAGGTGCATCAAAACCAGGATATTGGGCATAAGCAGGAAAACTGCCACCTAATATAATAAGGGCAGTAAAAAATAAAGATAAATTTTTAACACAATGCGAATGCATAACTAAGAGATTTTACCCTGAACAGAGTTAAGATATTAAAAGGGCACAAGGAATGTAAGCATGCCGAATCATATTATACACATATTTTTACAAAAAATATAGTCATGAGTTGATATGTTTTACGTCAATGGGAATCAATCAGATTTTACGACTAAAGGATACTTCACAACATCATGAGAAACAGGCTTAGAATTGTAAGCGTTCTGCGCCTTGCGTGCGTCATCTGCATCGGATGTATAAACAATAACGCGAGGCTTTAACAAAAAGACTAATTCTGTATTTGATGTAGTAATAGTGCGTGACATAGGTAAAAACGGCGAATCAAAGCCAGCGCCAGACTTATCAAACTCATCACTTTCACGCACAAGACCAGCAATTAGCACCGAATCACCTGGTCTTATGCGGATTTGTGTTGAAAGCTCACGCTCAGTTGTTTCAGGTAATTGCAACGTCGTGCCATCAGCATCAAAGCTCTTAAAGCCCTTAAACTCATCCAAATTAATATCAATAGCCCCGTATACGGTAGCATTATCCCAATTACTAGCGATTTTTAAAGTAAATCCAGTGTCAACAGTAGCAACCTCAGTAGAAACTGCCGTTTGACCATTGGTGGTGATAGTGCGCGTTAAAGCAGAAACATAATTGATGGTATCAGCCGCGCGCAAAGTAGCCTCAGCGCCAGAAAGAACAGTAATTTGCGGCTGTGATATTGTCTTAACCGCGCCATACTCAGAAATAAACTTGAACACGTCATCGGAGCCGAAAGAAACTCCGCCCATCGTAGGCAGACCTATACTAATAGGATTAAACCCCGCGCCAGTAGAGCCAGATATATCTATACCAGAGGCAAAACGACCTAGCTTGCCAATGCCTTGCCAATCAATACCTGCTGAGTTTCCATTATTAAGCGACACTTCCCAAATATAAACCTCAAATATAATCAAGGCGGTACTAGCACGCACGCGCTGAAAATACCTTTCCACAAGGTCAGAAGTTCTGTTTGTTGCCTCATATATAATAGTGCGAGTTGCGCTTTCGGTTATTGGAGTGCTGCCCGTTATAGCCTTAACACCAGAAGCAATACTTGCTAGCACATCACTATCTCCGCCAATAGGAGGGATGGTCACAGTGAAAGTCTGTGTTTCTTTAACAGTTAATAATCCACCATCATAATAGCAGTACAAATCCGCCAAGCCGCATATTTTACCGACAACATCACTTAACTCTCCGCGCAAGTTGGTAACAGTTACCGTGCGCTCAAACCCCGCATCCGTCTCAAACGCCATCGGAATTTCGTAATCAGCTAAAATTAATTGCAAAGCGCCAGCAACAGTTTCAGAACGAAGCTCAAAAGGGCCAACAATAGAATTTGGCAACCCCCCTCCAACCTGAGAAGATTTAGGAACAAGAACATCACTGCCTAACGGCAAGTAAATAACACTATCAGGCCTTTCATTAACAGATGCCTGCCTACCAGCAGCAAGAGCAGGTGATGGCACAGATAAATTTCGTGCAGCAGGAACATCGACAGGAGCGCAAGACGCCACAAAAGACCCTGCAAGAGCCAAAGCAGTCAAACATATATATTTATATTTTACAAAACGCATAGGAATACAACCCAAAGATAAGTTCTTCGAATCATAACATTAAGATTAATGTTTACCCAAGTGCAAAGTGCGAGAAATAATTTTAATCAACCGATCTTTTTGCACAGGCTTTTTTAATATAGCGCCGACACCTAACCTTGAGGCCTCACCCAATAAGTCAGGGTTATCGTCTCCTGTTACCAAAATAACGGGCATTGCTATATTGTCACCACGAATTGCTCTTATGAAATCAAAGCCATTTATAGGCTCCATCCTTACATCAACGATTGCAAGATCAAGGTTGCTTTGGCTAGATACAGCGTCCAAAGCCTGACCGCCGTCACTGGACTCAAAAGTGTCATATCCATCATCATTTAAGAATTTACAAATTTGCATACGAACAAAATCATTATCTTCAACAACTAATATCTTGTGCTTACCTGACATATATTAAACTCCAATCGCACTAATATTAGCAAATAACAATAAACAATGTGATAATAATAGATAAAATATGATATAAAATCCAGCATGGATATAATCATTACTATTGCATGCCTGGCAAGCGCTTTATTATTTCTTGCTTTATTATTTCTTATAGATTTAAAAACTAGATTATTGCCGAATAAATATGTTGCTGGATTTTTTCTAAGCGGCCTAATTTTCCATGCTGTAAATAAATTCCAATTTATTGCGCCCTTGGATATGTTATTAGGAATTATATCAGGTGCAGGATTATTGTTAATCATCAGATATATTGCCAATAAAATATATAAACAAGACACATTAGGGCTTGGTGATGTTAAATTGATGGGCGCAGCGGGCGCATGGCTAGGGTTTGAGTATATATTCCTTGCCTTAAGCCTTGGAGCATTTGCAGGATTAATTCATGGCTTTATATATGGGCGTTATAAAAAAATTGAGCTATCAAAACTTTCAATCCCCGCAGGCCCTGCTTTCATTTTCGGAATAATTATAGTTGGCATTATCAAATTTCAAATGCTAATAACTATATTATGAAGCATTTACTTGGAATTGATGAGCTATCCCCTGAAGGAATTCAAGATATTATTAACCGCGCGGATTACTATGCGCGGGCGCTTGTTGATGGGCGATGGGATCGCAATAAGCTGCAAAATAAAATAATTCTAACACTATTTTTTGAAAGCTCAACGCGCACGCTAACATCATTTGATATTGCGGCAAAACGCCTTGGTGCTGGCGTTGTAAACTGGAACGCTAGCATAAGCGCCCTTAGCAAAGACGAAAGCTTTTCCGATACTATAGACACATTAAGCGCGATGCAGCCCGATGCTATTATTATCCGCCATAGTGAGTATGGCGCGCCAAATTTTGTGGCTAATCGCGTAGATTGCACCGTCATAAATGCAGGTGATAGCTGGCGCGAGCACCCTTCCCAAGCCTTGCTTGACGCTCTTACAATTATGCAAGAAAAAGGCAAACTAGAAGGTCTAACCATTTCCATTTGCGGAGATGTAGCCCATAGTAGGGTTGCTAGCTCTAATGCTAAGCTACTTACGAAAATGGGGGCAAATGTAAGATTTGTTGCACCAGAATTTCTTATGCCGCAAAAACTTCCTTGCGAGAGCATTAAGTGTTTCGATAATCTTGAAGATGGCATAGCCGGCGCGGACGTTGTCATGATGCTTCGCATTCAAAAAGAGCGCATGGATAGGGGCGATATCCCAAGTGACGCAGCTTATTTCAATAATCATGGTCTAACGTTGGAACGCCTAAAACATGCTAAGCCAGATGCAATCATAATGCATCCTGGCCCTATGAATAGGGGCGTTGAAATTGCCGATGAGGTTGCGGACGACCCTACGCGCTCTATGATGAAAGCTCAAGTAGCTAACGGAATACCTACGCGCATGGCTATCTTAGATATATTGATGGGCGGGTAATAATGTTTTTAGTTATGGCTCCAATTCTATTAGTAATCGGGTATTTCATAGGATCCATTCCCTTTGGTCTATTGCTTACAAAATTCTTTGCAAAGCAAGATATTCGCAAAATTGGCTCGGGTAATATCGGCACTACTAATGTTTTGCGCACTGGTAGTAAAAAACTAGCCATAGCTACATTAATTCTTGATGCTGGAAAAGGCGCGATTTTAATTCTACTACTTATAGATATAAATGCCAATGATCCAGCAGTCCCGCATTACTTTGGGAATTTGATGGCTCTTGTAATTGGGTTAGGCGCGGTTATCGGTCATTGTTTCCCTATATGGCTGAAATTCAAGGGCGGAAAAGGCGTGGCGACTAGCCTTGGAGTATTGCTTGCCGCCGTACCTTATGCGGGTTTAGCTGCATTTGCGGCGTGGATAATTGCCGCTGCAATATTTAGAATATCATCACTTGCCGCGCTTATTGCCGCAACTATAGCGCCGATAGTCACTCTGCTTATATATGGGCAAGAAGCAGCGATGATTTGCGCTTTCATAACTTTATTGGTATTTGTGCGTCATAAAGAAAATATAGGGCGCATTGTAGCAGGCACAGAGCCAAAAATTGGAGGAAAGAAAGATGTTATTCAAACAAAATAATTTACTTTCCGAAACATCCGAAAGCGAAAAACTTGCAGCTCTTAGGCTTTTTCGCACCAATAATATCGGGCCGATAACTTTCTATCAATTGGTGGAGCGTTTTGGCTCGGCAAGTGAAGCATTGCACGCGCTGCCCGAATTATCCAAACGCGGAGGGCGTAAAAAACCTCTCCAATCCCCTAGTGAACGCGACATAATGCGCGAGTATAAAGCCCTGCAAAAGCTTGGTGGGCGAATTGTTACTTATGCGGACAAAGAATATCCGCTTTCCCTTACCGCTACCGATGACGCGCCGCCTATCATAAGCGTTATCGGAGATGTCTCGCTGCTAAATAAATCATGTTTAGCAATCGTTGGCGCGCGTAATGCCTCTATCAATGGTAAGAAATTCGCCTATAAACTAGCCGCAGAACTTGGCGCGCGCGGGCAAATCATAACTTCGGGTTTGGCAAGGGGCATTGATACTGCTGCCCATCAAGGAAGCGTCGCAACAGGCACAATCGCGGTAGTGGCAAGCGGAATTGACGTGGTCTACCCCGAAGAAAACCAAAAATTATATGAGGAAATAGCGGAAAAAGGCTTGGTAATAGCTGAAAGCGCGCTAGGCGCAAAACCATACGCCGCCGCTTTTCCAAAACGCAACCGCATAGTATCGGGGATTTCCAAAGGCGTTATAGTGGTGGAGGCAACTCGGCGATCAGGCTCTCTTATAACGGCGCGGCTTGCAGGTGAGCAAGGGCGCGATGTCTACGCCGTTCCGGGTTCTCCCTTTGATCCACGCGCTGCAGGGCCTAATCATCTAATACGAGAAGGCGCAACATTAATAAGAAATGCCGATGATATCATGGAAATATTGATGGATTTTTCTGGTAAATCTTTACGAGAACCACCATCACATATAGTTAATTTTACGCCACCATATCACAATAATCAAAATGAAGAATCACCAGAAAAGACACAAGAAGAAATACTCGCCCATTTATCTTTTTCTCCAATTTCAGTTGACGAATTGCTTCGGGCATGTCATTTGACTATTTCAGCTTTGCAAACTTCATTGCTGGAATTAGAGCTAGCGGAGCGCGTAAAACGCCTTAATGGAAACAGAATTATATTACTGGAAGAAGAGTGAAAATAAGGAATAATCAACCGCAGATAGGCATAAATTAACTCAGATAAAATCAGTGTATATCCGTGTTAATTTGTGATTATAAATATAAAACAATAAACTACAGAGGTAAACAGAGACCTAAGCGATAATATACGAAAATCTCTGTCTTTCTCTGTAGTTAAAGAATTAAGATTGTCACCTCTAACGTATGTGAGAGATCTTATAAAATAGTATTAACCAAGATCCCTCAGCTAAAGCTTTCGGGATGACACTAGAAAAATAAATAGGAAATAAAATTGGCTAAAAATCTTGTAATTGTTGAGTCCCCTGCAAAGGCGAAGACCATTAATAAATATCTTGGAAATGACTATGAGGTATTAGCGTCCTATGGTCATGTGCGCGATTTAGTGAATAAAGATGGCTCGGTTTTGCCTGACGAAGATTTTGCCATGAAATGGCAGCTTGGCGAACGCGCGGATAAGAATGTAAAAGATATAAAGCGCGCCCTTAAAAAAGCAGATGCATTGTACCTCGCGCCTGACCCTGATAGGGAGGGTGAGGCAATCGCGTGGCATATATATGAGCTGCTTAATGAGGAAAATTTGCTTGAGGGCA
>JALSJP010000033.1 GCA_026989265.1 Micavibrio sp.
CTTCCACTAATATAGTTTCGGAATTGGGGCGCGTTGACTCGCCCCCGATATCAAGTATATCTGCCCCCTCTTCTATCAACCTCAAACCATGAGATATTGCTTTACCTGCATCTAAATAGCACCCACCATCAGAAAAACTATCGGGCGTGACATTAACTATCCCCATAATTAATGGTGATTTTTTATTCAGCATCGCTCTATTTCCTGCCCTTTTGGCATTTTCGCTATCATTTCATCCACAGACTTACCCAATATAGGATGAACCCAATTTGGCGCAATTTCACGCAATGGGTAAAGCACAAAGCTACGGTTATGAATTTCAGGGTGCGGCAGTGTTAATTGTGCCTCATTTATGATTTTATCATTATAGCTTAATATATCGAGATCAAGGGTGCGCGCGGCATTAAGCTCTTCCCTCGTTCGCCCCGCTTCATCTTCTATATTAGCTAATGCACTTAATAATTCATGGGGGTTTAGGTCAGTTTCAACGCTGCAAACGGCATTTTTATACCACGGTTGATCTGAAATAGGCACAGGGGCAGAGCGCCATATGCTTGATAATTTAATTACATTAATTCCAGCGCCAGCCAGTAGATTGCTGCATTCTTGCAAGCACTGGTCGGGCGTTCCGTATACCCCGTCAAGATTTGCACCAAGACCAATAAGTATCATGATGACCAGCTACGAACAGTCCCTGTATCTATATGCACAAAATTGCTGCGCGGGTAATATCCGACGCCTCCAGCTTTAATTGATTTTGCAACATTATGTATTTTCCTAGTGCTATAGCTAGGGATACGAATATCTATAGCCTGACCATACATATGGAATGAATTTTTCGCAACGCCGCGCTTTTTACCACCTAACATAGAATTAGTTTTAGGACTGCGATATCCTGATAAAATTTCATAGGGAGAATTGATATCAACTTTTCTATGGATAATTGAAAGCATATCAATAATGTGTGGATCCATTGGAAACACCTCGGCCGTACGAAAATCGCGCAAAACATAATTCATGCGCTCGAATGCTTCTGGAAGATATTTATCACCAACCCTATAAACACCTGAGAAGCTCTCACCAGTATGGACATTTCTAAATGCTATTTTCCAAGCTTCACTGTTATTTGAAGCAAAGACAGCCTTAGTAGTAGCAAAAGGAAGCGTAGCCCCTAAAACACCTACTAGACCTAATTTCATAAAATTCCGACGCTGATATAATAGCTGATCGTCACTATTATTAACATCAAAAAATTTATATGTCATAGCTTCCTCATTGATAGTTTCAAATGAAATAGTATTAAAGAAAAATCACTCTCTTAATAGAACAGATAGTCCTACATCAGTTATAAAAGTGAGTAAAGCAAAATATGGATACTAATCCACAAACTGGGCTATTCTATCCTCATTATCACCTATAATATAAAATCCGTCAAGTTTTTCTAATAGTTGCAGCAAAGTGCTGTCATGGTTATACACATCATATCCATAAATAATACGGTTTTTACCCCCAAGCCAAACTGTATAATACATCAAATAAACAGGTAGTTTTTCTGGGGTGTAAATATCCTTTGTACTGCCCTCTTCCAAAACATCCAACATAGCTTTCTTATTCCAATGCTGACGTTTTTCCAAAGCAAACATTGCTATATTTTCAGGGTGTTTCATACGAATGCAGCCAGATGATTTAGCTCTATCAGCGCGGGAAAACAGCCCTTTATTGTTTGTGTCATGCAAATATATATTATGCTCATTAGGCATAAGAATTCTTATAGAGCCTAGCGGGTTATGCTTACCGGGAACTTGCACCATACGCAAAGAATGCAGCTCAGCTTCATCTAAGTTATTCCAATCTATAGCAAATGGGTCAAGTGTTGGCGCATTGCTCCCATAACCATCGAAAAGCTCCATCCCTTTATCAGCCAAATAATTAGGGTCAGATTGCAATTGCGGCAGAATATCCTCTGCTTTAATTGTTTTAGGAACTGTCCATGTAGGGTTAAAACGAACACCATGTATTTTGGTTATAAAAGAATTCGTGGGGCGTTTTTTCCTGCCCACAATAACGGGCATTTCAAACCTAACCTTGCCATTATCCACAGCCCAAAGCGTAGCAGACGGAATATTCACAATAACAAAACGCTCGGGCTTTACATCATCAACCCAGCGCAACCTCTCCATATTTACAATAATCTGCTTTATCTTATCCAAATTTGTATAGTTTAATGCTCGCAAAGTTTGCTTACCTATTATTCCATCAGGCTTTAACCCTTGCTCTGCCTGAAATCCCATAACAGCCTTTACTAGCTTTGCGTCATAAGTATAACGGTTTTGCTGCTCAACTTTATCGAGATCAAAATAATCACGTAATTTTGGAATTTCATTATGGCTTCGCATCGGGCGTGCAAGCACTCGGAAAGTAAGATTGCTTTTATATCCCCTGCCCTCATTTTCTGTAAGCTTTATAAGTTCTGATTTAAGGCGTTGATACGTATTTGTTTGAGGCTCTCTTAACGATAAAAATTCAGCCATATTTTTCTTGTTCACATCTATATAAGATAGAGCCTCAATTACGCTAATTTTTTGTCGCCAGTGATTTCTTCTCAAGCCCATATCACGTGCATTAATACGCATTCCGCTTAAATCACGGACGTAATTTATGTAACCATCAGTAAGAAGAACCTCAATTTCCAAGCCATTATTTTTATTAAACCTCCCGCGCTTATCCAATATATTGGATAAGGTATTAACATGATATGTGTTTGGGTTAAGTCCATTTTGCCATGATAGCTCTAAAACCTTAAGCAATTCCTTGCCTGACCTATTAAGTTTTGTTTTTTTAATCCATAATGGTTCACCATCTTGAGATAGGTAAAATTCATCAATAGCAGTTTGATTTTTTAATATAGAAGCAGTCGCATTTACTGGAACAAATACAATAAATAACAGTAAGCATGTTAATAATCGCTTATAAATCCACAAACACATGGCTTTCTTCTTTTGCACCAGGGTGAGTTACAGCGCCATCACGAGCGCAGCCCACTGTTTGAGCATATTTCCAAATAGCGCCAGATGTATAATTGGTTTTACGTGGCTTCCATTCTTTACGTCTTTGAGCTAGCTCTTCATCGCTTAGATTAACATTGAGCGTGCCTTTAATAGCGTCAATGGTTATTATATCGCCATCCTTGATTAAGCCAATAGCCCCACCAACGGCGGCTTCGGGCCCGACATGACCAATGCAAAAACCGCGAGTTCCGCCAGAAAAGCGCCCATCAGTTATAAGGGCAACTTTACCGCCCTTACCCTGACCATAAAGTGCGGCAGTAGTAGAGAGCATCTCACGCATACCCGGCCCGCCTTTTGCGCCTTCATATCGGATTACCAAAACCTCGCCATCTTTATATGATTTATTTTGCACAGCTTCAAAGCAAGCTTCCTCGCCATCAAATATGCGCGCAGGTCCTTCGAATGTAAGCTCTTCTAACCCTGCTATTTTAACAATTGCGCCCTCAGGGGCCAAATTACCCTTAAGACCAACAACTCCGCCAGTTGGGTGGATAGGAGCTTTTACAGGAAATACTACGTCTTGGTCTTCGGGGAGTTTTTCACCCTCCAAATTTTCAGCAAGAGTTTTGCCTGTAACAGTTATGCATTCACCATGGATATAGCCATTATCGAGCAGCTCTTTTAAGACAATACCAATACCGCCAACATCATATAAATCCTTGGCAACATAACGTCCGCCCGGTCTTAAGTTTGCAAGATATGGGGTTTTTTTGAATATTTCAGCCACGTGAAACAGGTTAAAATCTATTCCTGCTTCGTGAGCCATAGCGGGCAAATGAAGTACAGCGTTAGTAGATCCACCAGTAGCAGCCACAATAGCCGCAGCATTTTCTAAAGATTTGCGCGTTACTATATCACGCGGGCGAGGTCCTCCGCTTCGGATAAGCTCAACTACTGCCTCACCTGAATATTGAGCATACTCATCGCGCGATTCATATGGAGCGGGAGCGCCTGCGGAATGAGGTAAAGCAAGCCCAATAGCTTCACTTACGCAAGCCATAGTATTAGCCGTAAACTGCCCTCCACAAGCACCAGCGGAAGGACACGCCACCTTTTCAAGCTCGGCAAGCTCTTCTTCGCTCATCTTACCTGCGGCGCACTGCCCTACGGCTTCGAATACATTAACCACGTCAACATCTTTGCCCTTATGTCTACCTGGTAGAATGGTCCCACCATACATAAATACGCTAGGCACGTTAAGGCGGATCATAACCATCATCATAGCAGGCAGCGATTTATCACAACCAGCCAAGCCAACAAGCGCATCATAGCAATGACCGCGCATGGTAAGCTCAACCGAATCGGCAATAACCTCGCGCGACACAAGAGATGAGCGCATCCCCTCATGCCCCATGGCTATGCCATCAGTTACGGTAATTGTTGTGAATTCGCGAGGGGAGGCCCCTGCCATTTCAACGCCACGTTTAACAGCCTGAGCTTGGCGATTAAGAGAAATATTACATGGCGCAGATTCATTCCAGCAAGTGCCAACTCCGACTAATGGCTGGTGTATTTCCTCTTCCGTCATACCCATAGCATAATAATATGATCTATGGGGGGCTGATTTAGCCCCTTCCGTTACATAACGACTTACAAGTTTGCTTTTATCCCACCCCTTAGGATGTGATCTATCTTTATTACCCATTTCAAACTACCTTTATTTTTTTATTTTTGCAGCTTCTTCTTTAACTTGCTTAATTTCAGCTTCCGCCTCTTCATTGCCTTCATCTGCTAGAACCATCTCATTATAATAACGACGGAACTCAGTGGAATTGCGGATATAAGGGACGCGGATTATACGCTGCCCTACTCCCATGACTACTACATTAGCATATCCAAATATATGCCCAGGGAGCATATGTTCTAAATCGATACTTTCAATCTGGCTAAGGCGGATATCAACTACGTCCATTTGCAAAAGCCCATATCTTGCAAGAACACGCTTATTAGTAACCGCGAGTAGCAAAAAATGTTTTGTTAATATTGATATACAAAGCATAACAATACCAACAATGCCAAGCATTATACCGAGCTGCTGAATAAATATTCCTATCAAAAAGGCAAATATAAGCACAGCAATAGGCTTCCAATATATAGCGCCATGAAGCTCCGCTCGCAATATAACTTCTTCATCCTTTACCAGTATTTTTTCAATTTCTTGATCTTGAAATGATTTAGGTTTTCTTGATTTTGTTGGATTAGTCATCGTGACTTTGCCTCCTCGATAGCTCTGCGGAATGCAATTGGATCTTCAATAGGTGGAAGCAAAACCTCACCAACACCCATACCTCTAATCATAATACGTCCATAGTTAAAAATCCGCCCAAGAATTGGCTGAAGGACATTAACACCTTCTATGCGATCAATACTAATCTCACCAACATGACGCGCGACAAGACCGCGTTTATAAACAAGGCGGCTATTTGTTATTGCTATTTCTGTGGTCGCTTTAACCACCATCATTTGCGCAAATTTAACCAGCCCAAATATAAAGACAAGAAATGAAAAAGCTCTAATCCCTGGGTGGATAATTATTATAGAGTCTAAAAACCCAATATTACGCGGCAATCTGTCCATATAATCATATGCATAATAAGCAATAACCATAACTGTAATCGCGCCAATAAGCCCCCACAATATGGACATAAATGAACTTATTGTGTACATCCAATGGAATTTGCCTATATGGACAAGCTCCTCATTAGGCCCTAGAGATTGTTGTATGTAAAGCATAAGGTTATATTCACTCTCTTATAAAAACTACATATTATCCTTAGATCAGGAATGCTGCAAGTTTGAAAAACAAACAGCGCACATATTTTTAATCGCCGCTTAATCACCAAATGATATACCAAGTGAGCGAGCCGTAGAAACGCGCATTCCATTAACATCAACTATGTTGCATTCCTTAATAGCATCTTCTATTGCAACGTCAATTACCTCTCCGCCGCGCCAAGCAACCATGCGCCCATATACTCCATTTGCAAGTAGCTCAACAGCTTTTGCGCCAAAAGCTGTGGCAAGCAATCTGTCATTATATGTCGGGCTAGCCCCTCGCTGGACATGACCAAGAACGGTGGCTCTTGTTTCAAAACCTGTTGCCTTGGCAATTTTCACACATAAATACTCGCCAATGCCGCCATAGCGGGTCTCTCCGCCATGATACACAACTTCATGTTTTTGACCGTCGGGGGTTTTTACCGCTTCCGAAACAATGACAAGTGCGAAATTACGACCATTATCTTTTAAAGACTTAATCTTTTGCGCTACTTTTTCTATTGTATAGGGAATTTCAGGAATTAAAATAACGTCCGCTCCGCCCGCTATTCCTGCGGTTAGGGCAATATGCCCCGCGTCACGCCCCATGACTTCTAGTATCATAACTCGATCATGGCTAGCGGCAGTCGGTTGCAACCTGTCCAAAGCTTCCGTAGCAACAGATACAGCCGTATCATAGCCAACAGCAAAATCTGTCATATTGACATCATTATCAATCGTTTTTGGAATGCCTATAAAATTAAGATTACCCTGCTTTACTAGCCTGCTTAGAATATCAAAACTGCCGTCACCGCCAATGCCGATAATAGATTCAACGCCAAGTTTTTTGAATGCTGCTATAAGCTCATCAGAACGATCAATAATACTTCCATCTGGCATCTCATAAGCAAATGGATTGCGTGAGTTTGTTGTACCAAGAATAGTTCCGCCCATGCGCATTACTGTGCCGTTAAAATCATTCGGATCAAGCACCCTATATCTTGGCGGGTTATCAAGCAGACCCGCTGTACCGTTTTCTACGCCAATAACCTCCCACCCCAATGAGCTAGCACGCAATACCGCGGCGCGCATGACCGCATTCAAGCCCGCGCAATCGCCACCACTTGTAAAAATTGCTATTCTTTTCGACATGTAACCCCAGCTAATTATTAAGAATCAATGATATTACCAAGGGTACACTATGAATAGTCGTTTTTAAACACTCTAAAAATCACCCGTATTATATAAGTAATTTTTATGTTATCAAACAATGTATTATGTGGTATCATTGATCTTCGTTTACAACAATATTTGCTGGAAAAAATGGAAGAAGATTTAGAAGAGCTTCAGTTGAAATTGACTGAATATAGAGTTGAACACCAAGCACTTGATTTGCTTATTGAGCAAGCAATGAGCGGTGATGTACCTGTCAATCTATTGCATATGCAGCAGCTAAAGAAGAAAAAGCTATGGCTTAAAGATATCATAAAGAAACTCGAAAGTGATCTTATTGATGATATTATAGCTTAATTACCCTATTGATTTAATCTCCACTTTTTCCTATAAATACCTACATGACATATACAGATAAAAATCCGCTAGTCGGTATAATTATGGGGTCTCAATCTGATTGGGATACGATGAAAAATGCGCATGATATTTTGCATGAGCTTGAAATCCCGCATGAGTGCAAAATAGTTTCGGCTCATCGCACGCCTGATCGCATGTTTGAATATGCTTGTGCCGCAGAAAATCGTGGTATTAAAGTTATTATTGCGGGCGCTGGCGGGGCTGCTCATCTGCCTGGTATGGTGGCAAGCCTAACCGCCCTTCCTGTGCTTGGCGTTCCTGTGGAAAGTAAAGCTCTTAGCGGCATGGATAGCTTACTTTCTATTGCTCAAATGCCTGCTGGAGTCCCCGTTGGCACGCTTGCTATTGGCAAGGCTGGTGCAAAAAACTCCGCCCTTTTAGCTGCTTCTATTTTAGGGCTCAGCGATGATAAAATATTAGAAAATTTAAAATTATATAAAGCTAAGCAAACAAGTAGCGTAGCAGATGTTCCTGTGGATTAATGATGAGCAAACTAATAACACTTGGCATTCTTGGCGGCGGACAATTAGGGCGCATGAGCGCAATGGCTGCTGCTCGTCTTGGAATATCCGTTGTAATTTTCTGCCCTGACGAAAATTCTCCTGCATCATATGTTTGCAAAGAAAATATTATTGCCAATTACGATGATAAGGCTGCTTTAAAAAAATTCTCTGATAAAACCGATTTCATATCTTACGAATTTGAAAATATACCAATTGAAACAATTGATTACCTAAATTCTTTAAAGCAAGATTCAGTGCTACCTGATAAATCGCTACTAAACGTGTCACAAGACCGCATCAAAGAAAAAACATTTCTAAACGATCACGGCATAAAAACCACAAGATGGAGCAGCACCTCAGATATCAATGACATTAAAAACACCCTGAAAAGCTGGGGTGGTAACGAGTTTATATTGAAAACAACACGTTTCGGATATGATGGTAAGGGACAGATTAAATGCGATATAAAAGACACTGATGAGCTTAATAAGTTTTTGAATGATACTGATGGTCAAGGCATAATCATGGAAGAGCTGGTCGATTTTGCATGTGAGATATCCATCATAGTTGCCCGTGATATAGAAGGTAATTCAGAAACTTATGGCCCGATGCTAAATGAGCATAAAAACCATATATTGCATAAAACAACAGTCCCATCGAACATATCTGAAGCAACCGAGAGCAAAGCCCTTGGTATAGCAAAAGATATAGCCGAGACAATTAATCTTATAGGCGTGCTTACGGTAGAATTTTTTGTTTGCAAAGATGGTGGCGTATTGGTTAATGAAATTGCTCCGCGCACCCATAATTCTGGTCATTGGAGCATTGATGCTTGCTGTGTTTCTCAATTTGAAAATCACGTCCGCACTGTTTGCGGACTTCCCGTTGGGTCTACTGCCCGCCACAGCAACGCAACCATGCTAAACATTATTGGCGATGATGTTAATAATATAGACGATCTCTTAGGGGCAGATAACGGTTGCCTGTACTTATATGGAAAAAGGCAAGCTCGCACTGGTCGTAAAATGGGGCATATAACATTTATTAAACCTAAGGGAGATTAGGAAATGAGCAATAAAAAAACACGCACAGAAACGGACTCGCTCGGGGTGTTGAAGTTCCTGCTAACCGATATTGGGGAGCGCAAACGCAGCGTTCACTCCATAATTTTAAAATTGGGGGTGAGAGAATCCCTGCCCCGCTTATTCGCGCCCTAGGCATTCAGAAAAAAGCTTGCGCTATGGCTAATATAGAGCTTGGTGAGCTTGATAAGGATATTGGCGCGGCGATGATTGCGGCGGCGGATGAAGTTATTGACGGCACATTAATCGAGGAATTTCCCCTTGTTGTATGGCAAACAGGCTCAGGCACGCAAAGCAATATGAATGCAAATGAGGTTATATCTAATCGCGCTATTGAAATTCTTGGCGGGGAGCGCGGCAGCAAAACTCCCGTTCATCCGAATGACCATGTTAATATGGGGCAATCATCAAATGATACATTTCCAAGTGCCATGCATATTGCTGCGGGTGAGCAAGTCTATAATGAGCTGATCCCCGCCCTTAATAAGCTTCATGATGCACTTGATAGTAAGGCAAATGAATATGCTGAAATTGTAAAGATCGGGCGCACCCATATGCAAGATGCAACGCCATTGACATTGGGTCACGAGTTTTCTGGCTATGCCAAACAGATAGAATACGGCATTGATCGCGTCATTGCATGCATCCCTAGATTGATGCAGCTTGCGCAAGGCGGGACGGCAGTTGGCACTGGCATTAACTCAAAAGTTGGCTTTGCCGAAAGCTTTGTAAGCCATGTAGCAGATATTACCGATATTGGTTTTGTCACGGCTGAAAATAAATTCGAAGCATTAGCGGCGCATGACGCGATGGTAGAAATATCAGGAGCGTTAAATGTGCTTGCGGTTAGCTTGATGAAAATTGCCAACGATTTGCGCCTACTTGGGTCAGGGCCGCGGTGCGGGATTGGTGAGATTAGCCTGCCCGCAAATGAACCAGGGTCATCTATTATGCCTGGCAAAGTCAACCCAACGCAGTGCGAGGCAATGACTATGCTCTGTGCGCAAGTTATGGGCAATCATGTTGCTGTAACTATTGCTGGCTCTAACGGTCATTTCGAGCTTAATGTATTTAAGCCTGTGATTATTTATAATGTTTTGCAATCCATCCGCTTAATTGCAGATGGGTGTAACAGCTTTACGGATAATTGCGTGTCAGGAATAGAGGCAAACGAAGCGCGCATAGAGCAGCTTTTGAATGAGAGCCTAATGCTTGTAACTGCGCTTAACCCACATATTGGCTATGATAATGCTGCAAAAATTGCCAAGAAGGCTCACGCCGATGGCTCAACTTTGAAAGAAGCAGGAATAGCGCTTAACCTGCTTAGCGAAGAGCAATTTAATAACTGGATCAACCCGTTAGATATGATAAAACCGCGTGAATAAAAGGTCAGTACGTATTGCAGGTCATAATACCAGCATCACTCTGGAAGATGAGTTTTGGACGGCGATAAAAGATATTGCCCATGACAGAAAACTATCGGTTAATCAGCTAATACTAGAAATTGATGAGAAGCGCGAGGGCAATTTATCTAGTGCGCTGCGTCTTTACGTGTTGCAATATCTGCAAGATAGGTTGTCTAAGCAATAAAGGTTAGTTACACCATATATTGACCGCCATTTGCCGATAATGTTGCGCCCGTTACAAATGCAGCTTTGTCAGATGCAAGGAATGATACAATTGCTGCGATTTCCTCAGGCTTACCCATACGCATTTCGGGGATTTGGCAAATAATTTTATCCAATATATCCTTAGAAATATTTGCAGTCATATCCGTTTCAATATAACCAGGGCAAACAACATTTACAGTTACATTCTTTATTGCGGATTCAAGTGCAAGAGCTTTGGTAAAGCCAATCATTCCTGCTTTTGCTGCGGAGTAATTCACCTGTCCGAACTGCCCTTTTTGCCCATTAATCGAGCTAATATTAACTATGCGACCGAATTTACGCTCGCGCATTTTTGTGATGACTGCGCGGCACATATTAAAGCAAGAAGTTAAATTCGTTTGAATAACATCGTCCCAATTTTCTTTGGGCATTTTATGTAGCACACCATCGCGAGTTATCCCTGCATTATTCACCAAAACGCCTATTTCACCGAATTTAGACTCTATTTCTTCTATTGCGCCATGACATTGGTCAAAATCTGCAACATCAAGTTTCATAGTTTCGCAACCTGTCTCATTGCGGAATTTTTGCGCTGCCTCTTCATTGTTTTGAAAAATAGCAACGACCATATAGCCATCATTTTTCAGCTCTTTAGATATAGCCTTACCAATGCCACGCGTGCCGCCCGTTACTACTGCTACTTTTGTCATTTATATACTCTCCTGTAAAAAAAATTAACGTTCAACACAAATAGCAACGCCCATTCCGCCGCCAATACATAAAGTTGCCAAACCTTTTTTAGCATCACGGCGCAGCATTTCATGCAATAAAGCAGTCAATATTCGCGTTCCTGATGCTCCTATTGGGTGACCTAATGCTATTGCTCCGCCATTTACATTTGTCTTTTCGGGGGCAAAACCAGCTTCATTAGAAACGCATATCGCTTGTGCGGCGAATGCTTCATTTGCCTCGATAAGATCAAGCTCGTCAACGCCCCACCCTGCTTTTTCAAGTGCTAGCTTAGTTGCAGGGATAGGTGCAGTTCCCATTATTGATGGGTCAACGCCAACGCTTGCCCATGACTTAATTGCAGCCATAGGCGCAAGCCCGCGGGTTTTAGCTTCACTACGGCGCATAAGAACCACGGCAGCCGCGCCATCATTAATTCCCGATGCATTTGCGGCGGTGACGCTTCCATCTTTTTTGAATGCAGGTCTTAACTTAGCTAGACTTTGAGGGGTAACGCCAGAGCGCGGAAACTCATCCTTGTTAATAATGATGGTCTCTTTACGCTGCTTAACCTCTATAGGAGTGATTTCATTACTGAATTTCCCTGCATTAATAGCAGCCTCCGCCTTATTTTGAGATAAAGCCGCAAATTCATCTTGCTGCGCGCGTGAGATGCTATATTTTTCCGCAATATTTTCTGCGGTAACCCCCATATGATAATCATTAAATGCGTCCCAAAGACCGTCAGCAACCATAGTGTCTTTCATGGTTGCATCGCCAAATTTAACTGCATCACGCAAATGCATAACGTGAGGTGAAAGGCTCATATTCTCCTGACCTCCTGCAACAATGATTTTTGCATCACCCGCTAATATGGCTTGCATCCCTAATGCAACAGTTCTAAGCCCTGAGCCGCATACTTGATTTACCGTCATGGCGCTGCATTCCTGCGGCAATCCAGCACATATTGCTGCTTGACGCGCAGGGTTTTGACCACATCCCGCCGTCAATACTTGACCCATTATGACCTCATCAATATCACTTGCTGATAATTTAGCATCACTTATGACCGCGCGAATAACAGATGCACCAAGCTCGCTTGCTGGGACATTAGATAGCCCCCCTCCAAATGCGCCTATAGCAGTTCTTTTTGCTGCAACAATTACAATAGGATCTTCCATAATTATATATCCATTTTTAGGTTTTTAAAATATGCTCACAACATATCGCTATGATAAAAATTAGCAAGCCATTTTCGTTAATGCAGCGCACAAATTTTATTTACTAAGCCAGTTTAATATTGGCGTCCACACGTCATTAACAGCGTTTCTGCCTACTATTAGACCTATATGCCCGCAATTAAGTTCAACGATATCAACGCAAGCAGAGCCTAGGTTTTTCTGTATATTAGCCGCGCAATCAAAGGATACCAATTTGTCGGATTTAGAGGCTATAACTAAAATATCCGCACTAATATTTTCTGTATTTACAACCTTGCCTGCAACATTCCACACGCCAGTATGTGGCTCATTATTTATAAACCAGTTTTGAATAGAATGCTGTGCAATATTTTTAGGTAAATCGACACCATCGTTAAGCCAATCTTCAACGGAAACAAATAATTTAGCCTCTAAGCTATCCTGATCCATTGATGCAAATCTAATGAATTTTTGCGCCGATCCATTTGGGTCAAGGCTCGCAAATAGCGCCTGAACCCACTCTGATGGTAAGCAGCCGCGCTGCTCTATAACTGGCAGGACAGCAGGCGACCATATGCGAACATTTTGAGCCAAGCCCGATGATTTTACGCTAAAATCCCAAGGCGCAGCGAGTAAAACCATGCGCCTAATATGCTTCGAAGCATGAATATAACTTGGCAGTAATAGCGTCCCACCCATACAATACCCAAGAACATCAATAGGCTTCCCCGACATTTTCGAAACGGCTATGATCGCTTTGCATAGCTTATCTTTTATAAGCGTGTCCATATCTTCTATAGCTGAGATATCCCCCCAATCCAATAGATATGCTTCTATGCCATGATCACTAAACCAGCGCAGCATTGAGCGCTCCTTTGATATATCAAGGATATTAGATTTATTTATCAATGATGGAATAAGCAATAAAGGGTGCGTGCCTGCTTTGATATTTAGAGCTTTTACAGCAGGCTTTTTAATTTTAACATTACCATCACTCCATATAACCTTATGGGGTAGCTCTTGTGGAATATACTCATGCTCTTGATAGGCTTTTATGCCGCGCACCATAGACACAGCGTCCGCCTCACTAATTGATGTAGTAAAGTTTGATGCATATCTTTGTATGTCGCTCATATTGGCAGCAACCATACCCAAATGAATAGCTAATGGATGTGGGGCTTTTCGCATAAAAACTCACTTTCTATTCACGAAAATATCATGCAGCATAAAAAATGTAACTGTTTTTTCTTCTAAATGCTTTATTTTATATTTTTTTTGTGCATAATGGGTTTATCCAAACATTATATTTACAAGATTAAAGGTGCAGCATGACCAAAGCAAAAGCCAATAAAAATGAGCCTACTGTCATTAAAAAATATGCCAATCGCCGTCTATATGACACGGGCAGAAGTAGCTATGTCACATTGGATGATATTTGTGAAATGGTGCAAGAGGGTCATGATTTTGTGGTCATTGATGCAAAAAGCGGTGAAGATTTAACGCGCGGCGTTTTAACTCAAATTATTGCAGATCAGGAATCCACTGATGAGACATTGCTACCGACAAATTTCCTTCGCACATTAATTGGGTTTTACGGTAATAATGCACAGACTATGTTGCCTAGCTATCTTGACCAAACCATGAATCTTTTTGCACAAAACCAAGAAAATATTCAAGAGCAACTTAATAAATCAATGGGCGAGATAAAAAATATAGATAACATATTCACCCAAGGTATAAGCATGGAAGAGCTAACCCGTAAAAACATGGAAATGTTTGAAAATGCCATGAAAATGATGCAGCCATTTGGAATGGGTTATGCTAGCGATAAAAAAGCATCTAAATAAGGCTTATTGCTGCATTGCCATTTCATCATCAAAAAGCATATCGCTATCATCATTTGGTGAGTAGAAAGTAGTATCCAGTAGATCATCAGATTCGTAAGCAAGGTTAATCCTCGCATTAAGCTCCTGATTTTCAAGCTTAAGGAAAGCTATCTCCTTATCTTTTAACTTTATACCCGCCTCTAAATAGGCAATATTACTTTTGTAAAAACTGACTTTTTTAGACATATCTCCATCGAGGTTACAGCTAGCTAATTCATCACCACTTATTTTAGCCTCAAATCTTTGTATAGTAACACGATCAGCCATGCCGTTTTTACGCTCTTTATTTAAAGCTAGCTCCAATTTTCTGATTTTCTTTTTCAAGGATAAAACGCCCTTTGCCGATTCTGTATTTGTGTTACCAGCCCTTTTCACTTGCTCTAATCTTTTCTTAAGCATAGCATTTTCTACTGATAGACGCTTTGCTGTTTTTATTGCACTATCAGCAGAAATAAGCGTCTTGCCTTGCGCAGCTATAGTTTCGCGCAAACTTTGATTCTGGTTTTTAAGGGCTTGTAGATCATCATTATCAACGCTCGGCTTGTTTTTTGACTGTGATATGACTTTACTAAGTGCAGATTGCAGGTCTTTGTTTTCATTCTTAAGTGCATTAATTTCATCATTAGATTCAACATCATCACCTAATATTGATGCATTCTTACTGTTAGCATGCATTTTAGCGATTATGTTGCTTAAATTCTTATTCTCCATCTCTAATTCATATAGGCGCGTATTATCATCATTAATATCCATAGCCATGGATACAGAAGATAAACACACTAAAAGCATTGTTGATAATATAACTTTGCGCATAAAGAAACTCTCTAAAAAAAGATATTACAAAATGCTATTGCGTTTAAAACTTTAATACAAGTGTTAAACATGCATATCCACAGAGATATACAAATGTTATTCTAGCATTATTCTAGCATTATTCTAGCGAATGCGCGAGAGCTGCTTCTAAAAATTGATCAAGGTCACCGTCAAGAACGGCGGCGGATTGGGATGTTTCAACATTTGTGCGCAAATCTTTAACCATCTGATACGGGTGCAAAACATATGACCTTATCTGATGCCCCCAGCCAATATCTGTTTTTTCGCCATGCTCTTTGGCTTGCGCATCTTCACGCTGCTTAAGCTCCATCTCATACATGCGCGCCTTTAGCATCTCCATGGCGGTGGCTTTGTTTTGATGTTGGGAGCGCCCATTTTGGCAAGCCGCCACAACGCCAGTTGGAATATGAGTAATGCGCACCGCGCTATCTGTTTTATTAACATGCTGCCCACCTGCGCCGCTTGACCTATATGTATCAATGCGCAAATCTTTCTCATCAATTTCTATATTTATAGAATCATCAATTACGGGAGAAACAGAGACGGAAGCAAAGCTAGTGTGTCTGCGCGCATTAGAATCATATGGTGAAATGCGCACCAAGCGATGAACCCCAGTTTCTGTTTTCAACCAGCCATAAGCCTGATGACCTTCTATTTTAACAGTTGTGGATTTTATTCCAGCCTCCTCGCCCTCGCTGCGTTCCAAAGTTGTATATTTAAATCCACGTTTTTCTGCCCATCTTATATACATACGAAAAACCATCTCCGCCCAGTCTTGAGCCTCAGTCCCGCCTGCGCCCGCATTTATCTGCAAGTAAACATCATTACTATCTGCCTCACCCGATAGAAGGCTCTCAAGGCGTTTTCTATCTGCAAATTTTTGTAGCTTTTGCAGCTCTTGCTCAGCGCCTTTTACAATAGAAGTGTCGCCCTCCTCTTCTGCCATTTCAATTAGCTCTATATTATCGCTCATGGAAATTTCAATTTTATTTACAGCAGATATGGCTTGATCCAGATATGTGCGCTCACACATTAATTTTTGTGCTTTTGCAGCATTAGACCAAAGATCCGGGCTTTCACAAAGCGAATCAAGCTCATCAAGGCGACTTATTGCTACGTCCCAGTCAAAGATGCCTCCGCAGCAAAGTTAAAGAATTTTGTATATCTATCGTAATGGCTTCAATTTCCGCGCGCATGCTTATGTTCCCTATGTTTAACGTTAGTAATAATAGTTATTTTTAACCAAAAATATCAAGTGCTAAGAATCTTATTTACAGCTAAATTATTATAAATTATAAACTAAACTTTACATTTTCATATAGTAACGATAGAAATTAATTACTGATTAAGAATCATATCCTGATTCGAAATTACCCTTATTAATTAATGATTATTTATATTTATATCTGAGGAGCAAAACATGAAATCCGCGCGTAACCTATTTTTAGCAGTCGGTATTGTTGCATTAAGTGGCTGTACTATGTTTGACACATATAGTGAAGTTGATGCACTTAACGAGGCTAAGCCAATAGGTAGCCCATTCACTCAATCCTTATCTGGTGAATATAAAGATTTTGCAAATTCAGAACTGAAAGATATGTTTGATTATCCTGATGCGTTGCATTTTGCGCGCAAGGGATTGGCGGCGGCTTCTGGTGATGCGGTTATGCCTGAGCCTGTAAATGATTGGAACTTAAGCGAGACTCATATAAAAGAGCTTGGCGCCGCGCGTGGAAGACTTGTTATTGCTTATGATTTAGGTGCGCGTGAAGTTGCCCCTGCTACTGCTGCACTGGCTCAAGCAAAATTTGATTGCTGGATAGAGGCGCAAGAAGAAAACTGGAACGGCGAAACAATTATCGGCTGTAAATCAGAATATTTAACCGCTGTTTCCGAACTGGAAGGGCTTGTCCAGCAAGCCCCTGAGGTTGCCCCTGAGCCTGAGCCAATGGCTCGGGAAGAAGCTATGTATTTAGTGTTCTTTAACTGGGACTCACACAAGCTAAGTGCTGGTGCAAAAAGCGTACTTGATGCAGTTTCTGAAGAAGTAGCTAAAAACCCGCCATCACAAATCAATATCACAGGTCATGCAGATACATCTGGTAATGCTGCTTACAATAAGCGCCTAGCATTCAAGCGTGCAAATAAAGTTAGAGATGCACTTGTAAATAGTGGCGTTGATGCTGATCTTTTGGCTGTTAATGGTCATGGGGAAAATGATCTGCTAGTAAGCACAATGGATAATGTTCGCGAGCCTGCAAATCGCCGTGTTAGCATCACATTCCAGTAGGTGTCAGTTTGATAAGTTAAATATTTAGGAAGCGCATAATCAGCGCTTCTTTTTTGCTTTAAAATAAGGAATAATTGCTTGGATTTTCGCCCAATTCTTTATATTAACGGGATTTTACTTTCCATACTATCATTAAGTATGGTAGCCCCCATGCTTGCCGATATATATTTTGGAGATGATGACTGGAAAGTATTTTTTGTATGCATCATCATTACCGCATTTTTTGGCGGAGCGTTAATTATAAGCAATATTGGGCTTCGTTTTAAAATAACAACGCGGCAAGCTTTTATGCTTACAAACTCAACATGGCTTATACTGCCCACTTTTGGAGCGTTACCATTTTGGCTTTCATCGCTAGATATGTCTGTTACGGACTCATTTTTTGAGGCTATGTCAGGAATAACGACCACTGGATCTACTGTTATTACAGACCTAGATAAAGTTCCAGCAGGGATATTATTATGGCGCGCTATATTGCAATGGCTTGGCGGCATTGGAATCATTATCATGGCTATGTCTGTGCTTCCATTTCTAAAAGTAGGTGGTATGCAGATATTTAAGACCGAGCTTTCTGAAGATGAAAAAGCCCTTCCTAGAACAGCTCAGCTAGCTAGTTCTATTTCTTTTATCTATATAGCTTTAACAGCAATTTGCACTCTCTCATATATAATGGTCGGGTTTGAAGTTTTTGATGCTATAGCTCACGCAATGACTACTATTGCAACAGGGGGGTTTTCCACGTTTGACACATCCTTCAGTCATTATGCAAATCCTGCTCCTGAAATTGTGGCTATCATATTTATGGTACTCGGGGGCATACCTTTTGTTCTATATTTAAAAGCCGTTCGCGGAAATCTACGGCCGCTTTTCAAAGATTCACAAGTTCATTGGTTTTTATCAATCCTCGCAATCACAATTACAGTTACCGTCTCATATCTATATTTTCAGGAAAACATGGCTCTAAGCGAATCCATAAGACGCGCATCATTTAATGTTGTGTCTATAATGACGGGAACAGGCTACAGCAATGGCGATTTTAATGCATGGGGTGGGTTTGTTGTTAGCATGTTCTTTTTTCTGATGGTTGTTGGAGGGTGCGCTGGCTCTACATCTTGCGGGATTAAAATTTTTCGATTTCAAGTTTTATATACTGTAACCAAAATCCAAATTGCAAAACTCCTCCACCCTAATGGTGTTTTCATTCCGCGATATAATGGCAGACCAATGCCTAGGGATGTTCCATCTTCCGTTATGGGGTTTTTCTTTGTCTATGCGCTAGGGTTTTCATTGCTAACTGTTGCTTTATCATATACTGGGCTAGATTTCATAACGGCAATGTCAGGGGCGGCTACTTCCATATCCAATGTGGGCCCAGGACTTGGCGATATAATTGGCCCTGCTGGTAATTTCCAGCCCCTTCCTGATAGCGCAAAATGGATATTATCTGCGGGAATGCTTCTAGGCAGGCTGGAGCTGTTCGCTATCCTAGTTATGCTATCACCGCATTTTTGGAAGAATTAGAGCGCTATGGGATTTGGATGTTCATATCATCTGCAATGGTTTTTGCTAGCTCAGGGTCATTTTCAACTATTTTTATGCAAAATTTCTGCTTCGTCGAAAATATAAGCTTTGCTGCAAAATTCGCAAATCATTTCTATTTTGCCGTCAATGCTCATATCAGTGATATCATCCGCGCTCATGGTTGATAGAATATTTTCTACGCGCTGTAAGTCACAGCGACAGCCTTTTTGCACCTTATTAGGGTCATAAACGCGAATACCATCTTCATGAAACAGCCGTATTAGCAAATCATCAGATGCAAGGTTTTTATCCAAAAATTCATCTTCGGTGCAGCTTTCAAGCAAAACCATAGACTTGCGCCAGTCATCCTCATCCATATTACCAAGGATTTCTTTAGATTTAGAATTTTCATCTGGCATATTTTGCAGCATTATAGCGCCTGCGCGCCATTTTCCATCGCGCTTACCAACTGCCATCTTTATAGCCGTTCCTATTTGCTCGGACTGGGCAAAATAATGCTGCACGCAATCACTCATGGATGAGCCTTTAAGCTCTACAATTCCTTGATATCTCTCGGTGTGCTTTCCCTGATCCACTGTAAAAGCAATATAGCCCTTACCAAAATATTGAGCCAAGTGATTTTGCGCACTTTCTGTGGTTTTAAGCGCGGATAACTGCTCTCTCGAGTTTTGGAAACGCTTTGCATCAAAAGACGCGCAAGCTCGCACTATTCCTGCGCTCGTAACATCGGATACCAGCATTTTCAAAGGTCCGTCGCCTTGCGCCTGAAGAGTAAATATCCCCTCATATTTAAGCATTGATGATAGGCAAAGCGACAAGGTGATTGTCTCTGCCACTAAATGAGAAATTGGCAGCGGGTAGTCATGCGCTCCTAATATTTCATCAAGTACACTTCCAAGGCGCACTATCCGCCCTCTTATATTAGAGGTTTCAAGCTGGAAGGTTTGAAAGAAGTTATCATTTATTATGGTCATGATTTTATTTTATATCCAGTTTTTATCATTCTATAAGATAATGTTATAAGGGCTATATTGCACAGCAAAAGCACTAGCAATCCAATTGTAACATTGCTATCTGATTGACCTATAAAGCCATATCTAAAGCCATCTATCATATAAAAGAACGGGTTAAAATGGGCGATATTTTGCCAAAACCTCGGAAGCATTTCAATATTATAAAATGTTCCTGATAAGAACGTCATCGGCATAACAACAAAGTTAGTAAACGCAGCCATATGGTCAAATCTCTCAGACCATATTCCTGCAACAATGCCAAGGCTGCCCAGCATTAATGTGCCTAGCAAAGCAAAGGCAAATATATGCATTAATGAATATATTTGTAATGGCGCGAAGAAGCTTAAAATTACGGTGGTAGAAACCCCAAGAACAAGCCCTCTAAGCACTGCCCCGCAAGCATACCCTATGAATAACTCCATAGCGGAAAGTGGTGGCATTAAAACATCAACAATATTGCCCTGAATCTTTGAAACCACCAAAGATGACGATGAATTTGCAAAAGCATTTTGCACCATAGTCATCATTATTAAACCAGGTGCAAGGAATGCCATAAATGAAACTCCGTTAACTTCACGCACTGCCCCGCCAAAAGCCAGAGCAAAAACTGTGTAAAATATAAGAGTGGTTACAATTGGAGCTATAATAGTTTGAGTATAAACACTTATAAACCGCAGCACTTCGCGCCTTATTAAGGTGAGTAAGCCTATTTTGTTGATGCCATTAATTTTTTTATCTTGCGGAGGTTGGTTTATCATAATAATATTTGCAACAATGATCCTATGGAGTTTTAAAATATGCCTAACCATAAATCAGATCAACCAAATATCAAGCAAAAAAGAAATGCTTATGATAAGCGTGAAAAACGCCCACCTAAAAAAATAAGTGAAAGCTATCTGCATAATTCTGCTCTTTATTATTTAGAACGATTTTCCGCTAGTAAAAAGCATTTTATATTTGTTATGCAGCGCAAAGTTAAACGCTCTTGCATGCATCACAGTGATCAAGATTACGATAAATGCGCAGAAATGGTTATTGCTCTTGCTAATAAGTTTGAGGCTTCGGGGCTTTTAGATGATAAATTATACACAAATGGAATAGTCACTTCATTGCGCCGCAAAGGATTGTCACGCAGTGCAATTATAAACAAAATGCATGTTAAAGGTATTTCTAGGGAAAATACATTAACAGCACTAGAGTATTTGGATAGTGAGCTATGCGAAACTCCGCAAGAAGCAGAGATGAAGGCAGCGATTAAGCTCGCCAAGAAAAAACGCATCGGCTTATATTTTACAGGTGAAGAGCAAGATATCAAACGCTCGCTAGGGATTTTTGCGCGCGCAGGATTTTCGTATCAGATTGCTAAATCCGTTTTGGATATGGATATAGAAGAATTTGATGAATATCTGTTTTAGTATCAAGAAATAACCTTGTTATCCGTGTTTTCATTATCTGCTTTTAATACACGATTATGCGGGAATATTATTGTTACAGTTGTTCCTATGGATTTTTCAGAGATTATTTCCAGACGCCCGCCATGAACGCCCATTATTGCTTGCGCAAGCGGCAAGCCAAGCCCTATTCCTGCTCCGCTTCTGTCTAGTGCATTGTCAATTTGTCCAAATACTGACAATGCCTTTTCAATCTCTATACTGCTCATACCAATTCCAGTATCAGTTATAGATAAGCGAAATGCACCTTCTGAATCTATATTAGAGAATAATGTTATGCGCCCGCCATTTGGCGTATATTTAACAGCATTAGAATATATATTTGTTATCACTTGCTTAATAGAAAGTTCCTCACCTATTAAAATAGGCATATTTTTAGCTTCATTCGTTACAATAATATCTTTTGTCTTAGTGCGCCCAACATACAAATCAATACATATTTGAAGAACGCCATCTAATGAAAATTCACTTTCATTTAATTCGCATTCACCTGCTTCGATTTTGGAGATGTCTAATATTTCATTTATAATTTTAAGAAGACCTTCGCCACTTTTATGGATATCAGCCACATATTCTTTATACATATCCTGCCCTAACGGTCCCATAACCTCATTTTTCATTATATCGGAAAACCCAATAATTGCATTAAGAGGCGTTCTAAGCTCGTGGCTCATATTCGCAATAAATTCTGTTTTAGCCCTATTGGCCATATCAGAGTGCATTTTGGCTTCTAAAAGAGCAATATCCGCCTCTTTACGTTTAGTAATATCCTCCATAGACCCCTCTAAATATAGGATATTATTTTTATCATCCTTAACAAGCCTAACATTCTCGCGAACCCAGATTTTTGTACCATCCTTTACCAATACTTGCGTTTCATAGCCAAATACCTGCTCTTGTGTAGCAATAATGCTCATAAACTTTTCACGCTCTTCGATGTCAGGGTACACCGACCCATTAGCATTTTTTATCACACGCAACATTTCAGCAGAAGAAGCATAGCCAAGGATTCTTGACATAGCGGGGTTTGCGCTTAAATAAATTCCTTCAGGGGTTAGTTGATACAACCCACCTGCGGCATTTTCAACAATAGTGCGATATTTCTTTTCCGCCTCTGCCAATGCTCGCTCTGCACGCCTGCGCTCTTCAACATCTGTTATAGTGCCAACAACGCGGAGTTTTTCATTTTTATCACGACGTATCATTGATATAGCAAGTTCAACCGCACGAAAAGTTCCATCTGATATACGCACGCGCGTAAATGATCTATATGGTTGCTTTTGCCCTTTTACAAAATTTTCAAAGTCAATTTTTTGCCTTTCCCTATCATCAGGATACAAAACGGAAAACAAATTACTTCCCTTTGAGCGTTCAACTTCAAAACCTGTTATTTTGTGCCATGATGCACTTAAAAATAAAACATTGCCCTCGATATCAGTTTCAAAAATAACATCACTAACTGCGTCAATTACGGCGCGATTATCCCGTTCAGCCACAGTGAGTGCTATATTAAGACGTCCTCGTTCCCCAGCCTCTAATTGAAGTTCATAATTTTTCTGCTCCAGCTTGCTGTTCATCCCTGAGAGCTTTTTGGATTGCCTATTATTATTTCGTATAAACAAAGTTCCGACAAATGTTAAAATTATACCGAAGAACAATATTAGATAAGGAACTTTTCCAATTAGCATTATGTTTTTATCTTTTATAAACTCAATAAGCACCTGCCACTCACTACCGCCAATAAAAACGCTATAATCTTTATTTAAAGTTTTTTCTGAAGATTTTTGTTTAGAATTTCGATCCATATGATATATACGGCGATCAGAAACAGCATCTCTAATAGTAAATCTAACTATGCCATCATTTTCTGAGAGTATTTTCTGATCAATTATATTTGCAGCGCGACTAACGCCAACAATAATACCAAGGCGTGTCGAATTTGGTTTAACCGCTTTTACAAAAGCAAAAGAACGCGACATTGTTTGCGGCGCAGCTCTTTCTTGGATGTAATCCATACCTTCTAGATCTGATATAATATATAATTCTTCATTTTTAAATATACCATCCTTCATAAACCTTGTTATTACATCCTGATTAGAAGAAAATTTATAATATTCATTATTTACAAAACCAGAAGAAAGATTCTCTGAAATTACTTTATGTCTCCAGCGCCCGGGGGTTTCCTCAAACATCCATATAATTTGATCAAAGCTGCTTAAATTAGGGATGCTTCGCCTTATTTCTATCAAGATATCGCCTTTATCTTCTATATTGGCAAGAGATATAACGCTTGTTATTAAGCGCATAGTATTCTCAAGATTTGTAACATTTTCGACAAAGCTTTGACCAACATCATCAGAAATGCGGTTATATTGATCGGCAGACATATCTTTAACAAAGTAACTAAAAGCGAAGAAAGCAGTTAAAGTTATAATAAGACCATTTAAAATAACAACACCTTGCGCAAAACCAGAGGAAAGCCATACTCGACGTCGACTAGCTGCCCCCACCACTTTAATGTCACCATTGAAATTGTTCATTTTTATATTCTCGACTTTAAACTTGAATAAAGTTAACTATAGCACAGCTTACCCACTATATATAAGCATATATTAAGTTGGCAAAGTAATATTCACAGCAAGTCCACCATGATCGCTACGCTCAAGCCATATAGTTCCACCGTGAGAATTTACTATATCCATAGCAATAGGAAGCCCAAGTCCCACGCCCCCTGTATTCATATTGCGCGAGCTATCTATGCGATAAAAGGGCTTAAACACCTCATCGAACTTATTATCGTCCACCCCTATCCCATTGTCTTCTATTGTTATTTTAATTTCATCGCCCTCACTTATCCCAAGGCTTATCCATATGATGTCAGCATATTTGCAGGCATTACTAACAATATTATTGAGGCAGCGTTTAAATGCAACTGGTCTTAATTGTGCGCAAACAGATACATCGTTCAAATTCAGTCTAACATCGTAGTTTTGGCGCTCTGCCGCACTTGCTATATCTTTTAGCATATCAGGGATATCAGTTATTGTAGTGCTTTCTTGACCGTCCCCACGCACAAAGTTCAAATATCCATCGATCATTTTCTCCATGTCGATAATATCATTTTTCATGTCATTGATATCTGGGCTATCCCCCATCATTGCTACTTGCAATTTAAGACGTGTTAATGGGGTTCTAAGATCATGGGAAACGCCCGCGAGCATGTCCGTTCGCTGCGATATTTGACGTTGCAAACTCGCCTTCATCTCTAAAAAAGCTTTTCCAGCTTGGCGAACCTCTCTAGCGCCCTCAACTTTAAAATTTCTAACATCGCCGCCACGCCCAAAACGCTCTGCTGCTATGGCTAGTCTTCGTATTGGGCGCACTTGATTTCTCATGAATAAAACAGAGATTATAAGCAATATTATAGAAGCAGAAAAAACCCAAAGCAGAAATATATATGTAGTAGAAGAGAATAGCCTGCGCTCTGGAACTGATATATTAAGCACGCCATTATCAAGCTGAATGCTCAGCTCTACCCATTTTTCTTGAAAATCCACATTAATGTTAAACGGCTTTGATATCGCGCCTGATAATTCATGCGCTAATGTGCGCTTTATCATAGTCTCCCAACCTTTAAAAGTTAGGCTATTACTGTTATATATATCTTCAATATTAGCATTTTTGTCATATGCGACCAAAAACCCAAGTTTATTTTCAAATAAACCAGTTATTTCTTGCGCATCATTATCACTTTCGAAATGAGAAACAATGATTGCGACCTCACCAGCAACTGCAAAAGCAAGGCGAGAAGTCATCGCGCTCCAGTGCCTGTCAAAAAATATAAACGTAGAGATAATTTGTATAAGCAATATTGGCAGCATCAAAATAAGCAATGACCTACCAAATAATGTATTTGGTAGGATTTTTTTTATCAATCGTGGCTTTGTTTTATTACTCATTAATTACCCCATATCAGCGCGCAGCAAATAGCCCTTACCGCGAATAGTTTGCAAGTATCTTGGTGATTTGGTGTTTTCTTCAAGCTTGCGTCTTAGGCGCGTAACTTGAACATCTATAGTGCGCTCCCCCGCGTCAATATTGCATCGCGATGCAAGCTCGCCGCGGCTAACTACCTCGCCAGTGGACTTTGATAGTGCGCGCAGCAAATTTGCCTCCATAGATGTTAGAGAGACTATATCATTGCCATTTTTAAGCTCATCATATTTTGGATCAAAACTCCATTTCCCAATCATGTAAGAAACATCATTACTTATAGTAGTTTTTGTTCTACGCAAAATTGCCTTCAAACGCAAAACCAGCTCTATTGGCTCAAACGGCTTAGAAAGGTAGTCATCTGCGCCAGATTCAAAACCTGATATCCTGTCCGCAGCTTCCCCCAAAGCAGTAAGCAGTAAAGTGGGTATGTTGCTGCCTGATTGCCTTAAATCATGGATAAACTCAAGCCCAGTGCGGTCTGGCATCATAACATCAACAACCAAAGCATCAAACTCAAAGCGCATCATCAGCTCATCAGCTTCATTAGCGCTATGTGCCATTAAAACAATAAAGCCATGCTCATGCAAAAACCGAGATACCAGCGTACATATGCGCTCATCATCATCAATAATAAGAATATGTGATTTACTCGTTTGTTTTTCTGGTGTATTTATATCCATCGTTCCACCTTAATGAAAGCGCATAAAAATGTCGATAATTTCCTTTGACGATAGAGACGGATTTATATGGGTTAATGGTGAAATGACCGTATGGAGGGACGCTAAAACCCATGTGCTTAGCCATGCAATGCATTACGGAAGTCTCGTTTTTGAAGGTGAGCGCATGTATGGGGGTAAGATTTTTAAAAGCCGCGAGCATTCCGAGAGGCTTCATAAATCCGCGGAAATACTAGGTTTTGATATTCCTGTAAGCGTTGATGAACTTGAACAAGTCAAAAAAGATGTATGCGCTGCAAACGATCTAACTGATTGCTATGTTCGCGCTTTTGCTTGGCGCGGGGGGGAGCAAATGGGCGTTTCCGCTAGGGGAACAAAGATACATGTCGGAGTTGCCGCTTGGGCTTGGGGTGCCTATTTTGATGAGGAAAAACGCAATAAAGGCATCACCCTTAAAACTGCGGATTGGCGCAAGCCGCCTGCTGATACCGCTCCCACTCAAAGTAAGGCTGCGGGTCTGTATATGATATGCACAATGTCCAAGCATAAAGTTGAAGATGCGGGCTTTGATGATGCTTTGATGCTTGATTATCGTGGATATATTGCGGAGGCTTCGGCTGCTAATTTCTTCGCCGTAAAGGATGGGGTTTTAATAACGCCCACCCCTGATTGTTTCTTAAACGGCATAACCCGCCAAACAGTTATTGAAATAGCCGAGAATTTGGATATTCCAGTAGAAGTGCGCCATATAAAACCTGAGGAACTTGGTGATTTTGAAGAAATATTTGTAACTGGAACAGCCGCCGAAGTAACCGCCGTTGGTCAAATTGATGATCACAAATACGAAGTTGGAGCTGTTACAAAAAAGCTGCGCGCAGCATATGAGGGGTTGGTTAGAAGCTAAATCTTAAACATTAAACCTAAATAATATAACATCACCATCTTGGACAATATATTCCTTGCCTTCTTGGCGCATTTTACCCTGATCTTTTGCGCCAACCTCGCCATTACAAGAGATATAGTCATCAAATGCAATAGTTTCAGCCTTGATAAAGCCTTTTTCAAAGTCGCTATGGATAACGCCCGCCGCCTCGGGGGCTTTTGCGCCAATCGGAATAGTCCAAGCACGCGTTTCTTTCGGGCCTGCTGTGAAATAAGTTTGCAGATTTAATAATTTATTACCAGCGCGAATGATACGGTTCAAGCCTGCTTCCTCAAGATCCATAGATTCAAGAAACTCGGATTTTTCCTCATCACTTTCAAGCTGAGCTATCTCTTCTTCTATATTGGCACAAATCACCACCATTTCTGCATCTTGATCCTTTATCATTTCTGAGATTTTTGCGCTAAACTCATTGCCATTTGCTGCGTCATCTTCGGATACATTGCAAACATATAATATAGGTTTTGCCGTGATGAGCTGCGCAATTTTAAGCCATTTAGCTTCATCTTCGTCACTCGGTGCAATGGTTCGAGCTGGCTTACCCTCATCAAGAGCAGTCTTAATTTTGCTCAAAAATTCACTTTGCGCGATGATTTCTTTATCACCGCCGCGCGCCTTTTTCTGCAAGTTTGCAATCTGCTTTTCCAAACTTTCAAGATCGGAGATCATGAGCTCTGTCTCGATAGTTTCTGCGTCGCGAATAGGGTCAACTGATCCTTCCACATGGATAACATCATCATCTTCAAAGCACCTAACAACATGGATGATTGCGTCCGTTTCGCGGATATTAGTAAGGAACTGATTTCCAAGCCCCTCGCCTTGAGATGCGCCTTTAACAAGCCCAGCAATATCGACAAATTCAAGCTGTGAGGGCAGAATTTCAGCAGAGCCAGCAATTGCAGCAATCTTTTCCATGCGATCATCAGGAACGGCAACACGCCCTACATTTGGCTCAATCGTGCAAAATGGGAAGTTAGCAGCCTGCGCCGCCGCCGTAGCTGTTAGAGCATTAAACAAGGTTGATTTACCAACATTTGGCAGCCCGACAATTCCACAATTAAATCCCATTTTAATTTCCTTTTACAATTTTTTCATATTCTTTTGGGCTATCCGATATAATGATATCAGCCTTATCACCCATAATTTCTATCAATTGCCCTACCCATTTCTGTTCAGCTTTGGAAAAATCATCCAAAACATAATTACTTACATCACCGTCATGAGGGGGTCTGCCTATTCCAATGCGAACGCGCCAAAAATCCGCCGTGCCTAAATGCGATTGAATAGATTTAAGTCCGTTATGACCCGCATTGCCTCCGCCTTGCTTCACCCTAACATCGCCAGCATTAATATCCAGCTCGTCATGAAACACCATTATTTTATCAGCTTCTATTTTATAAAATTTTGCAGCGGTTTGAACTGATTTCCCCGACTCATTCATATAGGTTTGAGGCTTTAGCAATATTACTTTTTGATCCGCCAAGCGCGTTTCAGAGACTTGCCCTTGAAATTTTGATTTATACGAGCCATCAGCAATAGCATCAATAACCATAAAGCCTATATTATGGCGATTATTTTTATATTTATCACTCGGATTTCCAAGACCAACAAAAAGCCACATATTGCTATTTTCCTCCAAATACGAAGAAGAGCCTTCGGATAAAGGCTCTTTTTTGAAATTATTAACCAGAGATTTAAACCAGTGCAGCATAAATCACTCTTCTGGTTTCGGCTCTTCAGCTTCTGCAGCAACTTCTTCATCACTAACAATGCCGTCACCAGCTTCTGCTTCTGCAGCGGCTTCGGCTTCTTCTTGCTCAGCAGTTTTAGGGGCAATCAATGTAGCAATTGTAAAATCACGATCTGTAATAACCGGTGATGACCCTTCAGGCATATTTGCATCACTAACCTTAACCGCGTCACCATGATTTTTGCCTTCAACGCTAACCTCAAGAACATCAGGAATATTTATTGCACTACATAGTAATTCAACAGTATAGCGAGTAACATTCAAAGTACCTTTGCCATCAATAGAAGGACATTTGTCTTCATTGATGAATTTAACAGGAACATCAACAGCGATTTTTGTTTTCTTATTAACACGCAAAAAATCAACATGCTCAACCACATCCGTTACAGGGTGAAGCTGAACATCGCGGGCAAGAACAAGGTTTTGCTTACCGTCAACTTCAAGCTCACATAATGATGTGAACATGCGCCCTTTGTTATATTCAACGTTAATTTCATTCTCGGACATAGAGATTTTAACTGGCTCTTTGTTATCACCATAGATAACAGCAGGAGAGCGACCTGCGCGTCGAAGTGAGCGTGCAATCCCCTTACCGGCGCGTTCCCTCTTTTCCGCTTTCATAGCATAATTTTTAGACATTGTATTTTCCTTATATTTTAAGTTATAGCTAACCTCCAGGGGTGTTAGCCTATCAAGGATAGAGATAAAGCAAATCCTAAGGTTTTTATCAAGTAAATTATTTAAAAAGTTCAGAAATAGAGCGTTCTTCACTTATTCTAAGTGCAGCCTCACCTATAAGATTAGCTATATTTATTTGCTCAATATTACGTGCATTCTTAACCTCTTGAGTAGCTTCAATGCTGTCGGTTATCACTAATGTTTTAAGCTTTGAGCCTTCAATGCGCTTAACAGCACCGCCAGAAAGTACGCCATGAACCACATAAGCGTGAACCTCTTTTGCGCCTTGTTTTTCAAGTGCAACGGCAGCGTTGCAAAGCGTTCCACCAGAATCAACTATATCATCTACCAAGATACAAACTTTTCCCTTGACCTCGCCAATAACATTCATAACTTCGGAAACACCTGCTTGCTCGCGGCGTTTATCAATGATAGCTAAATCCGCGCCGAGGCGTTTTGCAAATTGACGAGCGCGAAATACTCCACCAACATCGGGAGATACAATGCATAAATCTTCGCCTGCAAATTCTTTTTTAATGTGAGAGACAAACACTGGCGCAGAGGTTAAATTATCAACAGGAATATCGAAAAACCCCTGAATTTGGCCTGCATGAAGCTCTAACGTCAACACTCTATCCGCGCCAGCCGCAGTAATAAGATTAGCCACAAGCTTAGCAGATATCGGCGTGCGCCCGCCAGTTTTTCGATCTTGCCTTGCATAGCCAAAATACGGAATAACGGCAGTAATGCGCCGCGCTGACCCGCGTTTTAGTGCATCAATCGCAATCAATAGCTCCATAAGATTATCATTACATGGATAAGATGTGGATTGAATGAAAAACACATCTTCACCGCGGACATTTTCCATTATTTCTACAAATATTTCATTATCGGAAAACCGTTTAAGGCTGCAATCAGTTAAAGGCACATCAAGGTAAGATGAAACATGCTCGGACAAAGCGCGATTAGAGTTGCCAGAAATCAGTTTCATGATATGCTACCTTTTTGCTCAGTTTGATATATAAACGCAATATAAGAAATCACGGCAATAAATCAAGATATATTATGGCTTTATACAAATAACTGAAATCTGCCGCCCATAATCTTTCTCACCTTTGTGAGTAGCTCTGCGATAGCTGAAAAATTCATCCTCATTTTTATATGTATCAATATCAAGTGATGAGATGTTTTCAAAACCTGCTCGCGACAATCTCCATGTGCAATAGCCTGACAGGTCAAACATCACGTGACCCGTCCTTGATGCGCTTACAAAGAAACCTTGGCTTTCTTTGTTTTCATCAATGAATCTGCCCATAAAAGCAAGGTCAACTTCATATGATGATTTTGATATGCAAGGCCCTATACATGCTTTGATGTTTAATGCGCCAAGCTCTTCCATTGCTGTTAATGTGTTTTCCAGAACCCCTGATAAAGCCCCACCCCAACCAGCATGAGCCGCTCCAATAACGGGACTACCACCATCTTTGCTCCCGTAAAAAAGCACTGGAGCGCAATCAGCGGTTAATATGCCAAGAGCTAAGCCCGCCTTATCAGTAACAAAAGCGTCGCCCTTTGGGCGTTCACCCCATGGCTCGTTCACATTTACGACTCTTGCGCTATGAATTTGATAAAGCGATAATAGATTTTCTGATTTAATCCCGATATTGGTTGCGACTAATTCCCTATTGTCACTAACCTTATTAGCATCATCATTAGAACCAATTCCGCAATTTAGTCCCGCATATGGACAGGAGCTAACGCCGCCAAGGCGCGTAAAAAAACCGTGAGAAATTTTGTTGCTAAAAGATTTTTCTTGATATGATTTAAGCATTGTTCAAAATCTCGATTCAAAATCCTGCTGGGGTTAAATTATTACCATGGTAGAAGCAAATAACCTTAAATAATTCGCCCATTTGATCCTCACCAACCAACCTATTCAAGTCCATTTCATTTGCGCATATAGCTTTGGCGCGTTGCTCTATTCCTAATGACTTTAAAAAATGAGCCTGCGTCACAACAGGGGTTACATTCAAGCCCACATGAGCCGATAACGCTTCAAAATCCACATGAGATGTTATATCACAACTCCCTATATCTTCTAATACATTCACAAATTTATGATTTTTGATGGCTTGAAGCGTATCACCATGATGTGATTTAGTGTAACCGTAATCTATAAACAAAGCCGCCCCGCCATGAGCCTTTATCAATGCTTCACATTCATTTACAAATTCGAGGCGTATTGGCGCGACTTCATATATTTCATTTGACACGGTCTTTGATGGAAGCAAAGTTACAAGCTCTTTTTCTGCTCTGACCCAATCAAATTTAAATTCATTATCATCCACAGCAATTATGACCCGCTTTTGCCAACCATCTGAACTGCGGCGTAATTGCTCAATCGGCAGAGCGTCAAGAAATTCGTTTCCCAATATTATACATGGCTTATCCACATCTATATCAGATATAGCGTCATACCAAGTCACTTTATGATTGTTAAGGGCTGCGCGCTGCTTACCCTTTAACAAGTCACTTGCTTCTATGAGGCATATTTGCGCCGCCGATTCAAAGCCGCCTGCTATGTTTGATATTCTCATGATATCCGCCATGAGAGTTCCGCGCCCTGCCCCTGCCTCAATTAAGTTAAATGATGAGGGGCTGCCCATTTGCATCCAAATATCAATGACCCATGCGCCTATAACCTCACCAAATATTTGTGATATTTCGGGCGCAGTTATAAAGTCACCATCAACGCCAAATGGATCACGGTTGGTATAATATCCATATTCAGGATGCATTAAGGCGAGTGAGGTAAACTCACCCAAACCCATGGGGCAACGACCAGCCATCCATTGCTCTAACTTATTTTTTCGCATTTGTTATTCGCGCAGATATTATAATTATAGCCAAGCCAGCAACTATCATTGGCAAGCTTAAAACTTGCCCCATAGATATAAAACCACCAACAAGACCTATTTGGATGTCAGGCTCTCTCACAAACTCGATCAAAGCTCTAAAAGTGCCATAGCCGATCAAAAACACGCCAGTAATAGTCCCTGTTTTGGTTTTTGGCGATCTTGCCAAAATATAAAGTATGATGAACAAAGCAAGTCCCTCTAACAAAGCTTCGTAAAGCTGGCTAGGGTGGCGCAGCTCGCTAGTATTTGGGAATTTAACGCCCCACGGAAGCGTCGTTGCCTTGCCATATAATTCTGCATTTATGAAATTTGCTATTCGACCAAAGAATAATCCTATGGGAGCTGCAGCGCTTACAATATCAGATAGGCGCAATAACGGGATTTTATGAAGCTTGGCAAAGCCAATCATAGCAAACATAACGCCAAGGACTCCGCCATGAAATGACATGCCACCGCGCCATATTTTAAGAGCCTCAATAGGTTCGCTCATATAATAATCTAGCTGGTAGAATAAGACGTAACCGATGCGACCACCTAATATAACGCCAATTACTGCCCATGTAAGGAAATTATCTATGTCCGTAGCATTAGGGCGCATATCAGGCGTGCGCGCAGCAAGCCTCATGCAATATTTCCAGCCTAGCAGGAAACCTGCTAGATACGCCAATGCGTACCAGCGAATAACTACGGGCCCGATTGCAAATGCAACGGGGTCAATTGGGAAAATATCAAAGCTCATAGATAGTAACTACTATTATAAAGCACGAAATTAAACCCCCTAAATCAGGAAAATAATTTCATGCACATTTATATTTTTACTGAACAAGAATTAATCTTGTTGATGTCGCAATCTCGTGCTAGGAGTCCTCAAAATTAAAATTTAAGGTAAGCGCAAATGACCAACCAAGTCGAATGCTATAGTGATGCAAATTCAAACCCTCTCGATAGCGTGGAAGACCTGCTAAGTGACTATAACTGGGTATATAGCCGCATGGATGATGAAAATATCATTGTCGAAATATCAGGAAAATCATGTAAATATAGCCTGCTTTTTATATGGCAAGAGCATTTGAGTGCCCTTCAACTTCGCTGTCGATATGATATTAAAGTTAAGCCTGATAATATGCCACTTGCTGCAATGGCGCTTATGAATATCAATGAAACATTATGGATGGGTCACTTTGAGCTTTCTAGGGTTGGTTTAAACCCATGTTTTCGCCAAACATGTCTTATTCATGAACGCGAGCATGATAAATTCTATAGCCATGTAGAAGACTTGGTCGATATATCATTGGTACAATGTGAGAGATATAGCGCTGCATTTCAAATGCTTGCTAGCAATGAGACGATAGATATGGAAATGATGTCATTTGCGATGATGGAAACCGCGGGCGAGTCATAGTCATGGCATATAATATTACGCTTATTGGGTGCGGCAAAATGGGCGGAGCAATGATGCTATCTTGGCTTAGCCATGATCTTGTGCAGCATATCAATGTAATAGACCCAACGCCTTTAAATAATGAGTTAATGAGCGATTCCCGCATTAATTATGCTGCAAAATATGATGGTGGAAAAATAACATCTGATATTTTAATCCTTGCTGTAAAACCTCAAATCTTAGAAAAGGCTTCAAAGGAAATCGCCAATAATTTAAGCAATGATACTGCTTTACTGTCAATTGCTGCTGGACAGAGTATATCAACATTAGAAAATATTTTTGGCAGTGATAAAGCCATTATTAGAACGATGCCAAATACCCCTGCTTCGATTGGTAAGGGGATTTCGGTTTCCGTTGCTAACCAAAATGTCACTGACAGACAAAAAGACACTGCACAAAAATTGCTAAATGCTTCGGGTGAAAGCCTTTGGATTGAAGATGAGGGGCTAATAGATTGCGTTACAGCACTATCAGGCAGCGGTCCTGCTTACATATTCTACCTCATAGAAGCATTAGCAAAAGCAGGCGAGAAAACTGGGCTTAGTAATGAAATGTCTGTCAAGCTTGCAAGGCAAACAGTAATTGGAAGCGCAGCACTAGCAGAATATGACGCGGGTACAAGCGCAGCAACTTTGCGCAAAAATGTAACAAGTCCAAACGGAACAACGCAAGCCGCATTAGATGTGCTTATGGACGGGCGTTTTCAATCTATTCTTGATGAGGCTTTGAGCGCAGCAAAAAACCGCGCTAAAGAGCTCAATCAATAAAATTCACCTTTTGCCAAGACCTATATCTTTGGCAAGCTTAGAACGCTTTTCCGCATAGCTAGGAGCAACCATGGGATAGTCCGCGGGCAAGCCCCAACGCTCTTTATATTCTTCAGGACTCATGCCGTAAGCTGTTTTCAAATGACGCTTGAGCATTTTAAGCTTTTTGCCGTCTTCAAGACAAATAAGGAAATCTTGTGTTATTGAGCGATTGATCGGGACGGCTGGTTGCGGACGATCACCCATAAACATATTATCACTACCAGCATTAGACAAGGCCTTAAAGACATTATCTATCACCTTAGGAATATCATCAGAAGATACGCTATTATTTGAAACATAGGATGATACAATATCAGTCGTTAATGCTAATAATTCTTCACGGCTTATTTGGTCGCTCATTTTTTTCTTTCCTTGGTTTGGGTTAGACCCCTATTGCTTTAATTTGCGTGGCAATGTCTTTGGCGTTCCTATTTCTGGCATTCTAAGATATTGAGGCTCGCAATCTGCATTATTTTTATCTTTATCATATATTTTAATGGCAATGCGCGCAATTTCTGCTGGCGCGGGCATGTTTATGTTATAAAATGATATATCATTTTTAAACCGATCCGCAGCATCACCAATTATCAAGATATTTTTATCCGCTATCATTGATGTAATATCTTGCTCCTCCATAGCCATCGGCTCGCAAGCTTTGTCCATAGTTTTACCATCAAACATCTGGAAATAATAATCCTTGCGCTTAGTTTCCAACAACACTCCGTAATAATCATATTTATTATCAGGCTTTATAGATAAATAAGTTTCAAGAACAGCTCTAAAAGTACAAACGCCAAATACAGGAATATCAAGCGCAAGCGCTAGTGATTTCGCCGCGGCCAAGCCTATCCTCATTCCTGTGAACGCACCTGGCCCTTTTGTTACGGCTATTAAATCTATATCATCGTAATTTGTCACTATATCATCAATTAATGGTATTAAATGCTCTGCCTGACCGCGTGACATTTTCATGGTCTGAGCGGATAATACGCCATGTTTATCATCATATAAACACGCGCAGCAACCGTTCATTGTGCTATCAATTGCAAGGGTTATCATTATTAAGCCGCCCTTACTTCTATAACTTCGGGTATATAGTGGCGCAGCATATTCTCTATTCCGATTTTAAGAGTAGCGGTAGAGCTTGGGCAGCCAGCGCAAGCCCCTTGCATTCGTAAATAAACAATGCCCTGCTCAAATCTATCAAACACGATATCGCCGCCATCCATAGCGACCATAGGGCGGACGCGCTCTTCTAATAATTCTTTTATTTGAGAGACAACCTCATCATCAACATTATTATTTTGAGGCGTAATATCATAATAATCAGCGTCAATAATATTTTGACCTACCGATAAATGCTCCATCAATGCGGCGAGTATCATAGGCTTTAACATAGACCAATCCGTGTTGTCTGCCTTGGTTATAGACACAAAATTTGTGCTTAAAAATACGCGAACTACGCCCGTAATCCCAAATAAGCGCATAGCTAATGGTGATTTTTTTGCGCTACTTAGTGAGGGAAAATCAATATTGCCTGTTTCAAGGATTTTTTGATCTGGAATAAATTTTACCGTAGCAGGATTCGGCGTTGCTTGTGTTTCTATAAACATAAATTCAATAACCTAACTTAATGGCTCAAGATTAGCTGGAATAATCATCAAAGGAACTGGGAGCTTTGAAAGCCCCTTACCAGAGAAATATGTAACCAAAGGGCCGGGTGATGATGATCTAGATGAAGCCAAAACCAAGGCCACTATGTTTTTATTATCATTAATTGTTTGAATAATTACATCTGCAACATCTCCCTCTTCTATACAAACCATGGGTGTCTTGCCTGTCTTGTCCATAACAATACCCGCAGCATCCCAAATCATTTGCTCTGCTTGATCGCGCATTTCCGTTCGAACTCGCTCTTCGACTTTTCGCCAATTTTGTACATATGATTTTTCAATAACATTTAGCAAAGCGACGTAGCCATGCTCTGCATTTGCGAATTCTGCCGCATAATTAATAGCAGTGGAAAACTCCTCTGTTGCATCAACAGCAATCAAGAATACTCCCTTTCGATGCTCATTTGCAATATTTTCACTCATAACACACACTCCCCCTATTCATGGTCTAACTCTAACCGAGCTAACAAGCCAGCCAGCAAATAACGCTAGAAATATACAAAACATGGCATACACAAAGCTATAATTTTGCGCCGATTTATATATAAAAGCATTAAGCCCCACCTGCTCCACCTTTAAGTCATTAATAATATGATTTACAACCTTACCATTTTTTATCAAAAAACTATGAATTTTATAATCTCCTGTCGGAGCGGATGGCGGAACTTTAAAGCTTGCATGAAAAAAATTATCATTTATGAAATCAATTTCTGCTGGTTTTTCAAAAAAAACTCCTAAATCATAGTTTTTTTGCAGCAAAGCATCCTGAAAGATTTCTATATCTTCGCGTTTTTTATTTTTCTCACTATTCACTTTATTAAACAGCGCCTCATGACCAATCGCATTTTGCGTCATTGCCTTTGATAAAACCTTACTAATCTTATCTGTGCTAATTGCATAATTGTAATATGTCGGGATTTTCTTGAATTTAGCATAGTGAAAATTAACCCAAGTCCCCATTATTTTGGCTTTTTTCCAGATGGTTACATTTTTTTTAGGCCCTTCAACTACGATGGCAACAACAGCTTTCTTGTCCCTGCGGTCACCGAATAACTCTATTGATGAACCATCAAAGCCAACTGTTATATCAATATGATTACTAGCTATGCCAACGGCAAAGCCATTTGTTTTTGCATTTGCCCCCAATGGAAAGATAATAATAAATAAGATTAAGAGCTTTGCAATATTCATTTAACCACCATTACAAATAAATCAGATGGGCTTAGGAATAATTGAATGGCTAATTGTGAGCAAACACCCAAAACCAATAGAGCCAAAATAACGCGAGCGCTTGCTCCTGTCACTTTTTTAGATGCAAGCACTCCTATTTGCGCACCAATAACTCCGCCTAAAATCAAGAAAACCGCGAGTAATATATCAACGCTGTTACTTACTGTGGCATGCATTATTGTTGCAAATGCACTGGTGAATATTATCTGAAATAGTGATGTCCCCGCGACGAGAAGCGGTGGCATTCCAAGTATATAAATCATTGCAGGAACAAGTAAGAACCCGCCGCCAACTCCCATCGTAGAGACAAGAAAGCCGCTAACCACACCAATACCAGCGGGGACTAGAACGCTAATATATAATTTTGAGCGCGGAAAACGCATTTTATATGGGAGTTTTGATATTAAAGATGGGGATTTTAGTCTGTTAAACTCAGATTTCATGGTTTTCTTACGAAACATTGTAAAAACGCCTTCGAAAAGCATCATAATACCTATAGATCCAAGCAATGCTATATATAACAGCGATATAATAAGATCCATTTGACCTATATATTTAATGAATTGGAAAAAGAATATACCAATGACAGAGCCGATAACACCGCCAATAAGCATTATAGTCCCGACCATAAAATCAACATGACCGCGCCGCCAATACCCCATTACCCCGCTAACGCCTGATGCTACTAGCTGGCTTCCTTGCGTTCCAACAGCAACCGCCGCAGGTATTCCCATGAATATTAATAACGGCGTAGTTAAAAAACCACCGCCAACACCAAACACACCAGAAATAAACCCAACGAATCCCCCTAACATAAAGAGTGACTCTACTGGTATGCTCATTTCTGCAATAGGCAAATAAATTTGCACAGTGCGTGCCTCACAGATAATTTATGTTAATTGTATATACTAAAACTTAGTTACATCAAGAGATTTTGGCCCTTGAACTTCAACAGCGCGGTCACTCATAAAGTCTCTATAATGGCCAGTTTTATGCTCGCTTGTAACTTTATCAAATTCCATCGATTTAACGATAGATAAAAAGGATGGCCGCCATTTTTCGTATAAGCTTTCCTCGGAAGAGCAATCAATAACATAAAGCTGATCATGGTAAAGGGAAGCAAACATAAGCCCGCGTTTTCTTACTATTGCACCTTGAGCAGTTTCATAAGAGGCTTCCACCATGCTTGCCGTGCCAAAACCTAGCCCCGCATCATCCTTAAAAGCATCGACAGAAACTTCATTATAATCACCTAAATAATCATTCCAAAATTCACGACTAAAAGATACACGCTGTATTTCATCATCAAACTTACTTGGATATATGACAAAACGTTTGTCTTCGCGGACGCGGACGCGGCAAAGCGCAAAATCATTTTCACCCTGCCCCAACATGGTCAAGCGATCATCTGGCTTTTGGTTGCCCACTTTTTTCCACAGGTCAGGAAATGACACGGTGAAACGGTTATCTTGATCTTCTACAAAAAAGATATTAGCCTTAGTTAGTGATGGTGAAAAAGCGACAGATAAAAATACCGCCCCGATAAGAAATGGTTTGAATAAAGAATGCATGATTTAAGCTGCCTCAATTAAGTTAATCTCGCATATATTGTGCTGTTTTAATTTATAAAAAGCAAACACCTTATTGATAATTATGAATAAAACCCCATGATTTCTTGCGTTTTTGCTAGAACTTCAGAAGCAATAGAGCGCGCCTTTTCTGAACCGTCAGAAAGAATGCTATCAATTTGCGCTGGATCATCCATAAATTCATTCATACGCGTAGTTATTGGAGATAGTTTTTCCACTGCTAAATCAATAAATTCAGGTTTAAACTGTCCGAACTGCTTGCCTGCAAAATGTAAAAGCACCTCTTCCTTGCTCTTATCAGCAAGGGCTGCATATAAAGTGATAAGATTAAGTGCTTCAGGGCGACCATCAAGCCCTGCTAAATTCTCTGGCAACGGCTCTGCGTCCGTCTTAGCCTTTTTGATTTTTTTGGCTATCATATCAGGGGTATCGGTTAGATTAATTCGCGTCATATCAGAATCAGCGGACTTACTCATTTTTTGTGTACCATCACGAAGTGACATAACGCGCGGGGCAACCCCAGCTATTACTGGCTCGGGCTGCGGAAAAAAATCTACGCCATAGCGCGTATTAAAGGTGGAGGCTAAATCACGCGCTAGCTCCAAATGCTGCTTTTGATCTTCGCCAACTGGAACGTGGGTTGCTTTATATATAAGTATATCCGCTGCCATTAAAACAGGATATGCAAACAGACCAAGCCCTGCCCTTTCCGCATTTTTGCCTGCTTTATCCTTGAACTGAGTCATGCGCTCTAACTTACCCATTTGTGCCATAGTAGCTAACAACCACATAAGCTGTGAATGCTCTGGAATGCTTGATTGTACAAAAATTGAGGATTTATCAGGGTCAATGCCCGCTGCGATATAAGCCGCGGCAATCTCGCGCGTTGCATTCGCTAGATTAGCTGCCTCATAACTCGCGGTGATAGCGTGCAAATCAACCACGCAATATAGACACTGCGCGTTTGGATCATCTTGAAATGCTACCCAATTTTTTAACGCGCCAAGGTAATTACCCAAGTGAAGCTGGCTTGTTGGCTGCATTCCTGATAAAATTCGTTTCATGTTCTTATGATCTCTTAGTTAGGTATTTCTTTAAATCACTTAATTTTATTGCGCCTGTTATAAGAATTGCCGCTCCATATAATGCCGCGCCTATCGTAACAATTGCTAATATAGATAATATCTGCATAAACAAAGAGCCATCAAAAATAAAGCCCTTTAAAAGCTCTGAAAGTATATACACTCCCGCCCCCATTATACAAGCCGAAGCGATTATCTTTGGAATATTACGCAAGAATTTGCTATCAAAATGTGCGCAAGGGTGAGTTTTTAATGCTCTAATGTGAAGGTAGAATTGCAGCCACCCTGTAACGCCCGTTGCAAGAGCAATGCCTATAACTCCGATAAATTGTATCAAAATAATGCTCATGGCTATATTTAATAAAGTCGCAATAACCGCTATTTTAACAGGCGTTTTAGTATCACCGCGCGCCCAGTGAGCAGTGGAAAACACCTTTACAGCAATATAAGCAGGCAAGCCAATTGCGTAAGCTGCCAGTACATTTGCCGTTATCTGGCTGTCATTTGCATCAAATGCTCCGCGCTCAAACAGCACAGTTATGAGTGATAGCGGGATAACTGCCAAAGCCACAGCGGCAGGCAGAGCAAGCAGGATGCAATATTCCAGCGCTCGGTTGAATAAATCCAGTGCATTAGTTTTATCATCGCTGGTCATTGCGCGAGATAACATAGGAAGCAGCGCAGTTCCCACTGCTATTCCAACCACTCCCAAAGGCAGTTGGTTTAGCCTATCTGCATAATAAAGATAAGATATTGAGCCTTCCTCCAAAAAAGAAGCCATTATCAGGTCGGCAAATAAATTTATATGGATAACCCCCGCGCCAATAACAGCAGGCCCCATGATCTTCAATAAATTGCGAGCCTCTTTATCAAGTTTTGGCATAGCAAAAGTAATTTTCACCCCTGCCCTTTTTGCACAGCCCCAAAGGAAAGCTAATTGCAATACGCCCGCTCCTATTAACCCCCAAGAAAGGGCATGTCCTACGGTTTCAAAATGCTGGCTAAATAACAATGAAACTATTAAAGATATATTGAAAATAACTGGAGCAAAAGCGAATGGCGCAAACCGATCCATTGCGTTCATGACCCCACCCAAAAGAGCTGTCAATGACATTAACAAAAGATAAGGAAACGTAATGCGGGAAAGCTCTACCGCTAATGGTTCACGAACTGGATCACCATAAAAACCTGGTGCAATAGCGTGGATCACATATGGCATAAATATAATGGCAATCAAGGTAATAACTGACAGGCTAGAGAGCATAATCATAAAGGCATTACTAGCAAATAAATCTGCTTTTTCTTTACTTTCGATCTGTAGCGTTTTGGAATAAATTGGAACAAATGCTACACTGAATGCTCCTTCTGCAGTTACTCTACGGAAAAAATTGGGAAGCTTTAGGGCTACGAAAAAAGCATCACTGATTGGTCCCGCCCCCAGATAAGCAGCAGTAAGCACATCACGCGCAAATCCTGCGATTCGCGATAATCCCGTCATTCCTGCAACAGTAGCCATAGCTTTTATTAAACTCATGTGTTAATTACTAGCATTGTTTAAAGGAGAAAAACATATGCAAAATCCAGAAAAATCATGGTTTGGAGAAAAACAAGTATCTCCCGATGAAAAAACTGAAAATGTAATAGAAGTATTTGATAGCGTTGCAGATAGATACGACCTTATGAATGACCTTATGAGCGGCGGCATGCATCGCTTGTGGAAGGATAAATTTATCCGAATGATAAGACCGCGCTCTCATATAAATGCGCGCGCCATGGATTATTTGGATGTTGCGGGCGGCACGGGTGATATTGCCTTTCGTATTCGCAAGAAAATAGGATCTGGTGCAAATATTGCCCTTTGCGATCTTAATGATAACATGCTTAGTGTTGGCAGAAACCGCGCAATCGACAAGGGATGGATCAATGATTTTAGCTGGATTACTGGCAACGCCGAAAAGCTCCCTCTTCCAGATGAAAGCGTTGATATATACACAATCGCCTTTGGACTTCGCAATGTCACACACATAGATACAGCATTAGCAGAAGCTTATCGAGTATTGCGCAAGGGCGGCAAATTCTTTTGCCTTGAATTTAGCCATGTCCAGCCAACATTATTAGCAAAAGCATATGATATGTACTCTTATAACGTAATTCCGTTTATTGGTGATAAAGTTACCAATGACAGAGATAGTTATCAATATTTAGTCGAAAGCATAAGAAAGTTCCCAACGCAAGAAAATTTAGCACAGCGTATGAGGGATGCTAATTTTAATAGCGTTAAGTACAATAATATGTCCGCTGGAATTGTTGCTGTTCATCAGGGTAAAAAAATGTAATATAGCTGTTGACAGTGCATATAATATTAATGCACTATTTAAGACTTGAAGGTAATAAAATTACAATAATTATAAAAAAATTATAACAAAACACATAAGGGAAGGTTATATAAATGAAAAATTTTTCAAAATCAATTTTGTACTCAACAACTGTTCTAGCGGTTGGAGTTGTTGGTGCATTCACCATATACAATAATGTATCTCCATCAAATGAGGGGGCATCATTGGCTAACATTAGCCCAGCTTCTGGACAAAGTGATCTTGGCATTAATTTTAGCGCGGCACTTGATAACGCTGACTACGTGTTTGAAGGCACTACGTCTAATGCCGCTGAAATGATGGAAAGCTCTGCTGGTGCATTAAATGATATGGTAAGTGCTGCTGGCGACAAAGTATCTGACGCTGTTGAGGCTACGACCGAAGGTGCTAGTAACATAGCTAACGCAGCAGATGATAAGATTTCTAATGTTGTTGATGATGCTACAGAAACATCTGATACAGTATCAGACGCAGCAGATGATAATGTTTCTGGTATAGCAGACAAAGCTGAAGAATCTACAACAGAAATCACTGATAATGTAGATAGCGCATCTGACGTCGTCCCAGAAGTGGACGCTGTTAATGATGTCGCTGATACTGCAAAAGAAATTATTAAATATTAATACTTTCAAGTAATACAAAAGATTTAAAGCCTTGCATTTACGTGCAGGGCTTTTTCTTTACATGAGCATAATAAAAAGCAATAATGGCGACATGCTATCGAACAAAAAAATATTGCTGATTATATCGGGGGGGATTGCCGCCTATAAATCTCTAGAACTTATTCGTTTGATTAAAAGAAATCATGGCGAGGTTAAATGCATTATTACAAAAGCAGGCGAGCAGTTTGTAACGCCGCTTAGCGTGGCATCTCTTTCTCAAAACAAAGCATATACGGATTTATGGTCTTTGACCGATGAAGCGGATATGGGTCATATAAGACTCAGTCGTGAATGTGACCTTATTGTTGTCGCGCCAGCAAGCGCTGACTTGATAGCAAAAATGGCTCATGGGCTTGCTAATGACCTTGCCTCAACAACACTTCTTGCCTCCAATAAACCAACATTAATAGCGCCAGCAATGAACACAGAAATGTGGAGAAATGCGGCGGTTCAAGAAAATGTAGCAACACTTGAAAAGCGCGGAATATTGCAGATTGCACCCAATGTTGGCGATATGGCATGCGGTGAGACAGGGCTTGGACGCATGAGCGAGGTCGATGAAATATTCACTTCTATAACTGATTTTTTCTTTGAAAAACCGCTAAAAAACTATAACGCCCTTGTGACAAGTGGTCCTACTTACGAAGCAATTGACCCTGTTCGATTTTTGGGCAATCGCTCCTCTGGTAAGCAAGGTCACGCTATTGCTAAAGCTCTGCGTGATGCTGGCGCAAAAGTTACATTAGTGTCAGGTTATACAAATTTACCTAACCCAAATGGATGCACCACCATTAACATTGAAAGCGCGCAAGAAATGCTTGAAGCTTGTGAACATGCCCTCCCCGTTGATATAGCTATATGTGCCGCCGCGGTGAGCGACTGGACTCCAGTGCAAGAAGGCACTCAAAAAATCAAAAAAACTGAGGGCATTAATTCTTTAAATTTAGAGCTAAAAAAGAATCTAGACATATTAAAAACCATATCGACGCATAAAACGCTCCGCCCACAGCTTGTTATTGGCTTTGCGGCTGAGACAGAAAATTTGCTAAATAACGCAAAATCTAAGCTTGAAAGCAAGTCATGTGATTGGATCATTGCAAATGAAGTGGGTGCAAATGAAAATGGCGAGGAAAAGACTTTCGCTTCTGATGAAAATCAAATATATTTTATATCTCAGGAAAAAACGGAAGAATGGGCGCGGGCTAGCAAAGACAATGTTGCGCAGAAATTGGCAAAATACATAACTAAATATATGGAAGAAAATGATAGATAAAAATATGATAATTACTAATGATGATGATATTGAGGTTGCGCTTAAACCGCTTGACCATGCGGTTGGGCTAAAGCTACCTACTTACGCCACCACCCATTCGGCGGGCATGGATTTAACTGCGGCACTTGATGAGGCGCTAGAAATTGGTGCAGGGGAGCGCGCGCTTATCCCTACTGGTCTTGCTATTGCACTGCCCCATGGTTTTGAAGCGCAAATACGCCCGCGCTCTGGACTTGCCATTAATCATGGTATCACCGTTTTAAACAGCCCTGGAACTATTGATGCGGATTACCGCGGCGAGATTAAAGTCATTCTCATAAATCACGGGAAAGAGCCATTCACGGTGCAGCGCGGCATGCGCATTGCTCAAATGGTTGTTGAGCGTTACACCCATGTGAATTGGAGCGTCACAGACGATCTTGAAAGCAATGATGAGCGCGGCGAAAGCGGCTTTGGTTCGACTGGTACGGATTAGATCGTTATGGGGCTTTCTGCTTTAAAACATGATACTATTCTGACCCAAGATGAAAAAATCTCTGCGTTTTTGGCGCAAGGTCACACGCCAATGATGGCGCAATATCATTTTTTAAAATCCGAACATCCAGACTGTTTGCTTTTCTATCGTATGGGTGATTTCTATGAACTGTTTTATGATGATGCAATAAAAGCCGCAGCAATTCTTGATATAGCTTTAACTAAACGCGGCAAATCACAGGGCGATGATATTGCCATGTGCGGCGTTCCTTACCATGCTTATGAGCCATATTTGGCAAAGCTTATACGCGCAGGGCAAAAAGTTGCAATATGCGAGCAAACAGAAACGCCAACCGAGGCAAAAGCGCGAGCGAAAAAAGAAGGTAAAAGCACCTCAAAAGTGTTAATAAACCGCGAGGCAGTAAGGGTTGTAACTCAAGGAACATTAACCGAAGATAATCTTTTAGATGCGCGGCAAAGCAATTATTTATGCAGCATATCAGAGATAAGCGGGGAATGCGCCCTCGCATGGCTAGAGCTTTCTACTGGCGCATTTATGGTTCAAGCAACCAATAAAAATAACTTACGTGCAGCATTAGAGCGCATAAATCCTAGCGAAATCTTGACATCTGAAAAACTTCATAAAAAGCACCGCGATATATTATCTCCTATTGAGGAAAAAATAACGGCGCAAAGCGCAACATTATTTGATACTCTAAATGCTAGCCGTCATTTAGAAGAACTATTTAATGTTAAAACATTGGATAGCTTCGGGAGCTTTGATAGGGCTGAAATATCTGCGGCGGGCGCGCTAATTGACTATATATTGCGCACACAAAAAGGTAAAATCCCGCATATTTTCCCGCCGCAAAGATTGCTATCTGGCGAGATCATGGAAATTGATGCAGCAACCAGCAAAAGCCTTGAGCTTACTCGCACATTATCGGGGGAGCGTAAAGGAAGCTTGCTAGATGTTATGGACTATACATTAACCAGTGCAGGGGCGCGTATGTTGCAGTCTTATGTTGCTGCGCCGCTAGCTGATATCAATACTATTAATGCCCGTTTATCTGGGGTTGAGTGCTTTGTCGATAATATTAATTTACGCAGCATAATTCGTGATCTTATGCGCGGTGTTCCCGATATAGAGCGTGCATTATCGCGCCTTAGAGTTGATCGCGGAGGACCTAAAGATTTATGCATATTGCGCGATGGTCTATCACAAAGTGAGATTATCCGTGAGGAACTTGGCAATGATAATATTGCGCAAAAGACATTCTCCGATATGCTTAAAAAATTGCAGCAAACACCAGAATTATCCGCCCTTCAAGATGAGCTTGTCCGCGCAATAGAAGACTCGCCGCCCCTATTTGTTAGGGATGGCGGATTTATAAAAACTGGATATAATGCGAAGCTTGATGAGCTTAGAATGCTGCGTGATGAGAGCCGTCAATTAATTGCTAATCTACAAGAAAAATACCAAAAGAAAACATCTATTAGCTCATTGAAAATTAAATATAATAATGTGCTTGGATATTTTGTTGATGTATCTGCGCGTCACGGCGATATACTTATGACGGCGAGCGCTGATAACCCTTTTATTCATAGGCAAACTCTTGCGAACAATATTCGCTTTACAACAACCGAGCTATCCGAGCTAGAGCGCGATATATCTAGCGCGGCTGATAAAATTATTGCAATAGAGCAAGATATCTTTAATCAAATTGTGCAAAAAACATCTGATCTTTGCACTAAAATTGGTATTATAGCTCGCACAATATCTGAAATTGATGTGTCATCTGCGCTTGGCGAGCTTGCACAAAATATGGATTATGTGCGCCCTAATATTGATAATTCCACTAGCTTTGAGATAATAGAGGGGCGCCACCCCGTTGTTGAACATATGCTGCAAAATCAAAGCACGCCATTCGTTCCTAATGATTGTAACTTAAATTTGGGTCAAAAATTATGGCTTATAACTGGCCCGAATATGGCTGGTAAATCTACATTCTTGCGGCAAAATTCTCTGATAGCTATCATGGCACAAATGGGATCGTTTGTGCCTGCTAAATCCGCGCATATAGGGGTTATAGATAAATGTTTCAGCCGCGTTGGCGCGTCAGATGATCTTGCGCGCGGGCAATCCACTTTTATGGTGGAGATGGTTGAAACCGCAGCAATTTTAAATCAATCGACCGAGCGGTCTATTGTTATATTAGATGAAATTGGGCGCGGAACATCCACATATGACGGGCTTTCTATTGCATGGGCGTGCGTTGAGTATCTGCACAATAAAAACAAATGCCGCTCACTATTTGCTACTCACTATCATGAGCTTACAACGCTAGAAGGCAAGCTGGATAATCTTTCCTGCCATAGCGTGCAAGTAAAAGAGTGGCAAAATAATATTATATTTATGCATAAAGTTATAAAGGGCAGTGCAAACAGGTCTTACGGCATTCATGTTGCGCAGCTTGCGGGCATCCCTCCCCGCGTGATTACGCGCGCAAACGAAATACTTAATATGCTGCAATCAACAAAGAGTAACCAAATGATTGCTGATGACCTTCCGTTATTTAGCGCGAGCGCGCCCGAAAAAACTCCGATAGCTCCATCTGAAATTGAAATAATGCTAAAAGACATTGACCCTGATCAATTATCCCCAAAGCAAGCCCTTGACATTCTTTATGATTTAAAGCAAAAAACAGCTCATAAATAAACATTGCGAGAATAAATATGAGTAATCCGATTGAAACAGATATTGTAATTATAGGGGCTGGGCCTTGCGGTCTATTTACCGTATTTGAGATGGGGCTTTTGGATATGAAGTGTCATCTTATTGATATTCTTGATCGTGCGGGCGGGCAATGCGCCGAGCTATATCCTGAAAAGCCTATATTTGATATTCCAGCATATCCCAGCATTTCAGGACAAGAACTAACCGATAAATTGATGGAGCAAATCAAGCCATTTGATCCTGTTTTTCACTTCCAGCAAATGGCGGAAAGTCTTGAAAAACTTGAGAATGGCAAATGGCGTTTGACCACTGATATTGGCACTGTTTTCGATGCTACATGTATCGTTATTGCGGCGGGCGGCGGTAGTTTTATGCCTAAAAAGCCCCCTATTCCAAATATTGACGAATTTGAAGGAAAGTCTGTTTTTTATAGCGTGCGCAAAATGGATCAATTTAAGGGCAAAAATATTATTATTGCTGGCGGCGGCGACTCTGCTTTGGACTGGTCATTAAATCTTGCGCCTATTGCAAGTAAATTGACACTGGTTCATAGGCGCGATAATTTCCGCGCTGCGCCTGACAGCGTGAACCGCATGCGCGGGCTTGTGAATGATGGCGTTATGAACTTTAAAATGGGTCAAATAAAAGAGCTTATTGGTGAGAATGGGCAACTTAGAGCCGTCCAAATGCTTGATGCAAATAAAGAGGTCAAGACACTGGAATGCGACTGCTTGCTTCCGTTTTTTGGTCTGACCATGAAGCTTGGCCCACTCGCTAATTTTGGATTGAACCTCCATGAAAATCTTGTTCCAGTCGATACGGAGAAATTCGAAACGTCAGAGAGCGGAATCTTTGCTATTGGTGATATAAACTGCTACGCAGGTAAATTAAAACTCATTCTATCGGGGTTTCATGAAGCGGCTCTGGCTTCTCGTCAAGCGTTTAAATATTGCCGCCCTGATGCAAAATTGCGCTTTGAATACACAACGTCAAGCTCTTCCCTGCAAGGTAAGCTTGGGGTTAAGGATTAATCAGATAAAAAATGGTGCGCAGCAAACAGCCAATAATAAGATCTTCAGGGACAACTCCTACAGAAAAAATCCTATCAAAGCTTTGTGATAAAGTTTTCCTTAAGCTATGGGTTTATCCAAATCCATATAAGAAAAAAGGTAATGAACTATGTGATGTTTTAGTAATTTTTGAGGATCATGTATTCATATTTTCAGTCAAAGCTATTTCGTTTAGCAAAGAAAAGAAAATAAAAACCTCTTGGAGTAGATGGAAAAGTAAGGCAGTAGATAACTCTATCAAGCAAATAAATAATGCAGAGAAGTCGATAAAAGCCCATCCTGATGAAATATTTTTAGATGCAAAATGTGAAAACAAAGTGCCTATTAATGTTGATTTAGATAATTGTAAAATTCATAGAATTGTTATTGCCCATGGAGCAGAACAAGCTTGTAAAGAATTCTCGGATGAGAATGTTGCGGGAAGCTTAGCCATATCATATTCAGATAAAGTCAGTGATGAAGTATTACCTTTTCTTGTAAATCTACCTAAAAATAAAATATACCATGTATTTGATAGCTTTAATCTGGATATTATTTTAGGCGAATTGGATACTATTCGTGACTTTCTGTGGTATCTCGAAGCAAAAGAGGCTGCTATCAAGAAATATGATGCCATTAGTTATTGCGGGGAAGAAGATTTACTAGCTCATTATTTGTATAATTTTGATAAAAAGAAAAAATGCCATTATATAGGGACAAAAAAGAAAGGTTATAACCGTATTCGAATTGGTGAAGGTGAATGGCATGATTTTGCTTTAACCCGAAAATATCTACAAAAAAAAGAAGAAGATAAAGTTTCGTATTCATGGGATGAGTTACTTCAAAGAACTCTTCAAAATGCCCTGAATAAAACATTGTTAGGGAATGACGATGTTTTTAACGGTAAATCTGCGTTGATGGAAATGGCTAAAGAGCCTCGTTTTATGCGCAGAGAGCTATCAAAATCAATTTTAAATTCAATCAAAAAAGCGCGTGATATTGACGGAACACCACGAATGGTTTCTTCATATCCGTCATTTTATCCAGATCGTGCATATATATTTTTACAAGTTACGCCAATTCCTACAATGGATTATGAAACTGAATATCGCCCATCAAGACAAGCAATGTTAAGATTGGCTTGTGGAGTTTTTAAAAACAAATGTCCAGAACTAAAGAAAATAATTGGTATAGGAATAAATATGCCATTTCATGAAAATACAAAAGAATACGCAGAAGATTTTATATTGTTAGATTGCAGTAATTGGTCAAAGGAAGATGAAGACTATTACAACGAAGGTAATAAAGAATTAAAGTTTTTTGAAACAGATGCATTGCAAATAAATTTACAAAGAAGTTATGAGTTTCCGCCTAATAAGAAAATACCTTCTAATAAACGTCGGGTAAAAATAGGCAGAAATGACCCTTGCCCATGTGGAAGTAATAAAAAATATAAGAAATGCTGTCTTAAACTCAAATAGCCTGAAATTATAAAAAACTAAAGGATGCTAAAAAACTATCATTCTATCCCGTCAAAAAGCACGCTTGAGATATAACGCTCAGCGAATGATGGGACTATCACTATGATTTGCTTGCCTTTATTTTCAGGCATTTGTGCAACTTCTTTTGCTGCGGCGAAGGCTGCCCCTGATGAAATGCCGCAAGCGATGCCCTCTAAGCGGGCAATTTCTCGTGATGTTTCAATAGAGCTATTGCTATCTATTTTAACCACGTCGTCTATTAAATCAGTATCAAGAATAGATGGGATAAAGCCCGCGCCTATGCCTTGAATTTTATGAGGCCCTGCCTGACCACCTGAAAGAATTGGGCTTTCTGCTGGCTCTACGGCATAGGTTTTAAAACTAGCTTTGCGCTCCTTTAATACCCCCGATACGCCAGTTAAAGTACCGCCAGTGCCAACACCAGATATAAGTATATCTGCCTTACCATTTGTATCTATCCATATTTCCTCGGCAGTTGTCTCACGATGAATTTGTGGGTTTGCAACATTTTCAAACTGGCTAGGGATGAATGCATTTTCATACTCCAAAAGCAGTTCTTCCGCGCGTGCAATAGCGCCCGGCATTCCCTTTTCCTTTGGTGTTAGCACTAATTCAGCGCCCAAAAAGCGCAGCATTTTACGGCGCTCTATCGACATGCTTTCAGGCATAGTTAGAATAAGGTGGTAGCCCTTACTTGCCGCGATGAACGCAAGCGCAATGCCTGTATTTCCTGATGTTGGCTCAATAAGGACTGTTTTGCCAGCCTCTATCTTCCCTGTGCGCTCCGCCGTTTCTATCATTGCAAAACCAATGCGATCTTTGACAGAAGATAGAGGATTGAAATATTCCAATTTTGCAAGTATATCCGCCTCAAGATTATATTTATCCATGAAGTTTGAAACACGCACAAGCGGGGTTGCTCCGATAGTCTCTGTTATGGAATTATACACTCGCCCGCGAGCATGTGCCTTGTCATTTTCTATAAAACTCATTTTAATCACCCTCACCTGATTCTGGGCTAAAATCAGTATTAATCTTGCCCTTTTTATTCTTCATTTCCTCTGCTTCTGGCATGGGATCTTTTTTAACCGTGATATTAGCCCATATTTCAGAATATTTAGTATTAAGCTCAAGCCATTGCTCTGCCTTATCATCAGTATCAGGTAGTATAGCCTCTATAGGGCATTCAGGCTCACACACGCCGCAATCTATGCATTCATCGGGGTTTATAACAAGCATATTTTCACCCTCGTAAAAGCAGTCAACGGGGCAAACTTCTACGCAATCTGTATATTTACAACGTATGCAATCATCTGTTACTACAAAAGTCATTTCAAAGCTTATCCATTATTAAATAAATTAAGAATGCATGGTAATTCCATGCCCAAAATAAGGCAATAGATTTAATAATAACTATGAAAATCTAGAGCGGAAGGACGTTATCATATCGGTTAAACTACACAGCTTCTTAGGAGCAGTATTATTACTCTCTATTTCTTGAACAGGCTCTTCCTCAAATTCCAAAGAAATACTACCAATGAGGTCATCAACATTGGTTTCTTTTACATGTCCCTCGAGAAGCCGTATCATAATCTCTTGCTCTTCTGATGCAAATTTACCATCAACCCAAACAAGGTCACTGGCAAAATTAAAAAATGCTAACCGGTCTTCTTTGTTGGTAATAGATTTAAACATTTTTTCAACATCTTTAGGATTAACAATATCATCCTTTAATATAGCGTTTTGAGTGTCTGTAAACTCAAAATTTTCGAGTACATTAGCCATAAAAGTAATTTCTTCATCTGTTACAATATTATCAGCATGCGCAACAGCAAATAAAGTACGCCACATAAAAAACCGACTTTGGCATATAGCATTGCTCATGTTATTTTATTCCTTTATACAGTAGGTCAAATTACGTTTTAACATATATAGAGCTAGTTTAAAATGTTTTAATTGCCCTAACCACTTCTTTTTGGTAGATATTTCGAATGACAGATGAACCACTACATATTATTGGCGCGGGGCTAGCAGGCAGTGAAGCAGCGTGGCAAGCGGCTAACATGGGCGCGCGCGTGATTCTCCATGAAATGCGCCCCGATGTTAAGACGGCGGCTCATAAGACAGATGGATGCGCAGAGCTTGTATGCTCTAACTCTTTTCGCTCAGATGATGCGCAGCATAATGCGGTTGGGCTTATTCATGAAGAAATGCGGCGCATGGACTCGCTCATCATGCAAGAAGGCGATAAAGCGGCTGTACCTGCTGGCGGAGCTTTAGCAGTAGATCGCAATATATTCTCGCAAAATGTAACGCTTGCATTGGAAAACCATCCAAATATCACAATTGAGCGCGGCGAAGTTGCAGGCTTGCCGCCCGAAGAATGGAAGCATGTAATTATTGCAAGCGGCCCTCTTACTTCCGAGCCTTTAGCCAAGGCAATACAAAACCTTACTGGCGAGGATGCGCTTGCATTTTTTGACGCGCTTGCGCCCATTGTGCATACGAATAGCATTGATATGAGCGCAGCATGGTTCCAATCAAGGTATGACAAAGTTGGCCCTGCTGGGACAGGTAAGGATTATATAAACTGCCCAATGGATGAAGCGCAATATGCTGCATTTATTGACGCTCTTATAACTGCGGAATATGGCGATTTTAAGCAATGGGAGAAAGATACACCATATTTTGAGGGCTGTATGCCAATTGAAGTTATGGCAGCGCGGGGAGCGGAAACGCTGCGTTTTGGCCCTATGAAACCTGTAGGTCTGACAAATCCACATAAAGATGAGAAACCATATGCGGTAGTTCAGCTTCGTCAAGATAACAAACTTGGAACTCTTTATAATATAGTTGGCTTTCAAACTAAAATGAAATATGGCGAGCAAATGCGCGTATTTCGCACTATACCAGCATTGGAAAATGCAGAATTTGCACGGCTTGGTGGAATGCACCGAAACACATTTATTAACTCACCAAGATTACTTGATGATACGCTGCGTTTGAAAATACAGCCGCGCATTAGATTTGCAGGGCAGATAACTGGGTGTGAGGGATATATAGAAAGCGCAGCGATAGGTCTATTGACAGGGCGTTTTGCTGCGGCAGAAATACTTGGTAGGATCACACAATTGCCGCCAAAAACAACGGCTATTGGTGCATTGCTAAATCATGTTACAGGCGGAGCAAATGCAGAGACCTTCCAGCCCATGAATATTAATTTTGGGCTATTCCCCCTTCCGCCTGATGAAATGCTGCGCCCAAAACAGGAAAATGGTCGGCGCAAAAAACTTAAAGGCAAGGACAGAAAAAAAGTCTACACTGATATTGCGCGAAAAGATATTGAGACTTGGCTAAATTAGAAAACAAAGGCTAGTCTATCGGCACACCGCAATCCTCTTTTGCCACTTTTAATGTAAGTAATGATTTAATAAGCTGAACATTAGGAGCTGAACTTAACTGGGTTTTAAAAAAATCTTGATAATCATCCCAACTTTTTGCAACAATGCGCAATATAAAATCAACATCTCCAGCAATTAAATAGCACCCTCTAACCATTGGAAGTGCAGAAACATGCTTTTCAAATCCTGATATATCCTCTTCCGCCTGACTATTAAGCGTTACCGTAGCAAAAACAGTAACTCCATACCCCATAGATGCGTGATTAATATGTGCGTGATAACTATCGATATATCCAGCGTCTTCTAATGCGCGCACGCGGCGCAAGCATGGCGGAGCTGATATACCAACATCCTTAGAAAGTGTTATATTGCTTACTCGCCCATCAATTTGCAGTCTTCGCAGTATGTTCTTATCAATTTTATCAAGACGAGATCGTTTCATTGTTAATCTACTTTCATATATCAAAGTGTCACGTATAAAGTGTTATGCTTGTAATAATAATAAAAATATATAAAATCATGTGGCAAAATAAGCAAGCACTTTTGAAATAAAATTACAACATACAAAGAATATGACTAATAAAGACACGGAAAAAAAATGCTGGATTATAACCGAAGGCATGGCTGGCACAGAAAATCAATGTATTGGCATTGCTGAAAAGCTCGATATCGGCACAACTATAAAACAAATATCACTAAAACAGCCGTGGAAAATCCTATCTCCCTATATTGGGATGGAGCAAGGATGGATCTTTACTCCCGAACCCACCCCCCCCTATCCTGACCTTCTTATAACCAGCGGTCGTAAAAGCATTGCAGCTTCGCGGTTCATTAAAAAACAAAGCAAAGGGAACACTATAACGGTTCACGTACAAGACCCCCGCATATCCGCCAAAAAATTTGACATGGTAGCAGTGCCAGAACATGACCCAATGCGAGGGGATAATGTTATTGTGACCAAGGCTAGTCCTAACAAAATAACAATAGATAAAATCAAAAGTGCAAGAAATGGCTTTCCTGAGATTGAGAGCTTAAAGCGCCCGCGCGTAGCCGTCCTTATAGGTGGGAGCAGCCAAGCATATGATATGACGCAAGCCATAACTGAAAAACTTGCACAAGAGCTATGCGCCTTAGATGCGTCACTAATGATTACATGTTCACGCAGGACAGGAAAAGAAAACCAAGCTATACTTGAAACATATTTAAAGAATGATAAAAATTATTTTTGGGATGGAAGCGGCGCAAATCCATATATGGCTCTGCTTGGCTGGGCTGATTATATCATAGTCACAGCAGATAGCGCTTCCATGATTTCAGAAAGCTGCACCACGGGGAAGCCAGTATATATGATTGAGCTTGAAGGCGGTTCAAAAAGAATATCCGCACTTCATGATAATTTAATGCGTCACGGGGCTTTAAAAAAGTTTGAAGGCGTGCTAAATCATTTCACTTATGAACCGTTAAATGACGCGCAAATGGTCGTAAACGAGATCAAAAAGCGTTTTGGGTTTTTATTCAAATGAAACTAAGGTTAGCTAAATGAGCAACATACACCATACAAAAGTCCTAATAATTGGCTCAGGGCCTGCTGGATATACTGCCGCCATATATGCTGCGCGTGCTGGACTTGAACCTATTTTAGTAACTGGTTTGGATCAAGGAGGGCAGCTCATGATTACAACCGAAGTTGAAAATTACCCTGGATTTGCTGATCCTATCGAAGGACCATGGCTCATGGATCAAATGAAGGCGCAAGCGGTCAATGTTGGCACTAATATTATCAATGACTATATCAAAGAAGTGGATTTTTCATCTAAGCCACTTAAAGCTATTGGTGATAATGGATCTATTTATACTGGTGACACTGTTATTGTTGCAACAGGAGCGCAGGCCATGTGGCTGGGTCTTCCTTCTGAAAAAGAATTTCAAGGGCGCGGCGTTTCTGCTTGCGCTACATGTGATGGGTTTTTCTATCGTGATAAAGAAGTTGCAATAGTTGGCGGCGGCAATACGGCCGTGGAAGAAGCTCTATTCCTAACTAATTTTTGCGCCAAAGTGACTTTAATTCATAGGCGGGATACTCTAAGAGCGGAAAAAATATTGCAAAAACGATTATTTGCTAATGATAAAATAGAAGTGCTTTGGAATCATTCGGTTGAAAAAATACTCGGCGATGAAACAGGCATGACAGGGCTTCGCCTTAAAAACACCAAAACTGGAGATACGCAGGAAATCCAAAAAAACGGCGTGTTTATTGCTATCGGACATGCCCCTGCAACAGGTCTATTCAAAGATGTGTTAGATATAGATGATAATAACTATCTAATTACTGCGCCAGATTCAACGGCAACATCAATAAAGGGCGTTTATGCTGCGGGTGATGTTGCAGACCATGTGTATCGTCAAGCAGTCACAGCCGCAGGAATGGGCTGCATGGCTGCACTGGAAGCTGATAGATATTTAACATCTTTGGAAGATTAAGTAAAACCTTGCCCCCCCCGATTTTATGTTAATCTCCGAAAAAATGAAATCGGAGAGTGATTATGAATTATAAAAAAACAGCAGCAGCAGCCTTCTTGGCAACAACGATGACAGCGTGCACAGAACCACCAAACGAGCAAGTTACAAGTACAGCCGTACAGAGCTGGATGTCACAAACAAAAGATATAAATGCGTTAGAAGGTAAGCACCTTATTATAAAAGAAGATGATTTAGAAACGGGTGTTGTAAGAGTAGATAGCGTAACTGTAAATGAAAACTCTGCCTACACATGCTTATATTACAAAGCATTTTCTTTTAAAAAGTTAGGTTGGGCTAAGGGTTCCAGCCACGATCGCCATACTTGCCTTCCAAGACAACTATTAGAACAAACTGAACCTGAACTTTAAGCAGCACTAGCCTTACCTTGTAAAGCTGCGCAAGCGCGTTTAATGCGTTTACATGCCTCGGTTAGGTTCTCGGTGCTTGTTGCATAAGATATACGGAAATATGGTGATAAGCCAAACGCAGCCCCTTGAACGCAAGCAACCCCTTCGCTTTCGAGTAAATAGGTAACAAAATCCTCATCACTTTCTATTAACTTACCATCGGGCGTAGTTTTACCGATTAAACCAGCGCATGATGGATAAACATAAAACGCGCCTTCGGGCTTTAGGCACTCAATGCCTTCAACTTCATTAAGCAAATCAACAACCATATTGCGGCGCTCTTTAAATACGGCGTTACGATCTGCTAAAAAGGACTGATCCCCTTCTAATGCCGCTAACGCCGCTGCTTGTGACACGGAAGATGGGTTAGAAGTGCTTTGGCTTTGCACCTTTGCCATGGCCTTAATGAGATCCTTAGAGCCTCCCGCATAACCAATGCGCCATCCCGTCATGGCATATGATTTAGAAACGCCGTTACAAGTCAATGTCCGATCAAAAAGTTTTGGCTCAACTTGCGCGGGGGTGCAATATTCAAAACCATCATAGACAAGATGCTCATACATATCATCGCTCATAATATAGACATGCGGGTGCTTAAGTAAAACATCAGTAAGGGCTTTTAGCTCATCATAGCTATAAGCTCCGCCAGTTGGATTAGATGGAGAATTAAATATAAACCACTTTGTTTTAGGCGTAATGGCAGCCTCCAAATCCTCTGGTTTTAGCTTAAATCCATTATCTTTGGAGCATTCAACAATTACGGGCGTTCCTTCCGCTAGCAACACCATATCAGGGTATGATACCCAATAAGGCGCAGGGATAATCACTTCATCACCAGCATTAACAGATGCCATAAGCGCGTTATATAACACCTGCTTACCGCCCGTTCCGACCGTTATTTGATCGCGGCTGTAATCAAGATCATTATCACGTTTAAATTTGGCAATAATAGCATCTTTAAGCTCTGCCGTTCCATCGACGGCGGTATATTTAGTCTGCCCGTCTGCTATCGCTTTATAGGCTGCTTCTTTTACGAAGTCAGGCGTATCAAAATCAGGCTCACCCGCGCCAAGACCTATCACATCGCGACCAGCGGCTTTAAGCTCTTTGGCTTTACTAGATACAGCAATAGTTGGTGATGGTTTAATACGGCTTAAGCGATCTGCGACGATAGACATATATAGTAACTCCTTAATTTTTAATTCAAAATTTTTCTAACTAATTCGCCATTGAAATCTTTTATTGGTTCAAAATCAACCCCTTGTTTTGCAAACCATGATTTTATTGGAAGTAATAACGGGTCATTAAGCGCGGATTTTATATAGTTTTGAAGGCGCGGCACATGGACAAGATAGCCATCGCGCCCCTGCTCTGCTGCTAATTTTATGAATAGACCAAGCACGCGGCAATGAAATTGCGTCCCCAAAACGCGATACCATTTAAGAAATATGTCTTTATCGCCCGCGCTCATGCCATCGCAATATCTATCAATCATGGCGCTGCGCAAATCTTTAGGGATATCCACCCGCGCATCTTCCAGCAAATTTACAAGATCATAGGCAAGCCCGCCATATAGCGCATCTTGGTAATCTATAAGCGCGCATTTCCCATCAACATACATTAAATTTTCAAGATGATAATCGCCGTGAATAAAGCCTTGAGGGCAATGCGGCAAGCTCTGCTCTATTTCATCCCAAGCATCTAAATACCCTTCGATATCAGGCACTTTATTTAAAATTGGAAAATAGTAATCCACCAATTGCCGCCGGTTTTCATGGATTTTACTGTCTTTATATAATGGCAGATTATCAGGCGGGGGAGCAATAGAGAGCTTCTTTAATACATCCGTTGCAAGCTCGTATAAATATGTTTGCTTATCAGGGTTTTCTTGCAAAGCTTTGCCGAATGAAATTTTGCCCAAATCCTCGAACTTAGCAATGCAATTACATTTATCTAACCCATATAATTCAGGAGTTTTTATACCGTTATCAGACAGCCATTTACCAATGCGGATAAATTCCAGCAATTCCGTGATATGATCTTTATTTATTTCGGGATAGCTCATAAGGATAAAATCACGCCCGCGATAATATTCACGCGGGGAGACATCACGCGGCAATGCCTCTAACCCATTAATATCAAAGGTCATTATTTCTTCTTTTTTATATTACGGCTTAGGGATGCCATTTTATGAATAGCGTCAATATGCTGCTTTGATGCGGCTTTTCGCTTTGGTGTTATTGGACTATCATAGCCAAATACAGTAGCATCACTAGCGGCAACTGCGCGAAGTAAATCCACTCCAAAATTATCTTCTTCTTTTTTAGGAGCGGCTTTGGCTTTTTCAGGGTTGCGTTTTTCAAGCTCTGCCCTGCCCGATGCTACGCGCTCCACCTGATATGCAATAATCCCGTCAAGATGCGGCGCGGCGATAGCCCGCAACAACGCAGCATCATCATGCGCCCAAAGCATCACCTGTTTTCGCGCAAGCGCAATATTCCCGCCATGGGCTTTCAATGCTTGCTTGATTTTACCTTCCGCATATTCTCTGGACATATATTCATCCTCTCGATTCTATCACCATTAAGAATGCCATATATCTACATAAAATGCCAAATTAAAAAGCTACGTGGTTATAGACGCATTAAGCGTGTGATGACAACCTAGTGTTTAAAGCTTAAAGTTCCGATAGCTCTTTCATTAATCTATGAACGCCCTTAACGCGTTCGGGGGTTTTAGTCCAGCTACGGATAGCAGATAATTTCTGATCTGGGCGGATTTTAACGCTCCCCGCTTTTTTGCCAATCCAAGCCATAAGCCCATCAATATTAGGCGGCATATTTTTATGAAATGCGATAATTGCGCCCTTTGGCCCAGCGTCAACATGTGAGACCCCCGCTTTTTTGCAAAGCTGCTTTATTGCTAGAATATCTAGTAGGTTTTCAACTTCTATTGGCAAAGCGCCAAAGCGATCAATCATTTCCGCTGCAAAGGCTTCTACTTCCTCACCGCCCACCAAATCATTCAAACGGCGATATAGGCTCATGCGCACACCTAAATCCTCAACATAGCTTTCAGGGATAAGGACGGATGCGCCGATATTAATTTGCGGCGACCATTGCTCTTCTGGCATTTCCTCGATTGTCGTAATACCTGCCCTAGCCGCGGCCACTGCTTCTTCAAGCATTTGCTGGTATAGCTCCACGCCTACTTCGCGGATATGCCCGCTTTGCGCATCACCAAGCAAATTCCCTGCGCCGCGTATATCCATATCATGTGAGGCAAGCTGAAAACCTGAGCCAAGAGTATCTAGCGTCTCCATGACCTCAAGGCGTTTTTGCGCTTGCGGGTTTAATTTCACATTAGGTTGATAAGTCAAATAAGCATAAGCGCGCACTTTTGACCTGCCTATGCGCCCTCTGATTTGATAAAGCTGTGACAAGCCAAACATATCGGCTCTATGCACTATCATTGTATTTGCGCTGGCTATATCTATGCCGCTTTCAATAATATTTGTGGCTAGTAACACATCATATTGCCTATCATAAAACGCGGTCATGCGGTCTTCTAGCTCTGTTGGTGTCATTTGCCCATGCGCGTCAATTACCTTAATTTCTGGCACTAGTTCTTTAAGCATATCCGCTACTTCTTTTATATCTTTTATGCGCGGCACAACATAGAAACTCTGCCCACCGCGATAATGCTCACGCAGCAAGGCGTCGCGGATAACAACGCTATCAACTGGCATAACGAATGTGCGAATAGCCAAGCGATCAACTGGCGGCGTAGTAATAAGGCTCATCTCCTTAACGCCCGTTAGCGACATTTGAAGCGTGCGCGGGATAGGCGTTGCGGTCAAAGTTAACACATGGATATTGCTTTTTAAGGCTTTGAGCTTTTCCTTTTGCTTTACGCCAAAGCGTTGCTCTTCATCAACTATAAGCAAGCCAAGATTATCGAATTTCATGCTATCGGCAAATAGAGCGTGCGTGCCTATCACTATTTGAACAGAGCCATCAGCCAAGCCCCTTTTAGTGCGCTCTGCGTCTTTAGGCGTGACCATGCGTGAGAGCTGCTCAATGCGGATTCCCGAGCCTTCAAAGCGGTTTTGGAAATTATTATAATGCTGGCGTGATAATAAAGTAGTTGGAACAACAATAGCAACTTGAACGCCCGACATAGCCGCAACATATGCAGCCCGCAGCGCAACTTCCGTCTTACCAAAACCAACATCGCCGCATACTAAATGATCCATGGGGTAGCTGCCCGCCATACCTTCTATCACTGAATTAATAGAGCGCAACTGGTCTTCGGTCTCCGCATATGGAAAGCGCGAGACAAATTCATTGTAAAGCTCTTGGCTTATATGGAGCTGCTGGGATTTTTTAAGCTGGCGCGCGGCTGCAACGCCAAGCAGCTTATCTGCAATCTCCATAAGATTTTTCTTGGCTTTAGCTTTGCGAGCCTGCCAATTAGCGCCGCCAAGTTTATCAAGCTGGGTTGTATCACTATCAGAGCCAAAGCGCGATAGCACATCTAAATTAACCACAGGAACAAACAGCCTATCACCGCCTGCATATTCAATTTTCAGGCAATCATTAATTACCCCGCCCGCCTTAATGGTTTCAAGCTCTATAAATCTTCCTATGCCGTGATCCACATGCACTACTAAATCACCTTCATTAAGCGAGGATACTTCTTTTAAGAAATTATCACATTTACGGGTTTTTTTAGCTTTACGGGCTAGCCTATCACCTAATATATCTTGCTCGGTTAGCACTATTAAATCGAGCGAGTTAAAGCCGCTTTCTAATGCTAAAACGCATATGCCAATTTGGTGAGGTTTTAGATTTTTTATATCGCGGTAATCATTTACATCAATAATATTTTTGATACTTGCATTTTCTATCAAACCTTTAAGGCGCGACTTTGAACCTTCACTATAAGCTGCCACAAGTATTTTATGATCTTGTTTATATTCAATATAACTCTTAAGCTCTGCAAATACATCACCATCGGGCAAGGCTCTAACATCAGAAAAATCACGCCCTTTTCGCGCGCGCGCATCTTCAAGACCGCCATCATCTGGTGCGCCAAAAGTGGAAAATACTTTAGCGCCGCCTGTAAGCTTGTTCCACTCTTCATTGCCTATATAAAGGCTTTCAACGGGGATAGGGTTATATACCGCGCCTATAGAACTTGATTTCTTATTTGCGCTATCCTTTAAAATCTGGCGCGAATTATAAAAATCATTCACCTGATCTAAACGCTCTGCGCAAGCATCAGCAACATGCGGGTCAAAAGTCACAAATGAATTATGAGTATAGTCAAATACATTATCCATATGCTCGTAGAACAATGGTAGCCAATGCTCTACGCCATTATAACGCCGCCCCTCACTTACCGCTTGATATAGCGGATCATCTTTTTTCTGAACTCCGAATGCCTCACGATATTTTGAGCGAAAGCGCGATATTGATGGCTCATCCATAAAAAATTCAGTGGCTGGGCGCAATGAAAACTCTTTTATTTTGCCGCTAGTTCGCTGCGTAATGGGATCAAATACCTTAATAGTTTCGACCTCATCACCGAACAGATCAATGCGCACGGGGCTTTCATGACCTGCTGCAAATATATCAATTATCCCGCCGCGCACAGCAAAGTCACCAGATTCGCGCACTGTATCACTGCGTATATAGCCATTTTGCGCAAGGAATAGCTGCAAATCATCTATATTAATTTGAGTTCCTGTCTTTGCGCTAAAGCTAGACTCACGTAACGCCGCGCGCGGCATAACTCTTTGCATGGCTGCGTTAACGCTTGTAAGCAATATGCGGGGTGAGCGCTCAATCATATGCTCCCATTCCATAAGCTTAGAAAGAGCCGACACGCGCTTTGCCACTATATCGCCATGCGGGGAAACTCTGTCATATGGCAGGCAATCCCAAGCGGGCAATGTGATAACCTCAATATCAGGCGCAAAAAATGCTAGCAACTCTTCCAGCACTGATATGCGCGCGTCATCCATGGCAATATGCACAAGAACGCGGTCTTGCGGCATAATTTTGCGGGCTATATCTGCTAGAATTCGTGCGTCTTGCCCCTCTGGCGCGCCATAAATTATATTGCTGTGCAAAATATTACCCTTTTACTATTTGCCTTTTACCAGCTTTTTATATATAGATTTCAGTCTATATCAAGGGACAAAACTATAATGAATAGCGAAACGCAAACTGTTGCAGATAAAGAGTTACTAAAAAGTGCCGTTCATGAGAATAAGGCTACGTCAAAACGTGGCTTGCAAGAGCGCATGTTTACAATGGCTTTTAGTGGCTTTGTATATCCGCAAATTTGGGAAGATCCTGAGGTTGATATTCCCGCCATGAAGATTGACGACACTACGCGCATAATGACAATATGTTCTGGCGGGTGTAATATGATGAATTATTTAACCGAGTCCCCTGCGTCAGTTACAGCAATAGACCTTAACCCGCACCATGTTGCGCTTGGTCGCTTAAAAATTGCTGCGCTTAAACATTTGCCCGACTATGAAAGATTTTTTATGTTTTTTGGCTGCGCTGATGATCCAAAAAATATAGAGAATTACGATAAATATATAGCCCCGCATCTTGATAAATATACGCGCGATTATTGGGAAAAAATCGTAGTTCCGCATGGCAGGCGCATAAATTTATTCAAGAAAAATATTTATAAATATGGGCTACTTGGTAAATTCATTGGGATGGTGCATTTAATTGCCAAAATATATGGGCAAGATCCACGTGATATTTTAAAAGCCACCACTATGGATGAGCAAAAAGAGATATTCGACAAAACTCTAGCACCTCTATTTGATAAGAAATTTGTACGCATGATGTGCGGAAAACCTGAGTCTTTATATGGGCTTGGCATTCCCCCTTCCCAGTTTGATGAGCTTAATGCGTCTGCTGGCGGCAATATGGCAATGCTTTTGAAAGCTCGGCTAGAGCGCATGGCATGTCAGTTCCCAATTTCTGATAATTACTTTGCATGGCAAGCATTCGGCAGAGGCTATGACCGCAATAATAAGCAAGCTGTGCCGCGCTACCTCAAGCAAGAAAACTATGAGACACTAAAAGCAAATATTAATAACGCAAAAGTAGTCCACAAAACAATTACCGAATATCTAGACTCTAAAGGTGAAAACTCATTTGATGTTTACGTGTTTTTAGATGCTCAAGACTGGATGAATGAGGAGCAGATTAACGATCTTTGGGCGGCTGTCTTGCGCTCTGCTAGTGATGGCGCGCGCGTTATATTCCGAACGGCTGGCGATATTAGCCCGCTAGCTGATAAGCTAACAAGCGATAATATATCCCCTTGGGAATATGATAAAAGCGTTGTCCACCCTAGAAACGAGCAAGATAGATCCTCAATTTATGGCGGTTTCCATACCTATACGCTAAATCGTAACAAACAAAGTAAAGCGGCGTAGCACATGTCATCTGATGAAATTCAAGTCAAAAAAGACATGGATAATATGTATCGCTGGACGCGCCATATTTATGACCTTACGCGCAAATATTATCTTCTTGGGCGTGATGAGCTTATCAAGCATTTAGATATAAAAGATGGCGAGAATATTTGTGAAGTTGGCTGTGGCACTGCGCGTAATTTGATTAAAATAGCAAGCAAATATCCAAATGCTAATTACTATGGGCTTGATGCTTCGGATGAAATGCTGAAAACCGCACATATAAATTTAGGAAATGCAGGCGCTATTGATAAAATAATGCTTAAACAAGCGTATTCTCAAAGCTTTAAGCCTGATGAATTGTTTAATTTAAGCAAGCCACTTGATAAAATCGTATTTTCATACGCTCTATCTATTATTCCGCCATGGAAAGAATCTATAGACCATGCTTTGGAGTTAATGCCATCTGGCGGGGAAATCCACATTGTTGATTTTTCATCTCAAGATGATCTGCCAAAACCATTTAGTAAATTCGTGTTTTGGTGGCTGAAAATGTTCCATGTTTATTATAAGCCTGAGATAATGGAATATCTGATTAGCCTTGAAAGCTCTGGCAAAGGCTCACTAGATGTTACATATATGTATAAAAAATATGCCTACCGCGCGGTGTTTAGGAAAAACTAAACCACCTTATGATCTAATAATTTTTTGAATACGGACATATCCGCAATATCATCTGGGGCAGGCTCTTTTTCAGTTATCCAGTTATATAAATCAGGGTCATTATTGCATAAAAGCTGGTCATATTCGGATAACTCGCTTTTCGTGAAATTAGGAATATTAGCGCGGGCGAAGCTGCCCATTATCAAATCCATTTCTTTTATTCCGCGATGGGCAGAGCGAAAAATCAAACGCCTGCGCTTGTTTTCCAGCTTTTCATTTTCATCGCCAACCGCTTCCATAAATATGCCCATCAAAATCTTCTCGATATTATTAAGTTTAGACGTTAGAATAGACTTTCACTTTAACATTAGTCAATGATGAGATATTAATGAACCAAAGACCATTTGATCTTGACCCACTATTTAGAAGTATTACCGTATTAAGCGGTGTTGGCCCTCGCAATGGTAAGCTGCTGGAAAAGCTTATCGGCGGGCCAAAGGTTTTAGACCTGCTTTTACATGCGCCGATTGATTTTATAGACAGGCGGTTTTCCTGCCCTATCGCTAGCGCGCCCAATGGCAAGATTGTAACAATGGAAGTGAGCATAGATAGCCATATCCCCAATGCGCGTAAATCTCTGCCATACCGCGTGAAAGCTACGGATGATAGCGGCGAGATATCACTTGTATTTTTTCATGCTAACAAAGGGTGGATTGAAAAACTTCTGCCTGTTGGCAAAAATATGGTTGTTAGTGGCAAGGTTGAGTATTTTCAGGGGTTTCCACAAATCATCCATCCTGAAATTGCCAAGCCTGAGGAACGAGCGAGCCTTGAGACTGTAGAGCCAATTTACCCATTAACACAGGGAGTTACAAACAAAACCTTAAGAAAAGCAATTAAGAACGCTCTTGATTTTATCCCAAAGCTTCCTGAATGGCTGGACGGTGCGCATAAAACGCAAAATGGCTGGGGCGAATGGCACTCATGCATAAATGCTCTACATAACCCGATGAGCGAGGCAGAGCTTGAACCTATGCACAAGACCCGCGCCCGCCTTGCTTATGATGAGCTGCTGGCAAACCAGCTAACCCTTGCTATTGTCCGCGATAGGCAGAGCAAAATTAATGGTCGGGCATTTCCGACTTCTACAAATTTGCGCCAAAAAGTAGAAAATGTTCTTCCTTTTATCCTAACGGGAGCGCAAAAACGCAGCCTATTTGAAATTGATGAGGGTATGCGAAGTCCTAAGAAAATGCTGCGCTTGCTTCAAGGTGATGTAGGAAGTGGCAAAACCGTTGTCGCTTGCCTAGCTATGCTAAATGCCGTGGAAGCAGGAGGGCAGGCCGCCATTATGGCTCCGACCGAAATATTAGCGCGCCAACATGAGGTTAGCTTAAAGACGTGGCTTGATGCTGCTAATATAAATTATGTAACCCTTACAGGGCGCGACAAAGGCAAGTCCCGCGGTGAAATTTTAGAGCAAATAGCGAATGGCAAAGCTCAAATAATTATTGGCACGCATGCCATCTTTCAAAAAGATGTTGAATATCACGATTTAGGGCTAGCGGTGATTGACGAGCAGCACAGATTTGGCGTGCATCAACGCCTTGAGCTATCCAATAAAAATAAAGGCACTGATATTTTGGTTATGACCGCAACGCCTATTCCGCGCACACTTGCTTTAACAGCTTACGGTGATTTAGAAGTATCAAAGCTTGATGAAAAGCCGCCAAATAGAAAGCCTATTGAAACGCTGTTATTTTCTAATGAAAAGATAGAACAAGTCGTGGCAGGGCTTAAGCGTAAAATCTTAGAAGGGGTGCGGGCTTATTGGGTTTGCCCGCTGGTCGAGGAATCGGAGCTTATGAATTTAACTTCAGTAGAAGAGAGATTCGATATATTGCAGCAAAGCTTTGGCAAGCGCGTAGGGCTTATTCATGGACGCATGAAACCAACCGAAAAAGATGCAGTTATGGCGAGCTTTAAAGCTGGCGATCTGGATATATTAGTGGCTACTACTGTAATTGAGGTGGGTGTTAATGTCCCCGAAGCCACCATCATGGTGATAGAACATGCCGAGCATTTCGGTCTATCACAGCTTCATCAGTTGCGCGGACGCGTTGGCAGGGGGTCAGAGCAATCCTATTGTTTCTTGCTCTATGCTTCTCCGCTTGGCAAAACCGCAACCGAGCGACTTAATATCATGCGCAATACCGAGGACGGATTTTTAATTGCTGAAAAAGATTTAGAACTGCGCGGCGGCGGCGATATCCTTGGCACTAAGCAAAGCGGCATGACCGAGTTTAAGATAGCTGACTTGACTGCGCATGGCGATTTGTTATCTACGGCGCGTGATGATGCTAAATTGATTATAAATAAAGATCCAAAGCTTGAAAACACGAGAGGCAAAGCGCTTAAAACCTTGCTCTATCTATTCGAACGCGACCAAGCTATACAATATTTTAGGGGTGGATGAGATATTTCTTGACATATGCTTAGAATATATGTACTGAAAGCACAAATTTAATTACTTGAAAGATTTTGCAATGAGTCCTAAGCAACCAGCACACACTACGTATAAATTCAATGAACAAAATGCAGCTAATATTAGTGACATGAAACATATCGCATTTATGAATACTAATTTAAATATAACAGGCAAGGTTATGGAGCCATTTAACGTTATGTTCCCAACAGGATATTTTGTACAACCATCACCGCTTGGGGCAACTTTTTTTCATGCAAGCACAGAACATATCGAGACAAATACAGCCATGCAAATAGAAAAAGAGATTTTTACTAATGTACAAGGTGATCTTCCTATCGACTTATTTATTATTACAGCAATGAACACTCGCTCTGGAGAAGGAGAAGATATATCAAAGCATGTTAGAGCGGCAAAAGAAATAGCTCCAGAATCTAAAATAGTGATTTTAAGCTATAACCCTGCTAAAACATCCGAGGCACTAAAAAATGCGGGGCTCGGCGGCGAAGTATCTGATGATAATATCATATCAACTAGTGAACTTAATCGTGGAAAATCTAATTTATTAATAGAAAAGTTAAAAAGAAATACTGGCATGTTCGACACACCTTACGTGAATGATAAACAAAGCTATTACTCGCATGCAGTGCAATTAAGAAGTCAATATTATGAAATTGAAAGTATTGAAGAAAGTCCTGAAATAGCAATTAAAAGAGCAGAGTTAAATCAACTAAGCCAAGATGTAGGTTAAGAGCTGCTACAATCTTCTAAAAGGACATTTCGGGCATTGGGATACTCGGCGTTGTTCCTGCTAGTCCGTTATCCATCGCAGGCGCAACTGGTGTCTGATTTTGCGCCAAAGATAAATCAGGAGCATTGCCTGCCTCTAACCCAATATCAGCAGCAGCCGCAACTTTAATCTCCTCCGGATCTGTCGGAGAGAGCTTGCGTTCATCGCCAAGCCCTGTAAGGCTGGGCGCGTTACTTTCCATTGCATCTACATATCTTTGGGCATACTGCCCCCCTATAGGATTATTATTAAAGGCCACATGCCCCTCAGATTGCATTTTTTTCACCGTTACATACGTTAAGCTAGGGTCATCGATTAGAGCTTGGTGTGATTCCATATATCCAACACCCAGCTCTTCAGCATTATATTGAATAATGTTTTGACGAACTATTGCTAGGCTATCTGGATAATCAGCCGTATCATTTGTTTCCGCAATAAGACCACCAAGAGTGGGTACATCGCTTCCCACATTTTCTCCAGGTTCGTGATCTGCGAGCTTAGGTCCCGTGGCATGATGTTTAGATGAATAAATCATCCCGCCAATATCCCGAGCATTTTGCATAGTGTCTATTACTTTTTCGGCTCCCTCAGAACCCCATCTCTCTACCGCAATATTTTTAGCATGTTGGTCCGCATCAACCTCAAGCTGCAACCCATTCATTCTGCTTCTTTCATTGGGGTCTATTTTAACATGTTTCAGGTGACCCGATTCGTGGTCGATTATATGCTGCAGAAGTTGTCGACCATCGACAGGCAGATTAGGACTTTCCGTATAAACACCACTTAAACGTTCGCTAAGCACCTCAGATGATATGTCGGGATCATAGGGAATGGTCATAATCCCCTTTTTTTGCGAAGGGTCATCCAAGGTAACCCTTTCACCACCCCTCAAGTTTTGACCTTCATAGAGCGGCCTTACAGAGGCTCCAGCTTCTGGATCTTTCAATTTATTTACAGTAGATTCTACTATAATTTGGATCTCTTCTTCAGGAAGGTTAACTCCTTCTTTATCAAGAAAAGACCTCACTTTTTTATCTATGGAATCGGCGCTATCAGCTTGACTGAAAATAAGAAGATCTCCGCCAGCATTCTCTGGAGCATCTTCAATAAGACCCTTTAACAGCTCCCTCGTCTCAGGTGAAGCGTGTAAGTTATCTCGATCAAAAATATTTGAAGTCATCCCCATATACAAGATAATACACGGAAAACATTAACAAAACCTAAGGATTGTTTTGCAATATTAGATTGTATTCTTCATAGAATTGGCATAGATAAAAATCAACAAGGGATATCATCCTCAAGGTTAATCTCTTTTTTGATCTTACCCATTTCACGGATGATGCAATCAATGGTGAAGGTAACATCCTCCATCTCCTTGCGGGAGGGCATACCATAGCCACGCGCTGTCTCATCACCACCAACAACGCGTGCGGGAATACCAATAGCCGTTTCTCCGCTAGGAATATCGGTAGTAACAACGGAGTTCGCGCCAATTTTAGCATGCTCACCAATTATTATATCACCCAAAATTTGTGCGCCCGCGCCAATAATAGTGCCCTCCTTCAATGTGGGGTGGCGTTTTGCATCGACCTGACCTACGCGCCCTACTCCGCCAAGGGTTACTCCATGGTAAATAGTTACATTATTTTCAACAATAGCTGTTTGACCTATAACTACGCCCGTACCGTGATCTATGAAGAAATTTTTACCAATATTTGCTTCGGGATGGATTTCTATTCCAGTTAAAAATCTAGTTATATTTGCCAAAAACCGAGCAAACACATGCAACCCCAAATGCCAGAAGAAATTATTCATACGGTGCAGCATTACTGCATGGAAGCCATTATAGGCAAAAAACACCTCTAGGAATGTAGGTGTCGCGGGGTCTCTCTCTCTTATTGATTTTATTAGCTCAATCATTATTTGTTTTCAAGTTCCTCTTTAGGGTTAATAATACCCGCTGATACAACGAGCTTGACCCCTTCCTCAACGCTCATAGATAAATATTTAAGCTCCTTTTTAGGAACGAACAGCAAATATCCGGATGTTGGATTTGGAGTTGTTGGCACAAAAACATTAACCGTTTCTGCCTTAGTGTGAGCCTGTACCTCGCCTTGGGTTGTGCCAGTTACAAAGCCAATAGACCAAACGCCTTTACGCGGATATTCCAGCATAACCACCTCACGAAAAGCAGTAGACTTGCTAGCCATTATGGTTTCAAAAATCTGTTTGATCGCGCTATAAAGTGTGCGAATAACGGGCATGCGGTTGACAATATATTCAGATATTCTAATAATTAAGCGCCCGAGAAAATTCGTGGCAAACCACCCTATCAGGATAAAACCGATCAGCGATATTGCAAGACCAAGACCAGGGAAGGTTGTAGCACCATAAAGCGCATCATACCAATCTTTCGGAAGCAAGCGCACAACCTTGTTATCAACAAAAGTTAGAAAAACATAAGTTAAATATATGGTTATGCTAATAGGAGCAGTAACGACTATGCCCGCAAATAAATAACCACGCAGCCGCGCGGCAACACCTCTTGATTGCAGAGAACTTGCATCATCAGTTTTATTTTCTGAAGATGTGTTTTTTTCCATTTCACTCATAATAACTATTACTCACATATATTAAAATAATGAATACGCACTATGGCTTGATAAAGACAGAAAAACAATTAGAATTTACTTTCAACCGCTCATATATTTACAGAGGTGCCTTTAGATTGATTATAATAGTCGCATAATAATTCACCATTACCTAAAGTGACCTTTCTTCCTTTTGAATTAGGTAGACACTGTTAGCTAATTATTAAGTTTCACGCTACACTTCTTTTATGGAGTAATTATCAGGTATTTTGTGCCGCAATGTATGTTTTAAGAACGGGCGTTGGGTGGCGGGCTAAAAGGGGGTAGCGGAGGAAATAAGAAAAATTTAATCAAATCAATAATTAAGACGGTTATCCATATACACAAAACATTCTGGCGAGCTTTAGGAGTTAACTACAAGGAGACATAGCGCATAAAAACACACTAATTTCACATTCCGAACGCCCAACGAACCCCCAGAGTAAAAATCAGATTTGTTAAATTCGGAGTTTTCGCGCGCAAAGCCGCGGATTTAATGGTGCTGCTGGGGAGAATTGAACTCCCGACCTCGTCATTACCAATGACGCGCTCTACCACTGAGCTACAGCAGCTAACTAAAAACTGGTGCAGAAAATACAATAAATAAATCAAGATGTCACGCAGTTTTAAACCGCACACTTTTCCTTGACATAAAATTAATAGCCGCGTATGTTTCATGAAAATTACGCAAATGAGGGATTGAAAATGATAGATGATGCACCATTATTGGGTATAAGATTAAAAAAACTCACCGAATCCACAAACACATTAAGTGAAAGCACCGCAGACATTGCGTACAAGGTAGCAAGACATAACCTTACAAGCTCTATCCAAACCTACCTAGAAACACCAACTAAAAAGGGCGAGCGCCCAACAGATATAGAACTTAACATTATAGATGCCGTGGCTAATATGCTTCAATATGTTGGCGATAATGAAAATGATGAAGATAGAGCAGCTATATTGGATGCAATATCTCAAATCAAGCAATCTGAAAATAAGGGCAGTGATGAGATAGCTATGCGGCTTTGTAATCTGGCATTAATAGCTAATGACAACAACAACGCCCCGATATTCACAGAAGATAATAATAGGAAATATTTGATAAAGACACATAAAGACTCGTTTTCTGAGGCATTACGTAGCAACATTGATAATCCCGAAAAACAACAAGAATTAAAAACAAAGCTATATGAAGATATTTTTAATAGCAACATCGCCATAGATGATTTACGTGACACATTGCGGGTCGTGCTAGATACATCAAAAACAGATGATTTAGCTGCACTATTAAAAGTTTGTAACCAAAGAGATTTTGGAAGACCAGGTGTTATAGATAGATTCAAGAAAGCTGAGTTAGCTCAAGCAACTGCGGCTTCTCTATTAGCAAGCATAGCTCTTGATATAGATTATAAAGCTAGAGAACTTAACGATTTTAACGCTGCCGCCGTCGTCCCGCCCGTTGATTTAGATATAGCTTTCTATTGGGTTAAAGAACTTAATGAACACCTAAGTGAAAGTGATGTACAAATAATTTTTAATGAAGAAGACCAAGAAAAAATATTAAATGCTGCATCAGTAATGAAAACTCAAATGGATCATATTGTAGAATATAGTGCTGAAATTCAAAATAATTTTCTGGATCTACATCCTGCCTTGGACGCACATGAAAACGCAGGTCAAAGTTAAAACCCTTGATACCTTGCTGCTCATATAATATAATATGTTTATATGGACTATATGCCTCCACCACAAATAGAGCAGCTCATCATATCCATTGATGAGGCGAGTTATATGAAGGGCGATAATATCGCCGCCATAACAATTGAGCGCGCGTTTGAAACCTCTAAAATAATCAGGTCATATGAAGGCGAGGAAATAACGCTAATTTACAAAGGCGCAAGCCCTGAGCTGAATAATTGCCCCAATTTGCGCGTTGATATAAAAGATGTCCGCCGTAACATAGATTTCTCTCAAAACAATGTGACATTGAAAATATCAAACATAAGCAACGACTTAGCGAAAGGTATTGAAAAACATCTATGCTTAATCATTGACACCACAACCCTTAAAAAAGTTAGCAGCATCAACTTTGATCCAAACAGCGATGGCGGGCTAAAAGAGCTGGTAAATACGCTTAATAATTGATCTCGGTTAAATAAAGAGGATGTCGGGTAGTCAAGGTTAAAACCCCTATTGCCCAAAAGAGCCATCTACGCTAAACATTGATCATGAAAAATAACAAACTCATACTCGCACTGCCAAAGGGGCGCATATTAGAAGAGCTTATGCCGCTCTTGAAAAAATGTGATATTACCCCCGAAGGTGATTTCACAAACCCAAAGAGCCGCAAACTGCAATTCACCACCAACCATGAAAATCTGGATATTATACGTGTGCGCGCCTTTGATGTTGCTACTTTTGTGGCTTATGGAGGGGCTCATATCGGGGTTGTTGGCAGTGATGCAATCGAAGAATTTAACTATTCCGAGATATATGCCCCACTTGATCTTGGCATAGGGGGGTGCCATCTATCTGTTGCTATGCTGGAAAAAGACGCAGTAAAACAAGATTTAGCAAAATCCAGCCATATAAAAATCGCAACAAAATATCCAAATATTACCGCCAAACATTTTGCAAAGCGCGGCATTCAAGCAGAATGTATTAAGCTAAATGGAGCAATGGAAATAGCCCCGAGCCTAGGCTTAGCAAGCTATATCGTTGACCTTGTTTCAACAGGAAGCACGCTTAAAGCTAATGATATGATAGAGGTAGAAAAGATACTGGACGTTTCGTCTCGATTAATAGTAAACAGATCAACCCAAAAAACCCGCTTTGATGAAATAAATAAATGGGTGGAAGCTTTTAAGGTTTCTATAAAGCGCCAATAAAAAAATTCATTGCTTTTTAAGCTCTAAGGAGTATAAAACATCTATAAATAGTTATGAATAAAAGAAAAGATATATAAAGCCCATGGCAAAAGAAGAATTACTTGAATTTAAAGGCGTCGTAAGCGAAGTGCTGCCGAATGCAATGTTCCGCGTTACATTAGAAAACGACCATGTTATTTTAGCTCACACCGCTGGTAAAATGCGTAAAAACCGCATCCGCGTCCTTCAAGGGGATTCTGTTGTCGTTGAAATGACCCCTTATGACCTAAGCAAAGGTCGCATTATCTTCCGTGAAAAATAGAGATCACAAAGCCCTTATACTTGCCTCTGCCTCCCCGCGTAGAGCTCAGCTCTTGCAACAAATAGGCATAGAGCCAACAGAAATTTGCCCTGCTGATATTGATGAAACACCATTAAATGGCGAGCTTCCGCGTGATCTAGCCCTAAGATTATCATTAGGCAAGGCGCAAGCAATATCCAAGAATAACGCTGATAAATTCATAATCGCCGCAGATACCGTTGTCGCAGTAGGCAGGCGCATATTACCAAAGGCAGAAAGCAAAGACCAAGCTCTTGAATGCTTGAAATTAATATCAGGGCGCAGACATCATGTTTATGGTGGAATTTGCGTTATCACTGATAATGCCAAGATCATCACAAGGCTATGCGATACGGTTGTTAAATTCAAAACACTAACAAGCCAAGAGATAGATGAATATATAGATAGCGGCGAGTGGGAAGGAAAAGCTGGGGGCTACGCCGTGCAAGGGCTTGCCGCCGCATATATTTCTTTCTTGCAAGGCTCATATTCTAATGTGGTGGGATTGTCGCTTTATGATACAATGCAAATATTGCGCGGAAATGGTTTTTTTCAAGCTAGCCCAAAGGACTAATTATGGATATACTGGTCGAAGAATTTGAAGAAAATATCTGGGTAGTTGCCCTTGAAAAAGGCAAATTAGAAGGGCTAGAGATTGACCCGCCTAATGAGGCTGTGCGTTGGGGTTCTATTTATTGGGCGAAGGTAACGCGCATTGACGCAGGGCAAGATGCTGCATTCCTTGATCTTGATGGCGACAATACGGGCATATTATATAACCGTGATGTTCGTTATATCGATAAAGGCGATAAAATCCGTAAAGGCGGCGATAAATCTATCGGCAAAACCCTTAAAGCTGGGGATTTTGTAGCCGTTCAGGCAAAAACTGCGCGTTTAACACCCTTAGAGGGAGAAGAGGCCGATATTTGGGGGAAAGAAAGTAAAATCCCGCAAATGAGCATGGATATAACCCTGTCAGGGCGTTATTTAATCTATTCCACCCCATTAAATGATATAGCTCGCAAGAATGCTATATCATCGCGCATACATAACAAGAAGCTCCGCAAGCAATTAGAGGAGATGATTAATTCTATCGATGACATGGATGGCTTTATATTGCGCTCATCGGCGGCGGATTTACAAACTGAAATACTGCAAAAAGAAGCGCGCATTTTAAAAGAAATGTGGGCGCAAATAAACGTGCATTTCAAGGGGGGTGAGCCGTCATTAATCGCTCTTGGGCCCGATTCTGTGCAAAGAACATTAAGCGATAAAGCAATCGAGCCAATTGATTGCATAGAAGTAGTGACTATGGATCACTTTAGCCAGATAGAAGATTGGTGCTATATTTTTGCGCCTGATTTAATCACAAAAATAACTCCGTTAGAGCTAAGCGATGCAACGCAAGACCTCGCTTTACTAGAGCATCGCGATATTTTAGGGCAAATAGAGCAGCTGTTTCATGATTATGCTTTCCTATCGCATGGCGGTAATTTGATAATTCAAGAAACCGCCGCTCTAACTGCTATTGATGTGAATACAAGCAGCGATAAACGCTCTAACCTCTCTGTTAATATTGAAGCCGCGCAAGAAATAGCGCGCCAAATTAGGCTGCGTAATATTGGCGGAATTATCGTTATAGACTTCCTTAAAATGAATAAAGCTGGCGAAAACGCACTGCTTAAGGAGCTTAAAAGAGCTATAAACCAAGATCCTTGCACAATTCAAATTCATGGCTTTACAAAACTAGGTCTTATGGAGCTAACGCGCAAGCGTCGCACCCCCGCTCTTAGTGAGCGTTTCGATGGTGTAAATTTTTGAAGATTATATGAAATAATGGCTAGACAGACGGCCAGTATATAAGTATAACCCTATTGCCTCGTAATTAAATTTACTCATGCCCGAGTAGCTCAGGGGTAGAGCAAGGGATTGAAAATCCCTGTGTCGGTGGTTCGATTCTGCCCTCGGGCACCACTATCTTTTTCACCACCATTCATTAACATTCGCATATGACCATGTAATCATTAGCTACTAACGCTTTTGATTTTACTGCTGCGCTTTACTGTTCACTGTCGTTCATCTAAAATCATGACAAGAGGGGGTATGTCGATATGCAGCACTCCTAATTAATAGCTTTTTAAGCTGCAATATATTAAGGATTGATAATGGTAAAAAACACTATCTTAACAATTTTTTGTGCAATAGGACTTTTTGCACTTATGGATATATTTATAGGGGCAAAGAAATTATCCGACATAGATTATAAAGACACTTTATCAACTATAGCATTCATAGCATCTGCAATTGCTTTGTGGCTTAACTTTTCAAGTCGAGAATTTGGCAAAAATCAACTTCATCACGAAAATGCAAGAAAGCTACGTCAAAAATTTTATAGTAATAATATGCGTTCTTTTTTAATTCCCATGAGAAAAATCCAAAGAGAAGAAAATGATAAAGTTGAGAAAGCGCTGATCTCGGCGACTGCAGAGTTAAGACTGCGTCACTCGAATGCTGATGAAGCAGAAAAATATGATTTAGAAATCGCTATAATTAATACCATAAATGTTTTTGAAGAGGCATTATCACTATTACATCGTAATTTAATTAGTAGAGACTTAATCCGCTTGTCATTGGGGAAAGATTTTTCATTTACTTACAGAGCAATTGCAGCAATGGTTTTGGTATACTCTAAGGATGGGATGATGGATTTTGAGGATATTAAAATTAAAATGGAAAGATTTAACACGAAGTTCGAAAAGATTTTTGGAGAAGTTGAAGGTTAAAACCTTACGATAATTAGAAAGCACATTTCTGAATATATAAAGGACATTCCAGAAGGCGTAAGTCCTATTAACCAATAAGAATAGTGGCGTTTTAAATCCTGCGGTTCTTAATTTAGGTTACTGACACAATAATTAAATTCGGTTAAAAAACACGTCCTTACGTGATCTGTCCGTGTAATGACATGTTATACCCATGCCTGTGCATAAACAGCTAATAACTTTTTTCCACAGCTTTTTTCCACATTACATATTGCGCATCCATGTCATTATTATTGCCCGATGGGCTATAAATTACATCAGCTTTCCAGCGCGAGGAAACATCCTCAATCGAGGGGAAAATACCCGCCTGAACGCCAGCAAGAGCCGCTACGCCCCAAACTGTAGCCTCCAAAACCCGCGGAATAGCAATTGCTACGTCCAATTGATCAGATAAAAATTGACACATAAATTTATTAGAAGCCAGCCCGCCATCAATGCGCATAATGCCCACCTTATAACCGCTATCACCCTCCATAACCCCTATCAAATCGCGGGTTTGATAGGCCTGCGCCTCTAACGCGGCTCTTACTATATGCGCCTTACTACTATCCCTTCCCAAACCACATATAACGCCCTTAGCCGCAGGATTCCAGTGCGGCGCGCCAAGCCCTAAATTATCGCGTAAAAACTGAATTGCAGTGCCTGCATTAAAAATTGAACCTTCCATAGCATAGGAAACTTTACCACCAAGGCTGCAAGCTATAGTTGTTAGCAACTTATTCTTGGATATAGCAAGCTTCTCGCCAATATTCATAAGCATAAAACACCCAGTTCCATAGGTGGATTTAACCATTCCAGTGCGAGTACATCCCTGCCCTATAAGCGCGGCTTGCTGATCACCCGCCATACCGCCAACGCTCAAGCCTTGGATACATCATGGAAAGCCATTTTGTATGCTCTAAATTATCATCATAATGCCCGAAATCCTTACGGGTATTATAGGGCGGGTCAATATAAATACATTTCACTTGCCCTGCATAATAGGGCAGCAGAGCCTTGAGGGCTTCTAAATTATCCCCTTGGATCAGCATATTTTCTGTATTCGCATCACCATATGACAGTTCAGGCACGGATTCCAGCAATCGATACGGCACATTTTCCGCCGTTCTTATATCCTTATCTCTATCCAGCCAATTTAATATAGGCATATATGCTTACTCCCTCATCTTCCAAACATCACGGTTTTCCCAATCATCAGGAAACCCCATTTTTCTTTTGTCTATATCTGGATATTCCGCAAACAAGCTTTTTAAACGATCATCCCACACGGTTTCTGGTGAAATGCGGTGCATTAAAATATTAAGCATTACCGCTTGTGCATAAAACTTGGTGTTTAGCGTAAATTCCTCGCTATAAAACTGACTCGTTGCAAGGGGCTTTATAGTGAAAACCCTATTCCATACCCGCGAATGATGCGCACATAAATTCCTTATATAAGAGGTGCTACGCAGCCAAGATCTTAATACCGGTACAGGCATTTCAAATGCGGTTGCTATTCGTTTTTGATCGGCATGTTTCAATCCAGTATAAATTTTAGACATCTTACCAAAGGTCAATGCCTCAAACACCATCCACAAAGGCGGCATCGAAGGGCTACTATAGTTCTCATAGTAATGACGAATAGAAATATTTCTAATTCTACTAGAATTTTCACCATGATTAATATCATTTTGCACAGTTTCTAAAAACCCTCTATGACCAAACTTATTTGCAAAATATTCGTGGTTCATATACCAGTGAGAACCATAGGGAATACACATTTCATTGATAATAACACTTTTAACGGCAATCTCTATTCGCTCTACAGCGTCCATAATGAGTAAGCGCAATTTACGATCAAATATATAGATAGATAAAATATCACCAAGTGTTGTACCTTCTATAAAATCATGTCGCTCGCTAGTCCTATCACCACGCTGGAGTGAAACCATATAAGCAGATAAATGGTAATAACCTATATGTTTTAGGTAATGGCTAGAATTAGCGTTGTCTGGAATAATAAGCCCACGTTTTTTTAACAAGGTGATTTGCTCATCAATTGATAGAGGGGTTTATCAAATTTCTTTTTTATTTCTGACATAAAAAAACCCGCCAGGGTGCGCTTCCGTGAGAGGCGTGGCGGGTGTTGTTACCCCCAATATTGCCCCAAATAGATTAATTTTCAATAAAAATATTCATTATTTTGAAAATATTTTGTATTACCCTGTTTTATGCGCTCCTCTAAAGTAGTTTACCAACATACTGTAAACAGCAATACCACATTGATTTACAAAGATTATCTACGTGAACAACAATATAAATATCAGACTACTTTAAATTATAGAAAAACTCTATGGGTGATTAAACGGACACACGTTTACTGGTGCATATAGGCTCAATGCCTTATCTGCACCACACAAGCCCTTGCCTGATATAAGTATTATCAGGCTTAGCGCGCCTCCTGAGGATAGAACGGACGGGGAAACGTCCTTCTCAAGATAGCGGTTGGAGTAGAAATTTGGCACAAATTTGTAATACAACCGACATCTTGCGGTCATCCTAAACACAAACCAATAGCGGAACTATGCTGCACCTGCTCACTTCGCGCCCCTACGGTTGGCTCAATAATAGTAACGGATTACGGGCAGCCGGACTATGCCCTAGCTGCCAATTCTGGGCAATAGGAACATATACCCACCACCAGCTAAACCACCCTTCTCCACCTGCACTACAGCATTGAAATTAGCCTCTATTGATCAGCAGGCACGATTAATCGCCTGCCGATAGCCTGTATCTGTAATCGGTATTGGCGCTTTTGGTGGATCAATTGATCTAACCTCCAGATGCTCAATAACGCCCCAACGTTTGTGAGTGTGAGCAATCGATATCTTGATGCCTTGCCATTCAATTTCATAATTCTTGCTTTCCATGATGAAATCTCCTTTTTTTGTTTCAAGAGCTGTTAATTCCAGCCTTGTGACACGTTTCAAGCCAGATAGGAAAGAAGGCTTGCGTCATAATCATTTTGTGGGGGACAGTTAATGGCTGTTGGCGGTTTATCGCCTCTACAGCCATTAACGGGAAAAATGATTATGCAGGATTCAGTGGTAGGTCAATATCTAAACTTCCAACAAATTTTAGTTTAAAATTATAGAATGCCTATTGCCCCTTAATATCATTCTTGATATAAAAATAAAATAAAGTTTGTATTGAATATTCGGGAAACGCCAAATGACATGGAATGTTATTAAACTAACAGACAACAAGAAAATACTTAATTCTTTTACGAATAAAAAAGATGCCGAAGACTACATAAAAGAGATGCTAGAGAATTATAATCTCAGTGGCTATGATGGTGAACATAATCGTTGGTGGGGACGAAATGATGATAACTCTATCAATCATAAGTTTTGGATTGAATAAGCACTAAAGCACCATCTATTATGTAGTATATTTAGAATATATTTTATAATATTTATTGAAGAACTAATACCGTTTAGCCGTATTAGTTAACCCTAGCAAATCTTTTAATATCCCATTACCTTACCGCCTAATAATAAACAATTACATTCCGGCTTTGTTTCAATAAGACCATCCTCATACATACACTCCGCCATTTTATTTTCTTTAGTATTCAAACAGTTATTATAAACAATAGCACTCTCGCCAGTAGGAACACTACCATCAGACTTTGCTAACCAAGTTGCATTCCATCCATTTTGTGCCATACATGAACTATATGCATTTTTCATTGCTTCATCTTGCGCTCGTTGATTATCAATTCTAGCTGATAGTACGTCCATTGAATTAGCCACTTGATTACAAGAGGTATTATATGAACCTACTGTATACGATGTTGTAGTGCAGTTGATAGAGGTGTTTACTATAGCTCTCTGCGGAATACTTAACGCGGCATTGCCAGCCCCACCAGTACATATAGATTGTGCTTGCTGCAAACTAACACTTTCCTTTCCAGAAAATTGCCTATACACCCATTCTCCTTGTGTTGACATGCAGCCAGAATGAAAAAATAATGACCCCAATAAAGCTATCAATAAATATTTTTGCATTATTATTTCTTTCTATTGTACTTTTTACCCATAGCATAAATAATAGCAAATGCACAATATTAACTAATTTTAGCAATTCGACTCAAGTAGCCACTGAAAAGACACAACAAAAACACAAATGGCTTCCACCTTATGTTTTAGCGTGGTCATTAACCAGATGTTAAGGATTTCCATGTTCTAATAAAGGTATGGCGTGTCATCTGCACATTAGGCAGATCAGATCGATTATATTGGCTGCGCTACATCAATGAGCATGGGTGAAAACAATCCTGGAGGCGAGCGCTTCTGGTCAAGGAAAGGAATTGCCCAATGGACAATTTATTCAAAGGTTTATCCTTAAAGGAAAAGTTTGAAGCACAAGTCACTGCTGCGTTAATGATCCAATCAAATGCATTGATCCCGATAAAGCTGGTAGCGCGGCTTTGCGGCATATCCAGACAGGAGATAGACCGCCGTGTTCATAATGGAACATTCCCAAAGCCCACAAAGCTCTCAAGAAACAAAAAAGCCATACGCAAAGCGTTCTACCTAAAAGATATACATGAGTGGATCAAGAATCCATATATGTATAGGCAACCGGATGAGTGAAAGTTATCCACATAATTTAAAACTCACAAAATAACGGCATATTGCCGTTATTTTTTCTGAGTAGCCCAGTGAGTAGCCCGAGCAAAATATATAATTATTGAGAATTTCTGAGCACCGGCTAAAGCATTGGAATAATTAGAGGAAAAGTGGTGATCGCTGAGGGATTCGAACCCTCGACCTACTGATTAAAAGTCAGTTGCTCTACCAGCTGAGCTAAGCGATCTTACCATTAAAAAACAGCACAAAAAAATAGAAGTGCCGTTGGAACTGCTGCACAATATGTATTTCATGAGCCCGCGTCAAGCATTCAATATTATTTTTCAAATTTTTTATTCAATTTTGTTAAAACATTAGGAGTTATGAACTCCTCAACGCTGCCGCCAAGGCTTGATATTTCTTTTACAAATGATGATGAGACGAATTGCCACTTATCAGCAGCCATTAAAAACACGGTTTCAATGTCAGAATCAAGCTTGGCATTCATGCCAGTCATTTGGAATTCATATTCAAAGTCAGAAACGGCGCGCAAACCCCTGAAAATCAAAGATGCATTAACATCGCGCGCAAAATGGATTAGCAATTTATTAAATGAGCGCACCTCTATCTCACAGCCTTTTTCCTGCATATTTGATATATCGGTTTTAAGCATATCGAGCCGCTCCTCATATGTAAATAACGGCTCTTTTTTAGGGCTATCGGCGACGGCGATAATAAGTTTATCAACCATGCGACTAGCTCTGCGTATAAGGTGTAAATGCCCCTTAGTCACAGGGTCAAACGTACCTGGATATATGCCTGTAATAAATTTACCATTATTCATAGAGAGCTACTCGGTATTTTCTGCTATATCCGATAATTCTTCATTCTCGGATTCTTCTTCATCTTGAACAAGCCAAGCAACGGACACTACATTTTCATCCGCGCCAACCTTAAAGATTGTAACACCTTGCGCCGCTCTGCCAGTGGTGCGTACATTTTCAACAGGTGTTCGGATTAGCTGTCCGCCATCAGTTACAAGCATAATTTGGTGAGAATCTGTAACAGGGAAAGTAGCAACGACCTCGCCGCCATTTTTCTTGGTTAAAGACATATTAGCAACGCCCATTCCACCGCGATTAGATACGCGATATTCATAGGCAGATGTACGCTTGCCAAAGCCTTTATTGGAAACAGTTAGAACAATCTGCTCTTTTTCCAACATTTCTTGGAAACGCTCTTGTGAAAGCTCGAAGTCAGTGTCTTCGATATCCATGCCCTCCGCGTCTTCGCCAATCATCATGCTCGCCATTTTAAGGTAAGCATTACGCTCATCAGGGGTAACATCAATATGTTTAAGAATAGACATAGAGATAACCTCATCCCCTGCCCCTTTCATTTTAACGCCGCGCACGCCAGTTGAGTTACGCCCAGCAAATACGCGCACATCAGTCACGGGGAAGCGAATAGCCTTACCAAGTTTAGTTGCAAGCATAACATCGTCATTCTCATCACAAAGATTAACAGAGACCAAGCTCTCATCCTCACCAAGCTTCATGGCTATCAAGCCATTAGCGCGTATGTTTTTGAAATCAGAGAGCTTATTACGACGAACAGAGCCATGCGAGGTTGCAAATATTATATCAAGATCATCCCAAACGCTTTCATCTTCGGGCATTCGCAGATAAACACTTACATTCTCATCTTTTTCTAAAGGCAGCATATTAACCAGAGCCTTACCGCGGCTTTGCGGCGTAGCCAAGGGAAGCTGATACACTTTCATACGGTGGACTATACCGCGCGAGGTAAAGAACAGCATCGGCGTATGAGTGCTTGCCACGAACAAGTCAGAGACAAAATCCTCATCCTTAGTAGCCATACCAGAGCGCCCCTTACCGCCGCGACGCTGCGCCCGATAAGTATCAAGTGGCACGCGTTTAACATAACCGCCATGAGTGATGGTCACCACCATATCTTCGCGCTGGATAAGGTCTTCCATATCGACCTCAAACTCAGCCTCGACAAGCTCAGAACGGCGCGGAGTGCCAAAGCGTTCTTTCACTTCGTTAAGCTCACCAACTAAAACCTCAATCATACGCTCGCGAGAGCCTAATATAGCCAAAAGATCGGCTATTAAATCAGTGATTTCTCTAAGCTCATCGCCTATTTTGCCGCGCTCAAGCCCTGTAAGTTTGTGCAACCGCAAATCAAGGATGGCTTTTGCCTGAATTTCAGACATTTTATAAGTGCCATCATCAGCAACAAAATGCTCAGGATCATCAATTAACGCGATTAACGGGGCGATATCATGAGTATCCCATGACTTTGCAAGCAACGCCTCACGCGCAGCCGTAGGATTTGGCGCATTACGCACTAATGCTATTATCTCATCAATATTAGCAACGGCAACAGCGAGCCCAGCCAAGACATGCGCACGATCCCGCGCCTTGCCAAGCTCATAAATTGTGCGGCGCGTAATGACTTCCTCACGGAACGCAATAAAAGCCTTAACCATATCGCGGATAATCATGGTTTGCGGCTTACCATTATAAAGAGCAACCATGTTACATGAGAAATTAGTTTGTAGCGCGGTATATTTAAAGAGCCTATTCAAAACAACGTCAGCATTCGCCGCTATTTTAAGCTCAATGACTACGCGCACGCCATCACGATCTGATTCGTCGCGCACCTCGTGGATATCTTCGACTATTTTCTCGCGCGCAACCTCACCCAAACGCTCCAGCAGCTTGCCTTTATTAACCTGATACGGCACTTCATGAACGATAATAGCGGTGCGTTTTCCAATTTCTTCATATGAAGTTTTAGCGCGCATTTTGATAGAGCCATTACCAGTATGATAAGCGGATTGTATGCCTTGACGCCCAAGGATTTGCCCGCCTGTTGGAAAGTCAGGGCCCGGGATAATCTCGATAAGCTCTTCGGTGGTCATATCGGGATTTTCCACCATAGCGCAGCAGGCATTAACAACCTCAATCAAGTTATGAGGCGGGATATTAGTAGCCATACCAACGGCAATACCGCCAGCTCCATTAACCAAGAGGTTAGGAATGCGAGAAGGAAGGACCGTTGGCTCAATTTCCGTTTCATCATAGTTTGGCTGGAAATCCACTGTTTCCTTGTCAATATCTTCCAAAACAGCCTCGGCGGCTTTTTCAAGGCGGGCTTCGGTGTAGCGCATAGCAGCGGGACGATCCCCATCCATAGAACCAAAGTTACCCTGCCCATCAATGAGCGGCAGGCGAAGTGACCAAGGTTGCGCCATACGAGCAAGAGAATCGTATATAGCCTGATCGCCATGCGGGTGATATTTACCCATAACATCACCAACGATGCGGGCAGATTTCTTGTATGGCTTGTCCGATGTATAACCACCAACGCGCATAGCATACAAGATGCGGCGATGCACTGGTTTCAGCCCATCGCGCACATCAGGCAAAGCGCGCGAGACAATCACGCTCATTGCATAATCGAGGTAAGATTGCTTCATCTCCTCTTCTAATGCTATTTTAGGGAAAGTTTCTTCCGATGGATTTGCTGTGTTATCGTCGCTCATATTTTCACTTCAATTCTTATTTATTGCCCTGTTTTGATACGCATTAACGCCTTATCAATCATAGAGATAATTTCTGGCTGGACTATCATAGCCCAGCTCATCACTTTTTTAGAAGCGCTGCGTGCCTCAGGCTTACTATAATATTCCACCATAGAGCTTAGCTCTTTTAAGGTGTATGTTTCAATCATAGCATCAACTGATATGCGCTCAATTGCATTATAGTTAAGCATCATAGACATGGAATCAATAAAGTTCTTGCGCTCATATTTAGGCAAGGAGAAGGAAGCCTTTAAGACAGCAGAATCAACTTGCTCTCTTGTTGGGCGAATTTCATGCATTTTGCGAGCTAGATCAATCTTTTGCTTGAGTATCTCTTTATCTTCAAGCTCTGCCTTTGCCGCGGCGAGATTTTTTTCAAGCTCGATAATATCAGAGGATTTCACAGGCTGAACAGGATTTTGCGTAGAGGCTGGTGCAGTTTCCGAGCTTATGGGCTTTCTATCCTTCAAAAAGTCATCCGCATTAATCGCACCACCTTCCGCAAGAACAGGTGAAACACATATAAGCAATAACGCGCTTGAAATAGTAAATATCTTAAACATATTTAAGTAACTCCTAATATATAAACTAGAATGGGATTTCATCATCCATTGCATCAACAGGAGCGGCTTGAGATTGTTGTTGCTGTTGAGCTGGTGCGCCGTTGCCATAATTACTGTTTGCGCCATCATTAAATGACTGACCTCCGCCATAGCCGCCTCCTGCCCCTGCTCCAGAGTTACGCGAATCAAGCATGGTTAGCTCACTGCGGAACGGACGAAGTACAATCTCAGTCGTGTATTTTTTTTGACCATCTTGCTCCCAAGACCTCGTTTCCACTTGACCTTCAATATAAATTTTAGCACCTTTTTTCAGGTAGTTTTCACAAACAGTTACAAGACCTTTGTTGAACACAACAACGCGATGCCATTCTGTTTTTTCACGGCGCTCACCCGTTGCCTTATCTTTCCAGCTTTCCGACGTTGCCACAGACAAATTCACAACCTTATCACCAGATTGCATTGTGCGAACATCAGGATCAGCCCCAAGATTGCCAATCAAAATTACCTTATTTACACTACCAGCCACGCTCATACTCCATTTTTAAATTCTTAATAGGGAATCGTAGTATAGACTGCTAGTTATAGATACTAAAGCCCTTATTGCATTAATTAATAATATTTTTCTTTTCAAGAAGAGTAATTATGTCTATAGTTATGGGTAAAATATTAGGTGATTACTGTGGAAAAAAATAATATATCAAACACATTTTCAGAAGCTTTAACTTCTGAACAAATTATCTGGCAAGCTGAGTGCCTGATAGGAGATGCTAAGCGTGCAGACATAACCGACCAAATAAAGGAAATTATGACAGCTCGCTTAATAGGTGTACTTGAAAATGTTAGGCAAAACCCGTGCGCCACCACATTATCATCATGTAAAATTGCCTTAGATATAGCAACAGACCAGCTACAAGCTGAAGCCAACGCAACAATAGATGACTTAACTGGGTTGCTAAACAGGGCGGGGATTGAGAAATTCTCAAAAGCACAATTTGCCGAGGCAAAAAGACATACCAAAGAAATTGGTATATATTTCCTTGATTTGGACAAATTCAAGCCGATAAATGATGAGCTTGGTCACGAAAGCGGAGATGATGCATTAAAGCTTTGCTCAAAAATGATAAAAGAAAATGTAAGGCGAGGAGATGTTATATCACGTTATGGCGGTGATGAATTCGTGATTATCATGCTAAATGAAGAAAATCACGACTGGACAATTGAGTATAATAAGCTGACAGGATTATTTGACGGTCAAATTGTCCATAAATCAGATGAAGGCGCAGAATACCCTATCGGCGCATCAATTGGTTTTGTTATTGCAGGAAGTGAAGAGATACCAGCAAAAGCCATTACACGCGCGGACGTGGAAATGTACAAAGTCAAAAAAGGCTTACCAGATGCTAATAAAGATTTAGGGCTAGAAGAAGCCCCACTTACCGTACAAATCCCACTAAATCTTCCCCAAATAGACTAAAGACCCCTTGCTCCAACATGACTTTTACGCCATAAACCACCTATGCTTGATAAAATATCAGTGCGCGGGGCGCGTGAACATAATTTAAAAAATATCGACATAGATATTCCACGGGATAAGCTTGTGGTGATTACGGGGCTTTCAGGCTCTGGCAAATCATCGCTTGCCTTTGATACTATATATGCGGAAGGGCAGCGCCGCTATGTTGAGAGCCTATCCGCCTACGCTCGTCAATTCCTGTCAATGATGCAAAAGCCAGATGTGGACAGCATAGAAGGGCTATCGCCCGCCATATCTATTGAGCAAAAAACCACTAGCAAAAACCCGCGCTCTACCGTTGGGACAGTTACCGAAATTTACGATTATATGCGCTTGCTTTGGGCGCGGGTGGGCGTGCCATACTCCCCTGCCACGGGCAAGCCTATCACTAGCCAATCTGTAAGTGAGATAGTCGATCAAATCCTCGATATGAAGGATGGAACAAAGCTTTATATCCTTAGCCCCATAGTTCGAGGGCGTAAGGGCGAATACAGAAAAGAAATCAAAGAGTTACGCGCCAAAGGTTATGCGCGAATTAAGATTGACGGCACGTTATATGAAATTGACGAAGTGCCAGAGCTTAATAAAAAGCTTAAACATGATATTGAGGTGGTAATAGACAGGCTTTCGATACGAAGCGATGCAAAAGAATCTTTGCAAAAACGCCTTGCCGATTCCGTTCAAACCGCCCTTGAATTAGCTGATGGGCTTATCATTGTTGAGGATGCAAAAAGCGGCGTGCAAACTTTATTTTCGGAGAAATTCGCCTGCCCTGTTTCAGGCTTTACCATTGCCGAGATTGAGCCTCGCTTATTCTCGTTTAACTCGCCGCATGGGGCATGCCCTAATTGCGATGGCTTAGGCAAAAGAAATGATTTTGATGAAGCTTTGGTAGTCCCCAACCCTGATAAATCCATAGAACAAGGATGCGTTGCCGCTTGGTCAATGAACTTCGCACCTTTTTATATGCAAGCTTTGCGCGCAGTAGCGGCTCATTATGGTTTTGACCCTCATACACCGTGGAAAGACATGGAAACAGCGCATAAGCAGATAATATTATATGGTTCAGGAAAGGTCAAAATTCCGACCATCTATGAGAGTAAGAACCAAAGCTCGTGGAAGAGCAACAAGCCATTTGAAGGGGTCATAAATAATTTAAAGCGGCGCATGATCGAGACAGATAGCAACTCTATGCGCGAGAAATTATCCGAATATATGATAGCTGCGCCATGTGATGCTTGTAACGGCGCGCGCCTAAAACCCGAGAGCTTGGCGGTTAAAATTGACGGCAAGCATATATCAGAAATTGGTGAGCTTGGCATTGACGAAGCCCATATTTGGTTTGGCTCACTGCATGATAAACTAGGCAACCAGCAACAGCAAATAGCAGAAAAGATCTTAAAAGAAATTGATGACCGCCTTAGCTTTTTAATGAATGTAGGGCTTGATTACTTAACTCTCTCAAGAGCCTCAGGAACGCTTTCGGGCGGCGAATCGCAACGCATCAGATTGGCATCGCAAATAGGCTCTGGTCTAACGGGAGTTTTATATGTTTTGGATGAGCCATCAATAGGCTTGCACCAAAGGGATAACAACAGGTTGCTAAGCACTCTTAAGAGGCTACGTGATATTGGAAATACTGTAATAGTAGTAGAACATGACGAGGATGCGATAAGATCAGCCGATCACCTTATTGATATTGGAATTGGCGCAGGGATTCACGGCGGCAGCATAATTGCCGAAGGAACGCCCGAAGAAGTATTTCAGTGCAAGGAAAGCATTACCGCTCAATATATGCGCGGAGAAAAGGAAATTCCTATACCTAAAAAACGCCGCAAAGCCAAAGGCGGCAAACATATAAAAATAATAGGGGCGAGCGGTAATAACTTGCAAAATATTACGGCAAAATTCCCACTTGGCACTTTTACTTGCGTTACTGGCGTTTCTGGCTCTGGAAAGTCAACTCTGACCATTGATACGCTTTATAAGGCGGCGAGTAAAATCCTCATGAAATCAAAAGAATTCCCCCTGCCCTATAAGGAAATCAAGGGCTTTGAGCATGTCGATAAAGTCATAGATATTAACCAAGCCCCAATTGGGCGCACTCCGCGCTCTAATCCTGCGACATATACGGGGGCATTTTCGCATATCCGTGAGTGGTTTGCAGGCTTGCCCGAATCTAAAATGCGCGGATATAAAGCGGGTCGGTTTAGCTTTAACGTCAAGGGCGGGCGGTGCGAGAGCTGCTCTGGTGACGGGGTTATCAAAATCGAGATGCATTTCTTGCCTGATGTCTATGTAGAGTGCGAAGCTTGCAAGGGCAAGCGTTACAACCGCGAGACGCTAGAAGTTAAATATAAGGGCAAATCTATTGCAGATATTTTGGATATGACCGTCGAAGATGCTTGCGAGTTTTTCGATGCTATCCCCGCTATTCAAGGGAAAATGAACACGCTAAAGCAAGTTGGGCTTACCTATATCAAGGTGGGGCAGCAAGCAACCACGCTTTCGGGCGGTGAAGCGCAGCGCGTAAAGCTTGCCAAAGAGCTAGCCAAACGCTCGACTGGCAAGACGCTATATATTTTGGATGAGCCAACAACAGGCTTGCATTTCGAAGATGTACGTAAATTGCTGGAAGTCCTGCATTCCCTTGTCGATCAGGGAAATACTATAATTGTGATTGAGCATAATTTAGATGTTATCAAAACCGCCGATCATATCATTGATATTGGACTTGAAGGCGGGCATAAAGGCGGTAATATAATTGCCACTGGCACTCCCGAGGAAATCTGTGCGGTTAGTGAAAGCTATACTGGGCAATTTTTGAAGTGCGTTTTGAGCAAATCATAAAAAACTTGCCTTTCGTAAAATGAATATGGTAACATTACGGTAATCAATAAAAATAATAAATTTTAGGATTGAAAAAGGAATAGGTTATGGAAGCAGTAAACAATGCGGTTGATGGTGCTACCAATGCAGGAAAAAGTGTGGTTGGAACAGCATGGAAGGCAACAAAAATAGCAGGATTCGCGTACGGTGCTCTTACATTATATGGAGCTTTCGCCACTGGCGGGACAACAGCATTTGCAGGGCTTGCAAGCAATAGTATTTTAGGTCTAAACGAAGCCACAGCCGACCTAACCGCCGCTTTAGAGTGGGGGACGGAAAGCATTAACGGATTAGTAGCTGAGCCATAATAAAAACTTGACCATTAACTTCACAAACAAATAACGGCTCTTAATTTGGGAGTCGTTTTATTTTGCACCACCATAAAAACAATGTGAAACATACCCCTTTCAAAGCAGCTTAACAATTGCCATTATAGGGGAATGACACAAAAACTTACCGATAAAATAACCGCAGAATTCAAAAGAAACCTAAAAGATATCTTAGAGCAGCGCAAAGGGATGACTAATCCTAAGCGATTATCCATAGAAGCGGGGCTGGGCGAGACTGCCGTTCGCGATATATTGCAAAATAAATCAGCTAGCCCAAAACTTGACACAGTGCAAAAAATTGCCAAGGCTTTGAATATTCCGCTTTATCGCCTTATGCCTTCGCTAATCGATCAATCATATGAAGAGCTAGAAACTTTGCGCGAGGAAAACCGCCTTCTTAAAGAAGCATCAGATCAAAGCTTTGCCAGTATGGATGATCTGCGCAAAGCCGCTAAAGAGCGCTCAAAAAGAAAATAAATATACGTTTGTATGTATGTGAAAATTCCCATTGACAGGCTTGCTCAAAATATGTGATAAATCACCTAGCAATCTTATCTACATGGGCGCCCTCTTCCCCCGACACACACAACGGATAGGGGCGTCCACCCTCTATCGTGAAACAGCAATGAAAAATAACGAAAATGGTGCACTGCCTTGCAGCACTCTCACTTTTTTAAGCTCGCTTTGCTTGCTAACAAAAGATGGTGCCCCCAGCCGGACTTGAACCGGCACTCCCGAAGGAACCGGATTTTGAATCCGGCGCGTCTACCAATTCCACCACAGGGGCAATGGATGTGACTCTATAATCCGCGATAATAGCTAAAAAATTCAAATCTTCAACTGAAAAATAAGCGAACCTTAATAAATATTGCTTTTTTTCATAACACTTGCGTTCGGGCAAACGATACATAACAAATGATGAGCTTATCCCTGTTATATTGGGTGAGCATAAAGACACAAGGGAATCCATATCAAGGCGGCTACATGGAGCGGGGTGCAGTTGCGGTGGAACTAGCTATAAATCAATAATGGGTCATGATTTTACAGTTGAAGAGGGAGCAATTCTTAATGAACCCGAAAGCAATGAGTTTCATGATATAAGATCAAAGCTACGCCTCGACCTTGGATATAGTCTGCCACCATCATATGATAATGATTAGTGATATTTACTCTCGTAAAGATGTCTGATATTTGCTATTAAATCCCAATGGATAGCATATCAGATATATTCAAGAAAATTGACGCATCTATGAGTGGCGATAACGTAAGCATCGCTGATCTCCTTGACTTGGTGCATGAGCGCGGATTTGGCATGATATTGCTTATACTTGCCGTGCCTATGGCTCTTCCCCTGCCCGTTCCACCCGGTATAAACATACTGCTTGCATCGCCTCTTATATTACTAACCGCGCAGCAAGCAATGGGACGGCGCACTATATGGCTTCCGAAATGGATGCTCAAAAAAACCATAAAGCGCAGTAAAATGAGCGCAATTATAACAGCCTTATTGCCATGGTCTGCAAGAATAGAGCGTTTTATAAAGCCACGCCTTGAATTTGTAACGCTTGGAATATTCTCTCACCTGATCGGAGTGTTAGGGCTTATAATGGCACTGGCCATATGCGTCCCCCTGCCCCTTACCAATACAGTGCCAAGCCTTGGCATTGCGCTTATGGCTGTTGGCGTTATAATGCGTGATGGGCTTGCTGTGATATCGGGCGCAGTTATAGGAATATTATGGGTTTTTATGCTTGCTATGGCTTTGATATTCCTAGGCACAGAAGGCATCACAATAGTAAAAGAAGCAATAAAGGGGTATTTATAATGATCTTTACAATGATAAAAACAATATTATCAAATCCATTAACGTCATTTGCTATAGTCACTTTAATGTCAATTATCGCGCTTGCCGCCGCATTTATTGGGGAGCATGTATTTGATTTGCAACCTTGTAATCTATGTATATATCAACGCTATCCATTTGCTATAGGGGTTATATTTGGATTATTAGGCATATCACTACGAAATAACATCCAAATAAGTCGCATAATTTTAGGGTTACTAGGGCTAAACTTCCTTATAAACAGCTTTATTGCCTTTTACCACACGGGCGTAGAGCAAGCATGGTGGAAATCAGCATTTGAAGGCTGTAAGGTTATTTTAATTAATAGCGATAAATCACTGCTTGATAGCATAATGGGAACGCCGCTTACCTCATGCACAGATGTACAGTGGGTTGACCCTATAATCGGTCTATCCATGGCGAATTACAATATAGCATTTTGCTTTGGATTATTTGTATTTTGCATTATATCCTCAGTTTTCATCAGGAAAACCTAGAAACTGGACTAGATCGGACTAAGTAGTTTTGTTTTACATCAATGGATTACAGTGTTGTTAGTCCGCTTTTCAAAAAGCTGTGAAAAACGTTTTTTATAAAGTGAGCTTTTTGGCGTATGTATGGCGTTTATCTAGACATTATACAGCAAGATAAGAACTTATTCAAGCTCTAGGATTGTGCCAAAACACGTTTCAAAAACTCGCCGCCACTATCAATTCCTGCTTGATCTATGGAATGAGTTAGACCGCGCGTTGTATGCCCGCTAAACTCATAGCCATTTGATATAAGTATGTTTTTTGCCATATCCCAAGCTTGCACGGGGACAACGTCATCAGCCTGCCCATGGATTAAGTGGATAGGAATTTTGTGTAAATCAGCCAAATCTTTTCCATCAGACAATAAAGCGCCCGAATAACCAAGGACTCCCGCTATTTTAGATTTTAATCGCGGCGCAGCATAAAGACTGGTCATAGTCCCTTGTGAAAAACCAAGCAATGATAGTTTATTTGCAGGCAAGTTATAAAGCTCTAGCTGGCTTTCTATAAATTCTTCTACCAATGGGAATACGGTTTTTACGCCTTTAAGCATTGCGCTAGGCTCACGATTAGCCAAGGAAAACCACTGATAAGCATCGGGGTATCCTGCAGGAACCATGTCACAAGCAAACGGCGCATCGGGGGAGATAAACACCGCCTCAGGCACATATTTAGCCAATATAGGGGCGAGAGAGATTAAATCCCGACCATTAGAGCCAACGCCGTGCAGCATGATAATCATTTGCTTTGGCGGGACGTTAGCTGGTTTATGCTCATAAAAATTTGAAATACTCATGGACAGTCCTTATATTTTGATACAATGTAGCATAGTTAATGTTAAAGGGAAAACTATCAAATGAAATATGATTTGTTGCACATTCAGGGAAAACCTTACGTTCTTGTGCCTTTGCATGATTACCGCGAGATGAGCAGTTCTGATTCCGATAGTGATTTGCCTGATGGCATATTGGATCAAATATCAGCAGGGGAGCAAAGCCCGATTAAAATTATCCGCAAATACCGCGAAATGACGCAAGCAGAGTTGGCGGAAAACTCTGGCATATCCCGCCCTTATCTTACTGAAATTGAAACTGGCAAGAAGGATGGCTCTATCCGCGCGCTAAAAGCTTTGGCGCAGGCTTTAGAGGTTAGTGTTGGTGATTTGACATAGCGTCACAAGTTACTGTATAGTCAAAAAATTAAGGAGAAAATTCTATGGCTATAGTAAAAGCAAATATATCCCATATGGATCAAATAGATGAATTATTAGATGTATGGGAGAATGAAGCTGGTGACGATTCTATAAGTTATCGGAGCATGGAGACATATATAAATGGTGAAACAGTTTACCTTCATATTCCCGAAGATGAGGATATTATTTCAGGCATAATGGTTGTATCAGATAGCTATAAGTATATGGACTTAAGTTATCTCTATGTCCACCCTGACTATCGAGGTGATGGGGTGGGAAGTGAGTTGTTGGAAAGTCTTACTGAGTTATTGGATCATAAGTGCATGAATGCATTTCTTAAAGTTGCTGATAATAATGAAGCTCAATTTTTATATGAACGCTTTGGGTTTATACAATCAAAAACATTAAAAGAAGAGGGTTTTATTGACATGGAGAGATGTTATCGAGAAGAATTAACATGTTAAATCCCCAATAGATTGCTCAAGGTCGGCGATTAGGTCTTTGGTATTTTCATTACCAATTTGGAATCTTATAAATACGCCGTCTTTATCCCAATTATCGCGGTATTCTTTCATATCTTGTGGCTGGACAAGGCTTTCATATCCGCCCCAAGAACTGCCCACGGGGAAAAGCTCTAGCGCATCAACAAAGCGCGCAATATCATCCATAGAATATTTAGGGTTGAATAACACGCTAAATATGCCGTTTGCGCCGCTAAAATCACGCTTCCATATATCATGCCCTCGGCTGGTTTCAAGCACGGGGGAATATAACTCTTGAACCTCAGGGCGGGTTTTAAACCATTCCAATATCGGGAGCATATTCCTGCCCGCATGTTCAAGGCGCATTTCAAGCGTTCTAAGACCGCGCATAGCTAAATATAAATCCTCTGCCGCTGCGCAAACGCCCAAATTAACGGCGCAAGATTTAAGAATTTTATAGTTAGTCGCATTATCCGCAACAACAAAACCCAAATTCACATCTGAATGCCCGCCTATATATTTCGCCGCTGATTGCACAGATATATTAATTCCATGCTCTAACGGTCTAAATAAAACTCCTGCAGAATAGGTATTATCCATGATAGTTATAACGCCGCATTCCTTTGCAACTTTTACAATTGCAGGAACGTCTTGCACCTCGAAAGTGGCGGAACTTGGACTTTCCAAATAAATGAGGGCGGTATTACCGCGGATAAGGTTTTTAATATCTGCGCCAATCATTGGGTCGTAAAATTCTACTTCCACGCCAAAATCACGGAGCTGTTTATTTGCAAAAAACCGCGTCGGAGGATAGCAGCTATCGACTATCAAAACATGATCTCCCGCCTTTAAAAATGCAAAAAATGTTGTTGATATCGCACAAAAACCACTTGGCGCAGTAATCGCATTATATCCGCCCTCAAGTTCACTAACAGCCTCTTCAAAAGCATGGCTTAGCGGGTTGCCTATGCGTCCATAGCGAAACTTGGTGTTAGGGTCAAAATACGCCGCCATATCTTTATATAAAATCGTAGAAGTGCGGCAAATCGGCGGATTAACAACGCCAAAATAATCATCGGGATTGCGCCCCGCATGCATTAATTTTGTTTCTCTATGATAGTCTTTTTTCATATGGAATATTTCCGATCATGTTTAAGGGCGGGGATGGAATTTCTTGCCTTATTTACCTGATTAATGTCTAAATCGGCGTAGATAACGCCCTCACCTGTTTGCTTTTGAGACATAATGCGCCCCCATGGGTCAATAATCATGGAATGCCCGTAAGTTTTGCGCCCGCCCTCATGCTCGCCAAATTGCGCGGGAGCAATGACGTAGCAGCCAGTCTCGATAGCTCGCGCGCGGAGCAACACCTCCCAATGAGCTATGCCCGTTGGCAGAGTAAAAGCCGCAGAAACGCTCAATATATTTGCGCTAGCTTTTGCCATGTCACGATAAAGATGGGCAAAGCGCAGATCATAGCAAATGCTCATGCCTAGCGTGAAATCATCATTAATTTTTGCGGTAACGGCTTTATCACCTGCCTTGATATAGTCGCTCTCGCTATATTCCTCGTCCTTATCTAGGCTCACATCAAAGAGGTGGATTTTGTCATATGTTGCGGTCAAAACCCCGTCTTTGGCGAATAAAAAACTACGGTTATGAGCCTTACCATCTAAAGATTTAACCAGCATAGAGCCTGCCAAAATAGTAATACCAAGCTCCGCCGCCAAATCAGAAAAAAAGGGAACGCCTATATGATCGTCTTGAGCCATTACCTTATATAAGCCTTGCTCGCTTTTAGATCTCATATGGCATGTGTTTTCAGGGGTTGCTACAAACCCAGCGCCATCATTGGAAGCTTGCCTTATAAGCCCACCTGCTTTTTCAAGGTTTTTTTCTATATCTTGACCGCTTGTCATTTGCACGCAAGCGACTTTTAGCAAATTAGCCATTCAAAAGCCCGTCTAGCTCGCCCTTATCATTAAGAGCATACAGATCATCGCATCCGCCAATATGCTTATCATTGATAAATATTTGCGGAACAGTTCTAGCGCCACCAGCTCGCTCTGACATTTTTATGCGCTCAGGCTCGTTTCCTGTAACATTATGAGTTATATATTCAATATTTTTTGAATCAAATAACGCCTTTGCTCTTTTGCAATATGGGCATATAACTGTGCTATATATTTCTACTTTTGCCATTTTATTTTCTTTCTTTAATTTGCGAGCATAACCCGTGCTATTGTTAAGACATTAACCTCGGCAACGCCATGTTTAAGCAAGACCTTAGAACATTCCCTAATCGTTGCGCCAGTTGTATATACATCATCAATAAGTATAACTGAACTACCTTTTAGCAGGTTATGATATTTCTGATTAACTTCAAAGGCTTTTTGAACATTTTTTATGCGCTCATCGCTGGTTAAATGCCCTTGAGGTGGCGTGGAGCGCGTTCGCTTCATAGCCATTGGCAAATGTGGCACGGAAGTGGATTTTGATAAATCCTCGGCTATTAGAGCCGCTTGATTATAACGCCGCGCTATAAAACGTTTGGTGTGCAAAGGCACTGGCAGTAAATAATCTGCTTTTTCCAGCATTTCCCTGCCTGCTTGTTCCAAAAAAGGGGTGAATGAGGAAACCAAATGCGTCTTATCACCATGCTTAAAACCTAATATTAAATCTCGGCTTACATCACCATATTTAAAGACAGAGCGCGCCGATTTGAATGGTGGTGGGTTATCAATGCAAGATATGCATTTTAAGTTATCTTCAACCTCAAAATCAAGCGGAATGCCACAAACTGCGCATAATGGGCTAGCTATAAAATCAAGCTTCCCCCATGATTTTGATGATATAGCTCCTTGGGATGAGACTATATCGCCGCTAATGGGGCAGCGCGGCGGCAATATAACATCAACCCCATCTGTAAATATACCTATTGCTTTGCTGCAAATATGTTTCATAATTCACAATATAATTAGTGCGTTATTATTTCAATGTATATAAGATGTCGCGATGGTAAATAACAAACAAAATGATGACTTGCTGGAAGATAATGCTATAGATTATATAGCTAAGCGCAATGAGCTTCTTAAAGACGTGCCATATCAAGAAGTGCGAAGAGCGTGGAACACATTGTCTCATTTACTTATTGATGAGGGTTCTACCGTTTTAGATATGGGGTGCGGCAATGGTCAAATAACTTACGCCATGGCGGCTCTTAATCCCCATATTAACTTTATCGGAGTGGATAAAAGCAGAAAAATAATCAAGGAAGCCTCAGACACATATATAACTCATAATTTAGAGTTTAAAATTGGTGATATATCTAGTGATTTATTCGAGCCAGAATCTATTGACGCTATTATAAACTCTTATACTCTTCATAGAGTGTTTTCAGATGCACGTTATAATGAGCGCATAATCACAGATACGCTGCACAAGCAGTTTGCCATGCTTAAAAATGGTGGAACAATGTTTATTCGCGACTATGCCAAGCCCACAGGCAATGAATTTGTTCTGATTGAAATGCATGATGAAAAAAGCACAAGCGAGGAGCTTGCCGATCTATCGGAGGTAGATTTGCTTATTTGGTATTCAAATCATGCGCGTCCGAAGCAAAACCCTGGTTGCGGAGGTTTTTTCCTTGAAGAGCTAACCCCAAGATTTCCGCGCACCCGCTTGTTTCGCCTGCCATATAAATGGGCATATGAGTTTATAATGCGCAAAGATAATCGCGAGCTTTGGGATAGCAGACTTCCCTTTGAATACACATTTTTCACAGTTCAAGAATTTAGGCATGAATTGCGTAATTTGGGCGCGCGCATGCAATATTCCGCTCCTCATTGGGATGATGACTATATAAAGGATAATTTTGACGGGCATTTCAGGCTGTTGCAATCTAATGGCGATCCGATTGGAGATCCTCCTACAAGCTTTATCGCTGTGGCAAAAAAGCTGCCTGAGCGCACAAGCCTAGATATAAATGAACGCCGCATAGTGCAAGATGAAGCGGGAGAGCTTAGCATTAAAACTCTGCGCGATCAAAAAGATGGAACGCTTCTGGACGTTGTAACGCGTGATAAGGAACTAGCAGAGATATTGCCATATCGAATAAGTGATGATGGCAGGCTTTATATTTACTTGCATGATGATGTTGTGCGCGGCATTACTAACTCTGTAAGGCGCAATGGTGATAATATTGATGGGCGGCAATGGTCGGGGCATATGCTTGAAACTATATCAACGGATAGCTCAAACATAGCAGAGCTTGGGGTTATTACCCCCGAAAATACCGCGAAATTTACAAAAACATATATAGGGTTGAAATCAGAAAATAATGAGATAATTAAGGAAGGTCCTATATATTATCCTGACCCTAATTATATTGATGAACGAATTCATACTCATTACATAAATGTTAAAAAAGGCGCGAAAGCCATTGCCCCAAAGCGGCAAATTCTTGAGTCGCATCATTTTCAGGAAAAAGGTGTTATTCGTGAGCTTAATGCTCAAAATGTGCTTGATGCTATTGCGGTGGGGTTAGTGCCAAATTCACGGCTAGAGCTTCAGATATTATCACTAATGCAACATGTTAAGGTTAGGGCTGAAAACTGGGTTAGTAAAGATATAAAAATAGCAGAGGGAGAGGTAAAACGAACCTTTGAAATGCGCGATTTCCTTAAACAAATAAGCAATAATGATAGTCGTTTTAAAGAGGTTAAAGGCTCGGCGGGACAGCTTAGAACTATTAACTCGATATTTGTAGAAGAAGGTCAAAGTCAGGGCGGGCAAGCTGGGCTTTCATCCGAAAATGTTGATTTTGTTATATCGGATGAAACAACAATAAATACAGCCGTAGTCCTGCCTATCACAAAAAGCGCCAAAGGCGATATCCACGCTGGGTTCATGGTGAAATATATGCCCGTGCCGCAACGATATGAAGGCAATGGGCTTAGTATTAGCGCTCCGCAATTTAACATCCCAAAGGAAATAACCAATTATAAAATGCTCAAGCAATTTATAGCGGAGAAGTTCGGCGTAACCCCTGATTTAGTTATAAAGCTTGGTGAGAGCTATTTCTCGCATATAGGAATAACGCCGCAGCGCATACATCCTTTTGCTATAACCTCACCGCCAAGCGTATTTAAAGATCCTAAAATGAGATTTATACCTATTTATCAATATATGCTTTTGTGGAAATCCATATCAAAAGAGCAGCATTTCATGACTATTTTGGCGCGAGCTTATCGATATTTGCCAGAACATATGAAATTGCAAGCTGATCGCGATGTTAAAGTTATGCTTAATGATATGTTTAAAGCTGCAAAGCCTGATTGGTCAATGCCCGCCGCTGTGCCTGCTGCTGTGCCCAAAACCAATGATTATAATAAAAAAGCTAACCCACCAGTCATTACTAATGAAAAACATAAGAAAAAGGAAAAGCGCAAGAAAAGATTGCTTGGCTTTGGCGGCTCTAAAGATGATATATCGGAACTTGATAGCTCTGACATATCTAATGATTCTGAAAGCGTGGAAGCTGTAAATAAAAAGAAAGATGCGGCTAAAAACCTAGATATAAACCTTATCCGCGATTTCAAGGCAGAAATAGACGAGATAATGGATGCAATAGAAGAAGGGCAGGAAAGCGAGCCTAAGCCTGAAAAATGGTAGATATATTTGATAGAAATCAAGTTCGGCATAACCGCGCCCGCGCCTCTGCAAAATTCCAAGATCATGGGTTCTTGTTTGATTGGAGCAAAAGCCAGCTATTAGAGCGCATATCTGATATAAACCGCATATTTAGTAAGGCTTTGCAAATTGGCTCACGCGCGCCGATATTGGCGGCTGAGCATAGTAAAATCGGCGATATAGCAACGCTGGACTTAACAAATAAACCAGTGCAATGTTGCGATATATATATCCAAGCTTCGGAAGAGTTTCTTCCAATTAAGCAAAATTCTATGGATTTGGTTGTATCAAATCTTAGTTTGCATAGTGTAAATGACCTTGCGGGCGCGCTCATTCAAATAAATGATTGCCTTAAAAGTGACGGGCTTTTTATTGCCTCAATGCTTGGCGGTGAAACGCTGCACGAGCTTAGGAAAATCATGATGGAAGTTGAAATTTCTATGTTTGACGGCGCAAGCCCGCGCATAGCTCCATTTGCTGACAAACCGCAAATGGGTGAGCTTTTGCAGCGCGCTAAATTCGCTTTGCCAGTTGTGGATTCTGATATTATAACAGTGACTTATGATAATGTATTCAAGCTATTACATGATATAAGATATATGGGTGAGGGAAATGCAATATATAAGCGCAATAAATCATATCTTGGTAAGGCGTTTTTCATGCAAGTGGCGCAAAAATATCATGAGCAATTTGCCGAAAAAGACGGGCGCATAACGGCTTCGTTTGAGGTAATATTCCTGATAGGATGGAAGCCGCATAAATCCCAGCAGCAGCCCTTGCCAAGGGGTAGCGGCAAAGTATCCCTAGGGGAGGTTTTGAAATGAAAATAGATATAGTTCCTATATTTGATGATAATTACAGCTATCTCTTGCAATCAAGTTGTGGCGTTAATTCTGTCATAGATGCGGGGCAGGCAGAGCCGATAATCAAGATACTTAATGACAGGAATATAGGGCTGGATTTCATTATAAGCACTCACCATCATTGGGATCATGTTAATGGCAATATGAAGCTTAAAAACATGTATGACGCCCAAATAATTGCTCCTTATAAGGAGTCTTTATATATTGATGGTGTTGATATCGCGATAAAAGATGGCGATCTATTTGATCTTGGCGGTGATATTATGCAAGCAATAGAAACTTCGGGGCATACGCTTGGCTCTACATGTTTTTATTTCAAAGATAGCCATGCTTTGTTTACGGGGGATACTGTGTTTTCCATGGGTTGCGGGCGAATATTTGAAGGCACAGCGCATGATATGTTTACTTCGTTTCAAAAGATTATGGCATTGCCAGATGAAACGCTTATATATCCAGCCCATGAATATACAAGGGGAAATGCTGGTTTTTGCCTGTCTCAAGATCGCGATAATGAGGATTTGAAGCTGCGCATAAAAGAAGTGAAAGAACTTCGCTCTAACGGCAAGCCAACAGTTCCAGTTTCTTTGACCGTGGAAAAGAAAACCAATATTTTCATGAAGGCAAAAACGGCAGAGGATTTCGCTACGCTTCGCATAAAGAAGGATAGTTTTTAAGTTTGTCTACCACCCTAATTATTCGCCCTGTTTGCGGGGAGCTGGGCGGCGGCGGCGTGGCGCAGATTTTTGCACTATCGGTGCATTATCGGCTGGTGCTTGCTGATCCAAAATAGAAACAGGAGCGCCTTTATTTGCAGAGCGATGCGCAGGAATAGGCAGCGGCCTTGACACATTTTGCTCACGCTCACTAATTGCTAAATCAATCTCTAAACGAGAAGAAACCTTGCGCAGCTCATGTATTGCGATATGAAGTTCTTCTTGCGCTTTTTTATCGCTCTTCTTTTCTTCCCAAATTTTATGGGCTTCCAAGCAATTTTTAGATGTTTCTTCTAAGCGTGTTTGAATATCGTCCATAAGTAAAGCTCCAGTATAAATTGCATATTAAGCGCGTAGTCTATCCACTTACTAAACCATACGCAAGGATATACGCAAGTAAATCAAAATATTATTTATGATTGCCCGAAAATATTATTTATTTGCTGAGTTACGCGGATAAATGTCGTGCGTTTGGATAATTCTTTCAAATTTCTAGCGCCCACATATGTGCAAGCAGAGCGTATGCCGCCCAAAATATCTTGTAGAGCGTCAGACACATCACCATGATAAGGGATTTTTACGGTTTTACCTTCGCTAGCGCGGTATTCTGCCACGCCTCCCTTGTGTTTTGTCATGGCTGTATCGCTGCTCATACCATAGAAACGAACATATTTCTTGCCGTTTTCTTCTATGATTTCTTGCTCTGACTGGTCGTATCCCGCAAGCATTCCTCCTAGCATGACAAAATCAGCGCCCGCTCCGAATGCTTTTGCGATATCCCCTGGAACGGTGCAGCCGCCATCGGCGCAAATCAATCCGCCAAGCCCATGCGCCGCGTCCGCGCATTCAATAATTGCCGATAATTGAGGATAGCCAACGCCTGTCATTTTGCGAGTAGTGCAAACGCTCCCCGGCCCAATGCCGACTTTTACTACGTCAACGCCTGATAATATAAGCTCTTCTACCATTTCGCCAGTAACAACATTACCCGCCATAATCGTAATATCAGGGACTTGATCGCGAACGCGCTTAACAAAATCCACGAAATGCTCGCTATAACCATTTGCAACATCAAGGCAGATTTTATCTATTTTAGAAGGTCTTAGCTTTAAAAACTCCGTGAGCTTTTCGCGGTCATCTCCCGCCATGCCAATGCTGTACCAAACAGATTCGGGCGGGCTTGTGTCAAAGAATTCCACCAACTTATCAATTGGGTAGTGCTTATGCAGCGCAACGCTCATGCCGCTTTGGGTTTTTAAAAAGGATTTGGCCATGTCAAATGTGCCAACTCCATCCATATTAGCGGCAATAATAGGAACGCCATTATATCTGCGTCCGCTCCACTTAAACTGGTAGTCACGCGTGATATCCACGTCCTTACGGCTAGACAAGGTTGAGCGTTTAGGGCGTATCAAAACATCCTTAAAATCAAGTTTAACATCTTCTTCTATTCTCATAATTTACCTTATCTATTTGTTATTTAAAAAATGAAGCCGCGGCTTCTTGTGATGATTTTTTCTTTTCTATATCAATATTTACTCTATCAATTTCAGATTTAAGTTCAATGATATAATCTTGCAAATCAGATACCGATAAATCCTCTATATTGCGCGGGAAAATCATTTCTGGCTTTAGTTTTGGCAGATCATCATTGAACATTATATCATTGCTCCATCATATGTAGGTTATCTTAAAATAAAAAACTAGCATTCAATATAAATATAGCTTATATTCTCGCTGTCCCCTAAACATTTTGTTTAAATAAAGCGTTGAGCCAAGGGACAGACTCGATGGATTTAATAGTTGAAATATCATTTCAGGAGAAAAACATGGCCAAGGCCGTACAACAAACCGAAACTCTACTTATGCCAAAAGCAACATCTGTTTGGTTAATTGAAAACACTGCATTAACCTTTAAGCAAATTGCGGATTTTACGAATATAACAGAAATAGAAGTAGAAGCCTTAGCCAATGAAGAAATAGGTAAAGGTCTTGTTGGGCGCGACCCTGTCGAACATGGTGAGCTTACAAAATCAGAGCTAGAACGTTGTGAAGCTGATTTCTCGGCATCTTTGAAAATCGCAAAACGCAGCCTTCCTTCTGTGAAAGCGCGCGCTAAAGGTCCTCGCTATACTCCTGTATCAAAACGCGGAGATAAGCCCGATGCTATTGCTTATATCATCAAAAATAATGCCGAAATATCAGACGCACAAATATGTAAGCTTGTGGGAACGACAAAGCCGACAATTACCTCTATTCGTGATCGCAGTCATGCTAATATGGCGAATTTAAAGCCGCGCCACCCTGCTGAGCTTGGCTTATGCACATATCAAGAATTTGAGATTGCATATAATAAAGGTCTAAAAGCCGCGGGCAAAGACCCTGAAGCAGTAAAAGCAGAATTAGAAGCCAAGCAAAAAGCAGAGCTTGATGCTTCCCAAGATACTGCCTCAAATAGTGGCTCTAGCGGCGGCTTTGATTTCTCTAACTTTATGCCTGATACATCTTCCTCGTCAACATCAGACCTCAGAGAAGAAGACGTCTTTAAGTAGGAAAAACTATAAAAGTCGAGAAAATCATATTCTCTACTTTTATATTAACCCTGTGATATTCTAAGCTGACCTTATAATCTCATCTGATAATTTTTCTTTAACCATAAGTTTTTCTTTTTTTAGATGGTTAAGATATAAATCTGTTGTTGAAAGGTCTTTTTGGGCTTCATCAACTTTTTGAGATAACGCTCTATGCCTTGCTTTTAAAGCTTCGAGTCGCGGATTAACGGGAACTTCTGATACTGTAGATACAGGCATTAATTTCCTCCATAAGTTTTACTGCATAAGATTATGATATGCCTATATTTAGTATAATATCAACATTAAAATTCAAAAACCTATAAAGGGACTATTTTCAAATTGTATATTAGTGTTTTTGTGGTAAAAAATGGTTCCAGATTCCAGCATGCGCTGGAATGACGTGATAAACTCTAAAAGCCAGAACCAGCAATGCGAAGATGTTGGATCTCATCTGCGCGACTAATTCGTCCCAATATTTCATTACGATGCGGAAATCGTCCAAATTTTTCTATAACTTCCAAATGTTTCAGCGCGTAATCATAGCTAAGCGGGTCATTATCTTTCATTGATTTAAACATCTGAGCGCTCCTTTTTTGCTCTTCTATATTTTCACTATGCATGAATGGCATATAGATAAAACGGCGTTTTACGGGAGGCAATATTTGATCAAAGCCCTTATGTAGAGCCTCTTTAACAATGTTCAATATTTTATCATCTGTTGCAAAAGCTTTTGCCTGATCCCTGAACATATTGCGGGGGAATTGATCTAAAATAATGCATAGAGCAAGAACGCCATCCGCATCTTTTGTCCATGCAGCGCATAAGTCCTTTACCGCCATATCATAGGTGGTCATAAAACGATCTGATATATCTGCATCAAATGCAGCATTTTTTTGAAACCATTGCGCGGGCGAAGTTTCCTCTAACCAAAATCTTAAAACTTCATTTTTAGTATCTCGCAATATATCCTCCTAACAACTTAGTGGATATTAGACCATATTCTGCGCTTTACGCCATACATAACGCCTGCAAAAATCAGCAGGAATAAAATCACCTTAAAGCCAGTTCTTTTGCGCTCCTCCATATATGGGTCAGCCGCCCATGTCAGGAAATGCGATATATCTTTTGCATATTGATCTAATGTTTCAATAGTGCCATCCTCGTAAGATATGCTTTCATCCATTAACGGCGGAGCCATTGCAATCTTATTCCCCGTGAAATATGTATTCCAATATTGCCCATCAGATAGCTCAACGCCATGCGGGAGCTTGTCTTTATAGCCCGTCATCAAAGCATGCACATAGTTAGAGCCATTAGCCCGAGCCTTAGTCATAAGTGATAAATCAGGTGGGAAAGCCCCGCCATTTGCGGCTTTTGCTGCATTATCATTTGGAAATGGTGAGATAAATGCGTCACTTGGAAGGGCGGCGCGCTCAAACATATCACCGTCCTCGTTAGGACCATCTTCTACGCTATATTCTGCGGCTATTGCCTTGATCTGATCTTCGTTATATCCTAATGCTTCTAAGTTACGGAAGCGCACGCGCTTCATAGAATGACAGCTTGCACAAACTTCACGATATATCTTATATCCGCGCTGCAATGCAGCCTTATCATATGTGCCAAATGGGCCGCTAAAGCTCCAATCTTGGGAAGGGATAGGAGGCGTGTCGCCACCAGCGGCAAGTACGCTAGATACAGGAGCAACACTTATAATAATTGCAGATAATATATTACGAACAAACATTTTTATGCTCCCGCTTTTTGGGCTTTTGATAATACAGCCTCATTAATGGATTTCGGCAATTCTCGCCCTTTTTCAAAGCGGCTTAATAGCGGCAGAATGATAAGGAAAAACATGAAGTAAAACCCTGTGAATATCTGCGCTAGCATGGTGTTATTAAACTCCATGAAATACACCTTATCCGCTGCTTGCGAGCCTGCATAGCCAAGGATAAACACAGATATTGTGAATATAATCATAAATATACGGAAAAGCGGGCGAAAGCGCGCACTTCTGATTGGGTGGTTATCAAGCCATGGCAATATCACCAGCAGACCAATAGAGCCAAACATCGCCAGCACTCCGCCAAATTTCGCAGATATCGGAGCAAGATTTGCCGCGCTCATCGGGATTTCCCAGCCTTGGTTTAGATCAGCAAGCAAGCCAAATACCGCTAGCCCCGAGCCTAAAACAAGCAATAAAAACCCTAGAAAACCGTTTAGATATTTTGGCTTATGCCTCCATATAAACTCCACCATAAATACAGCCAATAAACCAAGCCCAGCCAGCATATATATATTCATATTAAATGTAACAGCGCGCAAAATCGCATAGAATGGCAGGAAGTACCATTCAGGAACGATATGCGGGGGCGTTACCAGCGGATTTGCAGGAATATAGTTATCAGGATGACCAAGAGCATCGGGCATATAAAATATAAATATTGCATAAAATATTATAAAGACAATTATTCCAAAGAAATCCTTAGACGTGTAATAAGGATGGAACGGCAGCGTGTCTTTTTTGCTCTTAGGCTCTAGCCCAAGCGGGTTATTAGAGCCAGTAACATGCAGCGCCCAAATATGCAATAAAACAACTCCAACAATCACGAATGGCAACAAGTAATGCAGCGCGAAAAACCGCGTCAATGTTGGGTTATCAATAGAAAACCCGCCCCAAAGCAGCGTTACTATACTCTCCCCTACAAAAGGGATCGCCGAGAATAAATTAGTTATAACGGTTGCCCCCCAAAGGCTCATCTGCCCCCAAGGAAGGACATAGCCAATAAACGCCGTTGCCATCATGAGCAGGAATATTATAACCCCCAATATCCATAAAAGCTCACGCGGGGCTTTATAAGAGCCATAATACATGCCACGGAAAATATGGATATATACAGCAATAAAAAAGAATGACGCGCCGTTCATATGAATATAACGAATAAGCCAGCCACCATTAACATCGCGCATAATGCGCTCGACACTATCAAATGCAAGTTTAGTATCGGCAGTGTAATGCATCGCCAAAACAATGCCTGTTGCAATCATAGTTATCAGCATAAACATGGCGATTGCGCCAAAATTCCAAAACCAGTTGAAGTTACGCGGAGTTGGAAATACTCCATACTCATTTTTCATCATGGTAAATATTGGAAGGCGCGAATCAACCCATTCTACAACGGTGTTATCGAACTTTTCACGAGGTGCATTTGACATCTTTAATTCCTTTAACCGATCTTAATCGTTGTATCGCTAACAAATTTATATGGAGGCACAACCAAATTTTTAGGCGCAGGGCCTTTGCGAATCCTCCCCGATGTATCATATTCAGAGCCATGACATGAGCAAAACCATCCGCCATATTCACCGCGATTTTCCGTAGGTTTTTGACCTTGCGGGATACAGCCCAAATGAGTACACACGCCAACAGCAACCAGCCATTCAGGGCGCTGGACACGCTCATCATCCGATTGTTTATCAGTAAGAGATTTAACATCAACCGCATTAGCCATTGATATTTCTTTTTCTGTTCTATGACGAATAAATACAGGCTTGCCGCGCCACATAATCGTCTTTGATGAGCCAACAGGAATATCAGCTATATCAACCTCAACGCTTGACAACGCCATAGTGTCTTTTGCAGGATTTAGGGAATTAACCAAAGGCCAAGCAGCCATAGCCCCGCCAAATACGCCTAGAGATGCAGCAAACATCTGCATAAATCCACGGCGAGTTTCACCTTCACAATTTTTCTTTGAATCTGCTGACATTTTAGTCCTAATCTTTATTTTAAATTATTAGTTATTCCTTTTAATATATTAAACTTCTAGTTTCTAGCCCCATTAAAAGAAAATTGTATTTTTATTCAATAAAGTTTAGTAAACAAGCATATATGATTAAAATTGCATTATACCAACCTGATATCCCCCAAAATCTAGGAGCTATGATACGGCTTTGCGGCTGCATGGGCGCGTCGCTTGACATTATAGAGCCTTGCGGCTTTATATATGATGAACGCAAAATCCGCAGCTCTGCTATGGATTACTACGATAAAATTGACATCACCCGCCATAATTGCTGGGGTGGTTTTTATGATTTATATCATGGAAAGCGGCGCATCATATTAATGTCAACAAAAGCAGCTATGCCATATACTGATTTTAAATTCCGCGAGGGTGATATATTACTAGCAGGCAGGGAAAGCGCAGGCGTTCCCGATAATGTGCATGAAGTTGTGGATAACCGCATCTTCATACCAATGCAGGCAGGCTTTCGCTCACTAAATATCGTCAATGCTACTTCTATGATACTTGGTGAGGCTATTCGGCAGATTGAACATTAAAATTAATTTGCAATAAACAGCCAATATTTGCTATAGTTATTAAAATACAAATTGAAAGGAACTATAGCTATGGGTATGGGACTTGAAGAGCCTGATTCTGAAGAGTTTGATTATAATCATGAACCTGAGAATTTAGATGTAAATGGTAGTGAAACTGTTATTGGCAACGGCGAACCTGCTTTTGACGATGACGAGCATGGCTTCCCTAGCTTAGGTTTAGGATAGAAGTTATTCGGCAAATCCGCCTTTAATCCACTCATCCTCAAGGCGTTTTAGTTCTGCTCCCATTTCAGGTGAAGGCAACATACCGCGCGCAATTAAATCCGCGCCGCTTACTGGAAAATTAGGGATATCCCAATTTTGCACAATATCCAAAGCCTTTGGCGCATAGGAGTTCATGACGCGGTTTTGAGCAAGCCCAATCATGAGGCTTTGCGCCGTTGCAACGCGCCCAAACCTATATACAGCCTCATGAACAGCTGCGTCGCAATTAAGGTCAGGCAGGCTCAATGCGCCTGAAACAGCCTTTATGTCTTTTAGGAAAACTTTGGGAAATAAAATATATTCCCCCATAAATTTAATATTTTCGAAATTCATATCTGCCATAACAAAAAGCCGAGAGGAAAGAGAGCGCAAATTATAGCGCGATTGAAACCAGCATAAATTCTCAAGCAATTCATTATTAGTAAATTCAAATTCCTTTAAAACGCCATGCTCGAACATTATATTAAGCACGTCATAAGGCTTGTCAGATGCTATGATTTTAAAGAATTCCTGCGTTATGCGTTCTTTTGATAGGTTTTTGATATTGCTGGAATATTTTTGGCAAGCAAGCAGCCCTTCGCTATCGAACTCCCCTGCTCCATAAATTGCGGAAAAGCGAAAAAATCGCAAAATCCTTAGATAATCCTCTTTTATGCGCTTATCAGCCTTTCCAACAAAGCGTATTTTAAGTGCATCAATATCAGCTATGCCGCGCTCTAGCGGATCATAAATATTACCCTTTAAATCCATTAAAAGCGTGTTTACGGTGAAATCTCGCCGCTTTGCGTCTTCTATCCAGCAATCCGTATATGAAATTGTGGCATGTCTGCCATCTGTTTTTATGTCATGGCGAAGCGTTGTTATCTCGTAAGAATAATCACCGATTACAGCAGTGACTGTGCCGTGATCTATCCCTGTTGGGATGACCCTCACCCCTGCCCTTGTTAATATTTCAGATATAATTTCAGGTGATAACTTAGTTGCTATATCGATATCTTCTACCGCAATATCAAGCAGAGCATCACGAACGCAGCCACCAACGAATAATATTTGTGGCTCATTATCGGGGATATTTCCCTGCACAATCTTGAATAATTGCAAAGTCTCTTTTGCTAACATCCAACTTGTACGCACAATATGACGCTTTGTTTTCAATATATAATTCCTATTCCCTAAAACATAACTTATTATACTTATTCGAATCTTTTTAAAAAGGACTAATATCAAAGTGGAAATATTTGAAAAATCATGCACTCATTTAGATGCAGCAAAACAAGAAATCGCAAAAACCATCATTGGTCAAGATGAAGTGGTGGAGCAAACTCTTACAACATTAATATCAGGCGGTCATGTCTTGCTTGTGGGCGTTCCGGGGCTGGCTAAAACTTTGCTGGTGGAGACGTTATCACAAGTATTAGGGCTTAGCTCTAATAGAGCGCAATGCACGCCTGACCTTATGCCTGCGGAGATTTTAGGCTCAGAGGTTTTAGAAGAAGATGCAAAGGGTAAGCGAAATTTCCGCTTTATCGAAGGCCCTGTATTTACACAGTTTTTCATGGCTGATGAGATAAATAGAGCGCCGCCGCGTACGCAAGCCGCATTGCTTCAGGCTATGCAGGAAAAAGAAGTCTCGATTGCGGGTAAGGCTAGAAAACTTCCTAAGCCGTTTCACGTGATAGCCACGCAAAATCCGATTGAGCAAGAAGGCACATATCCATTGCCAGAGGCTCAATTAGACCGATTCTTGATGCAAGTTAATGTTGACTATCCCGATAAAGAAGCCGAGCGCGAGATAATTTTAAGCACAACCAATAACGAAACTAACAAGCTTAAATCCGTTATGAGTGCAAAAGAATTACTTGATATTCAAAGCTTTGTCCGTGATATGCCTGTTGGCGATCATATCGTTGATATGATACTAGACCTTGTTCGCGGTCTGCGACCTTGCCTTGATGCCCATAAGCTTGTTAATGAATATGTGGCGTGGGCGCCCGGCCCTAGGGCTTCCCAAGCACTTATATTATGCGTTCGCGCGCGGGCATTATTACGCGGGCGCACCGCCCCAATAGAAGAAGATGTCCTTGCATGCGCAGCCCCCGTTTTACGCCACCGCATGGCACTTAATTTTAAGGCTCGCAGCCAAAATATCTACATAGATGACTTAATATTTGAGCTTACAAAAAACATATAAAATGAAGATATTACGTGATATTTTAAAGCTAAGGCATGAGGCAGAGCGCGAGATTTGCACACTCCCCGCATTAATGATGGCGGCGGAGAAAATATCAGGCTCAATATTACATGGCGTGCATTCACAAGGTAAAAGCGGCGCGGGTGAGGAATTCTGGCAATTTCGCGAATATCAAGACACAGACTGCCCGCAAGATATTGACTGGCGGCAATCTGCCAAAAGCGATACTATATTTACCAAGCAAAAAGAGTGGCAAACCACACAAAAAACCTATATTTGGTGCGCCAGCGGCTCTTCTATGGATTATAGCTCCAGCAATAAAATATATAACAAACAAGCCGTCGCTCAAATCACGAGCATGTCACTTGCATTGCTTTTGCGACGATCAGAAGAGCAAGTCGGGCTGTTTGGAGACCTTAAAACAGGTAATAGCGAAGATAAAATGCAAAAAATCGCTAATATATTGCTAAATAAATCAAATATAGAAGCTATATTGCCAAATTCCACTGATTTTACCCTGCCAAACCACTCGCCTTTCATCGGAATTGGGGATTTTCTATCTCCTATAGGTGAAATTACTGATAATTTTGCAAGAATCTCACATTCTGCGAAAGCGGGGTTCATCATTCAAATACTCGACCCTGCGGAAATTGAGCTACCATATAATGGACGCGTAGAGTTCAAAACCAGCCATGGCAAGGATGGCAATATAATTAACAATGTTGCAAGCATTCGCGCGGAATATAAAACCCGTATAAGCGAGCATATAAACCAAGTAAAAGCCCTATGTGATGATCTTGGCTGGCATTATATATTGCATAAAACCGATAGCGATATCACGCAAACATTAAAAGATATATGGTCAATAATTGAAGCGGGGCGCAAGTAAATATATGATCACCCTACTCTCTCAAATCACATTCATGCAGCCAATAATACTTGGCACTCTTTTAGCGTTGCCTTTACTGTGGTTTTTCCTGCGCGTTACTCCGCCTGCTCCTAAAACTATCATATTCCCTGCATATCGCTTTTTAGCTGGGCTTATAGCTAATGAGAATTTCCCTAGCAAATCCCCATGGTGGATATTATTGCTGCGCCTAGCCATAATTGCGCTTATTATAATTGCCTTGGCGCGACCTGTTATTAATCAAGCCGATAGATTTATAGGCAATGGCTCTGCCGCTGTTCGCATTATCATTGATAATGGCTGGGCTTCGGCTGCAAATTGGAATGCACAAATAAGCGCGGCGGAGGAGATAATATCCCAAGCTAGCAGGGAGCAGCGCGAAATTTATATCGTGACAACTGCTCCAGCTATTGGTGAGGTCACTATAAAGCAGCATGGCGCGTTATCTTATAATGAGGCAGCAGCTACGCTACGTGGATTATCTCCAAATTCTTGGGGGGCGGATTATGATGCATTCATTAAATCTATAGCCAATAATAAGAATCGCAAATCAATTTACAGCATTTGGCTTTCCCATGGACTTAATGAGGGCGGAATAGATAAAGCAATATCAACTCTGCAAAGACAAGGCGGGCTTAGCTATATATCGCCGACCCCTTCAAAAATGCCGCTATTGCTGCGCCCTACGAAAAAAATCATAGATGGTGATACTGCCATAGATATAGAAGCCCCTGCGAATATCATCAAGACAGCGCCCATTTCAGTGAAAGTTATGGCGCAAAAGGGCGATATTATAGATATCAAAAGTATCAAGCTAGATGCTGGATTAAACACAGCTACCTTTGATGTTCTTGAGAGCTTAAAAAACCGTATAGCTAAATTCCAAATCAGTAACCATAGCGGCGCGGGCGCGGTATTTATACTTGATGACCAATCCAAACGGCGAAAAGTCGGCATTGCCGCGCAAGCAGGAAAAGAGCTATCTGCGCCTTTGATCGAGGCTAGCTATTATATCAAACGCGCGTTAGAGCCATTTGCCGATATAACAATTAATGAAATTGATAAGCTTATAGATGCAAATATGAGCGTCATAATTATGCCCGATATTGCGGCGATGCCTACTCAAACTCTGAATAATTTAGAGAAATGGGTGAATGATGGCGGGCTATTACTGCGCTTTGCTGGTGATAATATGGCTAAATCTAGGGCGGAGCATTTCCTAACACCTGTTAAATTGCGCTCTGGTGGGCGCGCTCTTTTAGGTTCATTATCATGGGATGAAAAGCAAAATATAGCTCCCTTTAGCGAAGATAGCCCCTTCTACGGGCTTGATATTCCTGATGATATCACAATAAAGCAATATATTCTGGCTGACCCCAATCAAGATTTTGAAGGCAAAATATGGGCAAAGCTTAGTGATGGCACTCCGTTTATAACTGCGGCAGGGCAAGAAAAGGGGCTGGTTGCCCTGATCCATACTAGTGCGAATGCAAGCTGGTCTGATTTTGCCCTATCAGGGCTTTATGTGTCTGTATTAAAGCGCGTAGTAAGGCTTGCTGGGCAGGGCAAAACCTCTAATGATAGCTCTTACAGCTCATTAGATCCGCTTTTGGTTATGGATGGTTATGGCGTATTAACAACGCCGCCCGCCTCGGTAAAGCCTATTGCTGCGGGCGATTTAACACAAGGTCTTACCCCAAGTTCAATTCATCCAGCAGGGCTATATGGTCATGGCAAAATGCAATATGCGCTTAATATCGGGACTAATATCGCGCCATTAAAACTGGCTGAAAACCTACCTTCTAGCGTGGCGCAATATCACTATGAAAGTGAAGGAGACTATGAAATAAATTTGATGCCAAGCATCTTATATGCCGCGCTTATATTATTCCTAATAGATTGGTTTATCATGATATTCATTGCTGGAAATGGATTTAAAATATTGCGCAAATATGCGTCAATAATGTTGATATTAATACCATCAACATCTTTTGCAGCATCGAATAACATAGAATATGCAAGCGGGTTTCACCTTGCATATATAGAAACAGGCGATAGCAATCTTGATGATATAAGCTATCGCGGATTAAGTGCGCTTGGAGCGATTATGGCGCGGCGAACCTCGGTTGAGACTATGGATGTTATCGCTATTAATCCCGAAAATGACGAAATGGCGTTTTTTCCACTTATTTACTGGGCGATTGGCGATAATCAAAAAGAATATTCCAGCAAAGCCCTTAGCAATATTCAATATTACCTTGACCATGGCGGGACTATTTTATTTGATACACTAGGTCAAAACAGCGCAAACATAACGGCTTTGCGCCGTATCACCGCTTCGCTAAATATCCCTGCGATAGAGCCAATATCTAAAGATCATGTATTAGGGCGGTCATTTTACCTGCTCGATAAATATGTGGGCAAGCACTCTTCAGGCACTCTATGGGTTGAAAAGCAAAGCGCATCGGGGCGTGATAATGTCTCATCTGTAATTATAGGCAGCAATGATTTTGCAGGAGAATGGGCTAAGCTTAACAATAATACGCGCAATAATGAGATGTCTATGCGCTTTGGCATTAACTTGGTTATGTACGCCTTAACAGGTAATTATAAAGCCGATCAAGTCCATATCCCGCATATTCTTAAAAGATTGGGCAAGTAAATGAATGAGAGCCAATCAATAGCAATGAACCTGCATTTCACGCCGAATATAGATATTAACTGGCTTATTGCTGCAACTATATTCGGCACTATATTGCTGGTAATTTCTGCGCTTAACTATCGAAGTTCTTTCATAATAAGGGGGGGGGTATTTGCCCTATTCGCGCTTGCGTTACTAAATCCTTCCATTATCAAAGAAGAGCGGAGCTATGTCAAAGACACTGCGATTATCGTGGTGGATCAAAGCTCTAGCCAGAAAATAGGAAAGCGCGAGATGCGCACAAACGCGGCTTTTTCACATATTAAAGAGCAAATAGAGGCGATGGATAATTTCAACTTGCGCGTTATATATGCGCCAAAGCAAAGCGAAATTACTAGCAGAACTAACCTATTTGAAATGCTGGATCAAAGCCTTGCTGATATACCGCAAAAACAACGCGCGGGCGTTATATTTTTAAGTGACGGGCAAGTTCATGATATTCCCCAAAAAGACAAATTCAAAACTTATGGTCCAGTGCATCTTTTGCTTAGCGGGCATAAGAATGAAAAAGATCGGCAGATTTTGACCCTAGATGCCCCTGCCTATGGTCTTGTTGGGGAAAAGCTCCGGGTTAAATATATAGTTAAGGATACGAAAAATATTGGCGAAAAATACGCAAGAATCGCTCTTAAAATGCATAATGTGACAAAGCGCAGTTTTTATGTTCCCGTTAATAGCGAGCAATACCTTACCATTGAAATAGAGCATCCAGCGCAAAATATATTCTCACTCGAAGTTGAAAATATAGAAGATGAAATAACATATGCGAATAACAAAACTGCTATAATTATCAATGGTGTGCGCGATAGAATGAAGGTTCTGCTTGTGTCTGGAGTGCCTCATATTGGTGAGCGCACATGGCGTAATTTACTAACTTCTGACCCCGCTGTTGATCTTGTTCATTTCACAATATTAAGAGACCCCAATAAAATTGACTATACCCCAAAGGATGAAATGTCCCTTATTGCGTTCCCGTTTAGGGAGTTATTCGAAGTTAAGCTATATGATTTTGACCTGATTATATTTGATCGTTATCGCGTTAATAATATCTTGCCCGAGCATTATTTTGAGAATATCGCGCGCTATGTCCAAGAAGGTGGTGCCTTTTTAGAATCTAGCGGAGATGAGTTTGCAACGCGACGCTCAATATATAATACCGCTATTGGTGATATATTACCCGCAAAGCCCACGGGCGCGGTTTCAAATCATTTATTTAAGCCTAAAATAACAGATATAGGTCATAGCCACCCTGTCACAAAAAGTCTTATCTGGAATAATCGGAGCATGAAACAGGGCGAAAATGATAATTGGGGGGCTTGGCTGCGCTCTATCAATGTTACTAAAACAAGTGGTGATGTACTTATGAGCGCATATGAAGGCGCTCCGCTATTGCTGTTAGACCGCGTTGGAAGCGGGCGCGTTGCTCAAATAGCGAGCGATCATATATGGCTTTGGTCAAGGGGGTATGATGGTGGCGGGCCGCATGCGGAATTACTGCGCCGCATAGTGCATTGGCTCATGAAAGAGCCTGAACTTGATGAGCTTGCCTTAAATATATCGGTTCATAAAAATAAAATCACGATAAGCAAGCAAAATCATAGAAACATTACGGAAGAAGAGGTTTTAATCACCTTGCCTGATGGAACAAATAAAGAAATAACCCTTAAAAGCAATAAAAGCGGGGCTTTGCAGCATAAATACACGGCAGAACAGCTAGGGATTTATACTATTGAAGATATAAATAACATGCGTAAATTTATAATTATAGGCGATATTGATCCGCTTGAGCTGCGCGGAGTTAAGACAAGCCCAGATAAATTCGCTCCAATTGTAAAAGCATCAAATGGCAATATTATATGGCTTGATGAGACTCCAAAACCGAAAATACTATCATCTAAAAGTAAGAAACGCTTGGGCGGGCGTGATTGGCTAGCCCTTAAAAGCAATGAAGATTACGCAGTTACGGGCGTTAAAGATATTCCATTACTGCCTGAATGGGCGATGTTACTTATTCTTTTATCCGCAAGCATATTGCTATGGTGGAAAGAAGGTAGATAACTTTGTCACTCGCCTAAAACCGATTGTATTTTTGTTGACAAAACATCCCGTGAAACTGGCTTGCGAATTACAGTTTTAATAGCTGCATGCCCATCAATAATCTCGCGCACATTGTCTTGAGAATAACCTGATAGCATTATAAATGGCACTGATGGTAAATCTAAATGTACTTGCTGCGCTAGCTCTAAGCCCGTCATTTCAGGCATGTTATAATCTGTTATAATCAGATCAAATTGCTCAGGGTTTTCTCTAACCATGTCAAGACCATCTAGCCCATTAACCGCGTATGACACCTCATACCCCAAGCGCTCTAAAAGCAAAATAATCATAGAGCGAACATTTTCTTGGTCTTCTACTAGCAAGATATGTCTTTTATCTGAGATTGCGCATTTTACTGATTTCTCATTATTCACCACATTTTCGGCATCGCTAATTTCTTCAGAAAGAGGGAGATATATATCAAAACTAGTCCCCTTGCCTAATATGCTGTTAACAACCATAAAGCTTTTATGGCTAACTACTGTGCCATGTACGGTAGACAGACCAAGACCTGTGCCTTTATCCACTGGCTTTGTTGTGAAAAATGGTTCAAATATATGCTCCATAACGATGCGGCTCATACCCATTCCGCTATCACTAACTCTAAGCATTACATAGTCTTGATTTTCTGCTAAATGCCCTAGAAATAATCTAGAATGGCTAGGGCTAACATCATCTATGCGAAAGGCAGGGCTATCCTTAGGGTTAGGCAGATCGTCGCGTATAAAGTCCTTATACTCTATATCGTCGATATTTACCTTTGAAATACCAACATTAAGCGTCCCGCCACCTTCTTCCATAGCATCCACAGCATTAACGCATAAATTCATAATAAGCTGTGATATCTGCGTTGTGTTGCCCCAAATAGGAGCATAGGCAATAGAAAAACTTTGATTAAATTCCACCGATTTTGGCATTGTGGCTTGTATCATAGTAATGGCTTCTGAAACTGGAACGATTAAATCAATAGCCTTAGAATCACTTTCACTTGTCCGTGAAAAGGCAAGCATTTGATCGACAAGATCACGCGCCTGCGCGCCTGCTTGTAATATATTATCCGCAAACTTATATTGCGGAGTATCATCAGGAAGATCGTCTTTCAAAAATTCAGCATAGCCATTCATTGCTGCCAATATATTATTAAAATCATGTGCAATGCCTCCCGCTAGCCGCCCGATAGCCTCCATTTTCTGAGCTTGGTAAAATTGCTCCTCAAATGCCTTTTTCTCACTTTCTGCTTTATGTTTTTTTGTGATATCCTCGATAGTTCCAATCAAGCCACCATCAGGTAATATTGTTAAGGAAAGATCTACATAAATTTTATGCCCATCAGGTTTTGACATTGATAAATCACCAACCCAAACGCCTTTTACACTAAATTCAGCTAAGATATTTTTTTCTATAGTAAGTCTGTCATTATCAGAAAAAATACTTAGCCACTCCTTGCCAAGGAATTTTTCTCGATCACTAAAATCCAAGCCATTAATAATATATAGCGATTTATTCATATATGTTATCAAGCCTTTATTATCAACGATGAATATACCCTCTTGTGCAACTTCAAGGGCGGAAAGCCGCATTTCTAATGTCTGAACAATATGATTTTTTTCTTCGTTTAGCGTCTTTAATTGAGCTAATTTATTAGAATTTAATACAACTAAAATAAATCCCGAAAATCCTACAGCTATAACTGACCAGTACAGCCAAGATGATTGTTGTCCTAAATCATTAGATAAGTTTTTGCTATTAAACATGTCTGGGATAAATCTTAATAAATCCCCCATTAAATTAATCATCAAAACAGATGAATGAAGCGCTAGCATTCCAAATATTAGAATAATAACTACAGGTAAAAAATTTAATATTTTTGAATATTTATATTTTCCTAACGGCAAGAAATCCCCCTATAGTTTAATTGTTTTTAAAATCCTAATTCTTTAGCTTTTAAAGCAGCTTGTGTCCTGTTTTTAGCTCCAAGCTTACGGCAAACACCCCTAACATGTAGCTTAATCGTAACTATTTGCAGGTCTAAAGCTCGTGCAATTTCTTTGTTAGATGCACCCTCAACAAGAAATGGTAAGATTTCTGTCTCGCGCTTTGTTAATTTTAAGTTATCAATAATTTCAGGTTTATTTTTAATTGCGATATTTGGTGCAGGGCTATTCAAATCATTATTTTGGGAATCTGCATAATAAGAAGGCATGAATTTTTCTGCCTTTTTGCCCTCTGGAATAAAAACCTCGCCCGCAACCACCCGCTGAATTGCCTTAAGCAAGGCTTTGCCTGACATGGTTTTGGGGAAATAACCAACCGCGCCAAGATCAATTGCCGCCTTAACATCTTCAGGCTCTGCAATGCCCGACATTAAGGCAACAGGAATTTTTGGGTAACGCTCCTTCATGGCTTTAAAGCCATTCATGATATTCATCCCTGGCATTCTAAGGTCTAAAATAACCAAATCTTGATATGGGTTTTGCTCTAATAAATCCATAGCCTGATAGAAATCTTTAGCTAATGTAACAGAGGAAAGAGGATCGGCGCGTTCTATATACTGAACTAAAGCATCTATAAATAGAGCATGGTCGTCTGCGATCAATAATTTCATAAAACTCCCCGATATCTATATATGATAATAGATAAATATACTTTAGTATAGTGCAAATAACACTCATATATAATGCTCTTATTTGCTATAGATAGCAATATGTAGAGGCTCTTTAGGTTGCGTTTGTATTCCATCCAGTCTCAACCGATAGATGTGAGAGCCTTCCATAACTCTCTGAACATAATTGCGCGTCTCATAAATAGGGATAAGCTCTATCCAGTCCACTAAATCAACCTCATTTTTACGCGGATCACCATATGTTTTCAACCATGAATTAACTCTGCCGCCGCCCGCATTATAAGCAGCAATAGCCAGTGGATAGCTTCCATCATAACGCTCAATTAGCTGCGCTATATATGTTGAGCCAAGCAATATATTATATTTGGGCTTTGAAGTTAGAAATTCCTTGCGATAAGAAACATTAATCTTTTTTGCTGTTTCACGCGCGGTGGCAGGCATTAGCTGCATTAAACCCAATGCCCCCGCATGGCTTTTCGCCTTTGGATCAAACATACTTTCTTGACGAATTAATGAATGGATAAGCGCCCACTCAACATTATTAATGCTGCGAAGCTGTTTTGTAATTGTGGGGTATGATTGTTTGGTTAAAAACAAACCTTTGCGCGTTGCTTTTTTTGCAATTTTAACAGATTCGTGCATATCACCTTTTTTAGCCGTCATTTCAGCGGCGAACATATATGATTTTGGCGTGCCTGTGCTATTAATGAATGCATGAAGAAATCTATGTGATTTATTAGTCATGCCTGCTGCTCCAAATAAATTATATGCTTGAACAAGCTCATTTTTATTATAGCTGCGCTTATCTGA
>JALSJP010000034.1 GCA_026989265.1 Micavibrio sp.
AACCATTATAGCGATAATTTGCTGTTATTATTTTGCCTTCTAAAGTTTTGTAATCAGTAGTTTCTGAGCGATCAACACGCATTTTATCAAAGCCTGATAAATGCAAAATCCCTAATTCTTCATGGCGAAAACGATGAATCATTATCTAGTGATGCGCGCAAGCACGCATATATAGAGCGAATGGATAAACAGCGCGAGCAAGAGACCGCGCATAAAGAAAAAGAACGCGCATCCGAAAAATTAGAAGATGAATCTCGTCCAGAGAATAACCCTGAATTATCACGTGAAGAAAGGCAACAAGCCTATCTTGATCGTATGTCCTCCGAGAGAGAAGAGAAGCGCCAAAGTCCCGAGCGTGATAAAGGGCGGGAGTAAGATGCCCCCGATGGAGTTAACCATACGGGGGCAGAAACTCTGCGGTGCGATAAAGCACCTTATCATAACAACGATCCGACACGGTTATATTATGAGTTCTAGGAAAAATTCTGCAATTATAGTAATGATAAGTCAAGATAATTTTGGAGATTTGTTCATGACATATAATTTAGGAATAGATATTGGTATTGCCTCGGTTGGTTATGCTGGAATAAACAAAGATCAAGAAAATATTATTTTTTGTGGATCGCATATATTTGAAGCAGCAGAAAACCCCAAAACTGGTGCATCGCTAGCAGAGCCACGCCGTGAAAAACGTGGACAGCGCAGAGTTATTGGAAGGCGTTCCCAACGTAAAAAACAAATACGCGCATTATTAACTAGACATGGTTTAAAATACGTAGAGCTTATAGATCAATCGAAAAGCACCGCCCTACCCTTGTCACCATGGAGCTTACGCAAATGTGCCTTGGAAAGAAAACTAACCGACGCAGAATTTGCGCGTGTATTATTTCATATCGCTAAGCATCGCGGATTTCAATCCAATAAAAAAGGTGGCACTGATAAAAATGATACAGAAGGGCAAAAAGTTCTAACTGGCGCAGTTGAGCTTGAAGAAAAATGGCTTGTATCAGGTGAAAAATCTGTTGCTGCTTATTTATCTACGCAAGCAAAGCAACGGAATGGCGATGGTGATTATACAAATTCGATTAAGCGCGACCTTGTAAGGGAAGAAGTAAAACAGATTTTTATAGCGCAAAAGAAATTTGGCAATATAAAATCTACGCCTGAACTCCTGAAAGAATATGCGGGCAATGGCAATAAAGAAGAGCGCAATACTCGTGAGGGCGATGGCATTGCTTTTTTCCAACGACCATTACAATCATCAGAGCATCTTGTAGGTGAATGCACTTTTGAATCGGGCGAAAAACGCGCTCCTAAACATTCATATACGGCGGAATTATTTGTATTATGGACTAAATTTAATAATACGCGCATTAAAGATACAAAAGGCAATGAACGTGCCTTAACTCAAGATGAAAAAAATAAATTATCCGAACTTGCTCATAAAAATAAGGGCGGCGTTACCTATAAACAAGCTCGCAAAGAATTGGGCTTATGTGATGATGAGCGTTTTAATATCAGTTATCGCAAAATTAAAGAGGAAGATAATAGTTGGAGCAAAATACGTGATACCAGTGAAAAGCGTTATTTCCTCAAATTAACAGGATACCATGCTCTTAAAGAGGCTCTTCATACTGGAAGTGATTTTGATTGGCAAAAATGGATTGGATCGCGCATAGATAACCTTGATGACATTGCGCGTATATTGTCATTTTATGAAGATAAAAAACAAGTCGATGAGATGCTGTCAAAGCATGGCTTAAGTGAAGAGCAAAAGGAAAAGCTTTGTAATATTAAAAGCTTTAGTAAATCTGTTGATTTATCTCTCAAAGCTTTAAGGCAAATTGCCCCCCTTATGCAAACAGGGGTGAGAGATGACGAAGCTTGCAAGGAAGTATATGGCGACCACCGCGCGCAAAAAGAAAATAAAGGGCTAGTGCTAATCCCGCCATTTGAGGATATTCGTAACCCCGTGGTTAATCGAGCATTAGCGCAAACACGAAAAGTTATAAATGCCTGTATTCGCAAGCATCTTAAGGAATATGGCATGCCTGAAACTATCATTGTTGAAATGGCGAGGGAGGTTGGTAAAAACTTTAAAGACCGAAAAGAAGCCGAGCGAGAGCAACTCAAAAACGAAGCCTACCGCAATGAGGCACGTCAACATGCATCAGAAATCCTTGGCATTATAGAAGATAATGTTACAGGCACAGATATTTTGAAATATCGTCTGTGGAAAGAACAAGATGGGTTTTGTCCTTATTCTGGTATTTATATGTCACCAGAAGTTATGCAAGATGGCAGTGCAACACAGATAGATCACCTTATCCCGCGTTCCCGCTCATTTAATAATTCATATATGAATAAGGTTTTATGCATCAGTGATGAAAATCAAAATAAGGAAAATGAAACACCAGTAGAATATTTTACACGCATCGGGCGTAAAATTTCTTCATTGGAGAGCTTCTCTAAAACATTACCGCATAAAAAAGCTGAAAATTTACTAATAGAAAATTATGACGCAAGAAAATCAGATGAATGGAAATCTCGCGCACTTAATGACACGCGCTATATTGCTCGACTTTTAAAAAGCCATTTAGAAGAAAACCTTAATGTTAAAATACAAGTTCGTAACGGAGCATTAACAGCTAATTTACGTGGGCAATGGGGTTTTGGGAAGAAAACCCGCAGCAATGACCGTCACCATGCACTTGATGCAATAGTGATTGCTTGTTCTACACAAAGCATGGTGCAGAAACTTTCTAGCTGGGATAAATATGATGCTAGGCGTAAAAAACCGTCAGAGCGTCCATTGCCACCAAAGCCATGGAATACATTTCGTGATGATGCGATTAATGCCGTTAACAATATATTCGTCTCCCGTATGCCTGTACGTAAAATCACAGGATCAGCGCATCAAGATACTATTCGTAGTATTCGCGAGATAGATGGACAAACAAAAATTATTCAGCGCATAAAACTTAAATCGCTAACATTGGCTAAATTAGAAGATATGGTTGATAAAGAGCGTAACTTTAAGCTCTATAATGTCTTGAAACAGCGGCTTGAAGAGCATGGCGGTAAGGCAGACAAAGCATTTGCCACTCCTATATATATGCCCATCAATGACCCAACGAAAACTGCACCTCGTATTAATTCTGTGAATATTATTACAAAGGAAAAAACTGGCATAATAATCAATGAAGGGCTTGCTAGTAACGGCGACATGGCACGCGTTGATGTGTTTAAGAAAAATGGTAAGTACTTTCTTGTGCCTATCTATGTCCACCAAATTAGAGATGGAAAAGGGAAACTACCAAACAAGGCTATTCTTGCTAATAAAGACGAAAAAGACTGGGAAGAGATGGACGATAAAGACTTCATATTCTCGCTTTGTAAAAATGATCTTGTCCATGTAAAAAGCAAAAAAGAGGAATATTTTGCGTATTATGTTGGTACTCATCGAGGTACGGGCGCAATAAATACCCGCGCACATGATCGTGATGAATCTTTTGGAAAAAATGGCGATTCAAGTATGGGCGTTAAAACTTTATTATCTTTTGAGAAGTATTCTGTAGATTATTTTGGCAATAAACACAAAATAGAAAAGGAAAAAAGACTTGGCGTGGCGCAGTGTAATGATTCAAAATCCTGCGAAGATAAGCCTTAAACGGGGGCAGCTACATCTTGAAAATGAGGGCGGGGCTTATACTCTGCCTATAGAAGATATAACTGCTCTTATTTTGGAATCTCCGCAAATAAAACTATCCTCAACCTTGCTTTCTGCCTGTCAGGAGCAAGGCGTAGCCGTCATCACTTGCGATGATAAGCATATGCCAAACGGAGTTTTACTGCCATTCCAACCCCACTCAAGGCAAAGCCGTATTGCTCACTTGCAAATATCATGGTCGCAAAGCTTGAAAAAACGCCTATGGCAACGCGTTGTGCAATGTAAAATCACTAATCAAGCAATTTGCCTTGAAAGTATAGCAGAAAAAGACGAATCAAAGCGAATCTACGCCTTAGCATCACGCGTAGATTCTGGGGATACCAAAAATATAGAAGCACAGGCAGCGCGCTATTACTGGCAACGCTTAATGGGCAAAGATTTCAGGCGCGGAGGTAATGACATCACTAATGCCGCGCTAAACTATGGCTACACCGTACTACGTAGCTTTGTGGCGCGTTCCCAAGTCGCTTATGGTTTATTGCCCACATTTGGCATTCATCACTGTAATCAGCTTAATGCCTTTAATCTTACAGATGACATGATGGAAGTTTTTAGACCATTTGTTGATGATGTGGTTTGGCATTTAAAAGATAGTGGTAAATTTGATCCAAAAGACAATCAGCTATCTATTAAAATAAGGCAAGAGCTAGCCAATATCGGAAATGTTAAATGCATCATTGATGGTAAGTCGCATACAATCACAAATGCTTGCGATCAAATAGCAGCAAGTCTTGTTAATGCCATAGAAGGAAAAACCCCAGCATTATTAACTTTGCCCAAAATGAGTATTAGAAAGAAATCATTATGAGCGCAGAAAAGGATAGATTTATGTGGTTATTTGTATTTTTTGATCTTCCTACTAAAACTAAACCTGAACGCAGCAGCGCAGCGCGTTTTCGTAATTTCCTTTTGAAAGATGGTTATATGATGATACAATTCTCTGTATATGCGCGAATCTGTAATGGAAAAGACCGAATCGATAAACATATGATGCGTTTGGAATCAGTTTTGCCTGAATCTGGCTCTATCCGCGCGATGCAGATAACAGATAAACAATATGAACGGACAAAGATTCTTGTTGGAACAAAGAAAAATAATGAAGAAACAAAGACCGAACAGCTCGTTTTATTTTAAAGCTATCCGGTCTTTATCTATATTTATCAGCACCTTAATAATGCATGTATCATAACATAACCGTGTCGGATGGGAAGCTATGACGATGCTGTGGATGTTGCTTACGATAATGCTATCATAACATAACCGTGTCGGATGGGAAGCTATGACGCATGTAAGCTAGGCACTAAAATGTTTTTAATCATAACATAACCGTGTCGGATGGGAAGCTATGACATAAAGGGGCAGGCACAATAGACGGCTTTAATCATAACATAACCGTGTCGGATGGGAAGCTATGACTATTAATAGTTAATAATCCATAGTATTGGCATCATAACATAACCGTGTCGGATGGGAAGCTATGACCACCCACACGCAATCGTGTACAGTGTTACAATCATAACATAACCGTGTCGGATGGGAAGCTATGACGAAATTAGTTAGTGAAAATCATATTGATTTAATCATAACATAACCGTGTCGGATGGGAAGCTATGACTCAAGAGCTGGGCATCTGGACGGCGCACATATCATAACATAACCGTGTCGGATGGGAAGCTATGACTTCCTTGATATGAGCGATGGTATAAATTCTATCATAACATAACCGTGTCGGATGGGAAGCTATGACTGCGCCCATTTAACAATGTATCAACCACAATCATAACATAACCGTGTCGGATGGGAAGCTATGACTTTCATTTCATATTCCTTTCAATTTATACGATCATAACATAACCGTGTCGGATGGGAAGCTATGACTCTATTTCTTCGTATTCGTGATGAGAAATTATCATAACATAACCGTGTCGGATGGGAAGCTATGACAAGGTAACACCAATGTATTTGGTAGCTCTGATCATAACATAACCGTGTCGGATGGGAAGCTATGACTGATATATTCCTGTGGCTTGTTTTGATGATATCATAACATAACCGTGTCGGATGGGAAGCTATGACTCAACTGCACGCAATGCATTATCGTATGCCATCATAACATAACCGTGTCGGATGGGAAGCTATGACGCGTAATGTCAATGTGCCTGCACTGTTTACATCATAACATAACCGTGTCGGATGGGAAGCTATGACGGTTAGTTTTGAATTGTTTTGAAGCTCCTCATCATAACATAACCGTGTCGGATGGGAAGCTATGACATCCTAATGGCTTCCATGCAACTGTGGCTGCATCATAACATAACCGTGTCGGATGGGAAGCTATGACGAACCTGTAAAATATATTGCATTATTTCTTTACTATGTCATAATATTAGCAGGATATAATAATTTAGGAGTGCATAAGAATGATTTCCGAAAATTTAAACGTGCGCATTCGTGGAGAATTACAAGCTCACTTACAGCAGCAAATAGGAGAGGGCGGCCTGTATGAAAATGCTAGCGAGTATATTCGTGCACTTATTCGCCGTGATTTAAAAACCCGTACTGAGTCATGGGATTGGTTAAAAAAGCATTTAGAGCCAGCCTTGCGAGCAGATGAAAGTGTTTATATATCTGTATCTGCCCAAGATGTTATTAATAGAAATAAAGGCTTATAACTGTGGGTGAGTATATCTTTTTTCCATCTGCTAATAATGAGCTAGATAAAATATGGTCATATAGCGAAGATACACATGGTACACGCCAAGCTGAAAAATATATGATTGGTTTGCATACATATTTACAAAAATTATCAGATAAAGAAATTATTTGGAAATCACTTCCTCAAAAGTGGGTAGTTCCTGAAGATTTAGATGTTCAGATATATTTTAATAAATACGAATATCACTTCATATATTTCCGTGAGTTTTTAAATAAAAAAATTGGTATAATGAGTATTCTTCATGAAACCATGGATATTCCTATACGACTTAAAGGAGACTTGCGTAAGATAAAATAAAACCATATTTTCCATATGATACATTATCACTCAAGTAATCTAGGAATAAAATCACATCAATGAGCAGCCCTACTTGTTGAACTAATATATTAATTCAACAATATTTGTCACGCCACGCAAGATTTTCAGGATTAACAAAGGCAGGGATTGTTATCTGTGCGGGTAGTTTATTATAATTATCACTGCCCTTAATAGCGTCAGAAAAATCAATTATGCCATTCGGCTTAATTCTAATGTTACCTGAATCAAAAAGCCTATGCGCGCGATAAAAGGTAAAATATATGTTTGATAATATTAAATAGCTGTCTCACCATTAAAACCATTATAGCGATAATTTGCTGTTATTATTTTGCCTTCTAAAGTTTTGTAATCAGTAGTTTCTGAGCGATCAACACGCATTTTATCAAAGCCTGATAAATGCAAAATCCCTAATTCTTCATGGGGCAAATACGGCTCTACCCATTTTTGATTTGCTTCATCCCACAGCGGTTTAAACTCGCACAGCCAATGCATATAAGCGGGCAATATTTCTGCCTCAAGCCCATGCAGATGCACCATCATGCCAAGGGTTAGCTGCTCTGCCGTAAAGACTTTGCCCTTATTAAGAGCCTGCAATATAAGCTCTTGCCATTTATCCCAATGCGGGGTGTTGGCATTCATGCAAAACGCTCCTGCTAATATAACATGATAGGGGAATATTTCCTTAGCCACCTTAATGCCAAATGCTTTGCGAGCGTTAGAGAAATAAAAACTGCGCGCTTTGTAAGGGAAACTGCCAAGCCACTTTACGCGCATCCCCTTTGGATATGCCCTGTCCATTTGCCCAGTAAGAACAATTTTATCCCTTGAAGAGCCTTTGATAAATGTATCAACCGCGCTCCATTTTTGTACCCAAGTATCGGCGTCCATCCAAAAATAAGTATCATAGCCCGCAAATATTTTATTGATAAACGGGCGGCAAACGCATGATTTCAAATATTCGCGCCCTTTTATGCGACTTTTAGGAATATCACAAGGCCAGTCAGGTTTTACCACCTTATCGGCTACGGTTTTGATATATTCATGCTGGGCATCGCTCATGCCTGTATCCATGATACATATGTCATAATCGCTCAATTTATTATCGGGGTGATTGCGAATGCAATGTATCCACTCCACCAATAATGGGAAGTAGTTACTATCTGATCCTGAAACGAATGCGAGTTTTTTTGACATTATATCTTATGTATCTATGATGTTTTTGCTAGTTTTTTGCCAAATGTTATATTAAAGGCATTATCCAAATCTGCTATTAAATCTTCTGGATGCTCAAGCCCAATCGATAGCCTGATAAGTCCGTCATTAACTCCTACTAAATCGCGCAAGTTCTTTGCTATGCCTGAGTGAGTGGTGGATGCAGGGTGGCAAACAAGGCTTTCCGTTCCGCCAAGGCTTACGGCTGATTTAAACAAGGATAGAGAGTTTATAATCTTAAAGCTTTGCTCTTTGCTAACATCAAGGAAGAATGAAAATGTAGAGCCAGAGCCACTGCATTGGCGTTTATAAACTCTTTTAAATGCTTCGTCTTCAATAAAATCAGGGTGATATATTTTGGCTTTTTGATATGGGTTACAGCTAAGCCATTTTGCCACTTTATAACCGCTTTGCGCTGATCTGTTCATACGAATGGATAGAGTTTCAAGCGATCTTGAAATCATCCAGCTTGTATGTGGATCAAGGTTAAGCCCCATAGAGCCGCGCATTGATTTAACTTTTTTGATTAGTGACCGATCGCCGCAAACCGCGCCTGCAACTAAATCGCTATGACCGCCAATATATTTAGTTAAGGAATATGTGGCAAGGTCAATGCCTTGCGGCACTGCTTGCTGATATATGGGCCCAAGCATTGTGTTATCACACACTAAAATCGGTCTATGACCAGTTTCTTTCTCTATTGAGCCTGCTGTTTTCAACATAAGTTCAAAATCAACTATTGTGTTGGTTGGATTAGAAGGGGTTTCAAAAAATATCATAGCAAGCCTGCCAAGTGATTTGGCTTTTTCCACTGCATTTTGCAATGATTGCTCATTTAATCCATCGCTGAAGCTTACCGATTTAATGCCAAACTTTGCCAGCGCGCCGCGGATAAGAGTTTCTGTTCCGCCATATAAAGGTGAGCTGTGCAATATTACGTCATTTGGCTCTAAAAAGCCGAATAATACCGCGCTTATTGCGCTCATGCCGCTAGATAAAACGGCGGCATCTTCCGAGCCTTCAAGCAATGCCATTCTATCTTCTATGATCTCTGCATTAGGATGGTTAAAACGGCTATAAATTAGCCCTCCTTTATAGTCTTTGGGGGCAGTTTTCCGCCCCGACATGACATGAAAAAATTCTTCGCCTTCTTCCGCGGAGTTAAATATAAAGGTCGATGTTAAGAATACAGGCGGCTTAACTGAGCCTTCGGAAAGCTTTGGATCATAGCCATATGACATCATAAGTGATTCTGGTTTTAACTTATGATCGCCAATTGATAGTTTTTTATAATTATTTTTTCCTGACATTCTCACCTAACCTATTACTTTTGAATATTGAGTATAATTTTTCTCACTGCATTAAAGTCAAGATGAAGGTTATCAATACTATCAGGAAGTGCCGCCGGCCAGTTTAGAACAAGAGGGTTTTCTTGAAAATATATTAGAGCATTATTAAGGTGTTTTATTTTTAATTTATCAATATAAACTTTATTAACTTTTATTGATGAGAGTTTTAATGCCCCAGTTTTAGCGTCTCTTTCTAATCCGCAAATAAATTCTTCCATACGATATTCACCGAAAGCATCAATATGTGTGTACCATAATTTCAAGCTTCCATCCCTTAATGGCTTTATCTCACTAACATATATCGTGTGTGGATATGGGATAAAAAGCTCTAATAGTGATCTACAAATTCCATATTCTTCTGTCGCTTTATATGATCTTGTACCCCACCACACTATGTAGGAAATAAAAGCTATAACAATAAATATAGCTCCTATTTTGATATTCTTTTTTCTTTGTACTTTTTTCTTTTCTTTTAACTTTTCGGCAAGGGCTGATTTAGGCTTTTCTTCCTCGATTATCGTTTGCTTTAAAATTTCTTCTTCTTCGCTCATATCTATGCAATCAGCCTAATTTAAGTTTAATGCGTTTAGAGTCTTCGGCTTCTTGCGCCTCTTTACTTTCATCAACAAGCTCTTTGATGATAGCGTCTATAACTGTGCTAATCATTGCGTTTTTAGAATCACCACTTTCACTATTTGAAAGGACGCGCCGCCTTATTTCATTTCTTGCGCTTCCCCCTGGAAAGGCTTGTGACAGCATTTTACGTGCGCGTGCAGCCCCTAATATAGAATATAAACGGTTTCTGATGGAAACATCTTCTGATGAGGTGGAAAATGCCCAAAGCTCAATAGGGCCAAGAGTATTATATATATGCTGCTCATAGCGACCAGAGGTTGATCCAATAACAATCAGGGCGGGTCCGCCAATGGCTTTTGGCCCTGTTAATTTATAGCGCATAATATGTTTTGCTGTATTTGATAGACCAAATCTATCAACAACATTTTGAACCGCTTTGTCAGAAATGGCTGTGCCTAAAACCCAAATACCTGTGGCCAAATCAACCATATCTTTGTCAAAGTCATCAATTAACTGAGACGTTAGAACGATCTGAACCCCGCGCTTACGACCTTCGCGAACATCACGAATAATTTGCGCGCGAACAGATGCTGATTTACTTGTTCTATGAAATTCATCAAAATTCAAACGCTTTGGCGTTTCACCAATATCTTGCAGTCTTGCCGCGTGGAATTCGCGAAATTTTTCAGGAATATTTTGCAAACTGTCGGCACTAACCCACCATGAGCGCACCAAAGCATGGCGCCCAAGCATATACATAATGGAAGTTTGTCTGTCTGCTGCCTCATCACCTTGAGGGGCAACATCCATTAAATCAAGTGATGTCAGGCGTGTGTCTGCTATGTCAAATTGTGTCACGGAAGATAAAATAGGATATTCACGAATAGCTGATGTAATCATGCGCTCAAATGCAGCAACAACATTTTCAGAGCTAACGCCAACAGAAGTTTCCTCTAGGAGTGTGCGAATTTGAGGTCTTCTTGATGCTGTAATTGCATCATTAAGCGTAGGTGATGCATGGCGCTGTGCTAAATTTGCAAGATGGGTTTGATCCATTTCAAACATTTTATCAACAATATCCCACCAAAAAGGATCGGACGGAAGATGCACATTATGTTTTTGAATAGCTGCATCAATTTCCATTTCAAGGCGCGGTAAATACGGGCGAGCCTCAGAGTTAGCGGAGCCATCATCGCGCCAACGGAACATTTCATCAACCACCATTCCACAAAGCTGTTGCATACCATCATAGGGCTTATCATAACCAGGGGGGGTTGTTAAAAGAGTCATAAGTTCAACTAGGAAGCTTCTCTCATCCGGTAGAGGATATCTACAGCCTAGCTGCGTATCAAATGGATTTATCGCATATTGGTGCGACATTTGAAGACGGAAATATGCGGCTTCATGTTGGCGACTTAGAGGCAGCGCCTCTTTTATTAAAGAAATAAGCCCCGAAGATGATGGGCCAATATCAATAACCGACACATAAGGCAGCCTGCTTAAACCTGGTGTCATGCATGTACCAAAATTCAGGGTGTTGAGCAAAACGGATTTACCACCACCGGGTTGCGCAAAAATAAGATCAAACCATGTGGTTGTAAGGCTTGTACCCGTTTGATATGGCCATATTTTTCCATCAGGAGTTCTAAATATCATCGCTCCCTCTTCGAACGGGCTCGAAGGGCGTTGCCATGGCAATAATTTAACAATTTCAACCATAGGAGCAATTCCAGACGGCGCAGTTCCCGCACAATGTATGCCCATTGCAGATGACATCACACAATCAAGAGGGTCGCCCGAATATTCACTGACTTGCATATAACCCCAACTCTCAAAAGATTGGAGCAACACCGATAGACGGTCAAGTATCTGGTCTTTTTCACTAATTTCACACCATGTAGCAAAAGATATTCTTATCTTAACTACAGGTTCTTGCCTTGCAAGTTTTGTCAGGCTTTCAAGAGAGTATTTAATGGGTTTATTGCCAGCATTCGTTGGCCCCATAATTGTAGAGGCAAAAGTTCTCATAGCAACCGATGATGCCCCGCCTCCTTCAATCATAAAGGATATGCGAAAAGGAATATCAGCCTCGACTAAACGGTTAAGCAGAATAGGAAATGGCATGGATTCCATAGGCCCAAGAGTCATGTCCGCCCCAGCCCACAAAAGATTACCAATTCTTACAATAGATTTCCCTAGGACTTTAGCCTCTGATGCAACAATTTGATTTGGCAATGTTGGCCATAATATGTCAGACATATCAACTGCACTTTTCGGTGCTCGCGCAGGAATAGGATCACCCGGCAGGCACGGTCGCCATACTTCATTGGCGCGATCAGGGAATAAATTGCTTCTTACTGCATTAAGGGCGTCATGTACCTCTAATAGCTGGCATTCTATTCCAAGCTCGCTAAATGCTGTCATCATAGCAGAAATAAAACTTTTATGACGGGTTCTAAGCGGCTCCATCACCCCATAAGGGTATTGTGCATTCGGAGCAAGAAACCAGTCCTTTCCCTCTTCCTTGGCATCCTCACCCGCTCTTTCCATTTCACTTTTAGTAAGGCATGACGGGCGCGTCCATAAAACAAAATACTGCTCTTCATGCGTTAGGAAGCGCTCAAGATGATTTATTTTTTCTTCAAAAAGATCGTTCAGATCTAACCCTATATTATTAGCAGTCGTGCGGCTGGGGCGTATTTTTTCTTCCAAGGTTTGGCGAATCCTTGAAGGATCGCGCACAAAATACACTTGCATTGCATGACCAACACGGTCAAAACGCGCACCAATTTTAATATTTGAGGAGTTGACAATATTTTCATATTCTTCATCTCCAATAATTTGTTTGCTGCCCTCAACCTTAACATATGAGATTAAAGAGCCATCGGTGGAAACAAGCGTTGTCTCATTCTCTCTTGTTTCAAGATTTATGAAAGAAGATACAGACTGCCTTAGTGCTTTTTGGAATGGCGCTATTATTTTATTGAACATTTCATATTTGCCCGTTAGGTTTAACAGAGTATTACTGCATAATGACACAATATATCAGATTAATTTCTATAGTACAGCATAGAAGTCCATAAAATAAATTTATGCTGCTTTTTGTACTTGGTGATATATATTAAACCATTTTTGAGGGGTTTTTCCGCCGAATGGACCATCTTTTGATCTCCAATAAGCCAATATTTGTGGAAATTGGTTAAACTCTAAATCTGCTTCTTTAATTATTCTGCGGTCAAGTGGAAATAATCTTATGCCCTCTATCTTCTTCGCGCGATTATTATAGTGAGCATCGGTAAGGTAATCTTGCAGCACCATAGATAAAATATATGGATCATCGGTGCCAATTCGATCTTTTACGGCGCTACGTCTTGCCATAAGAAAATCTAGAGATTTGCGGGCTGCTTCTGCTATTGGTCCTTGGGATATTCTAGCAACATATATAGCGCGCGCAATATGATGCAAGTCAGCCTGTTTTATTTCGGGCAGCCATAGCAAAACGCCCGAGCGCATAGTATTTATTTTTTCAAGATTGAAACATTGATAGCAAAAAATACACGCAGTCTTTAAATTATCATCGGAATGATCCAGCCTATCATTATTCAAAAAAAGTATTTCTTGATATTTTTTTGATTGAAATCCACAGCATTGACATGTGTTGTCATCGCGCGTGAAAATCTTTTGCTTGCATTCCTTTGATAAAGCGGAAGAAACGGAGCCAGATGAACCAGCTCCGCCTTTTGTCTTTGCAGGCTTTCCTATTTGTCTGGAAAGCCCTAAAGATATGGGGTGTTTTTCCATATATTCCACCATTTACGGTGCAATTCCGAAAGAAACAGCTTGCATTGTCGCTGAACTAGTGGCGTTGCCCGTGCCCATTGTATTTGTCATTGCTTCCATAACTATTGGAATTGAGAATAACGCACCACCAACAGCCAAACGTATAGCACCCTCTTTTAATGGTGTTTGAGTCGGGTTTTCAACATGATCCTTAATTTTCATGATACCAAGAACAGCAAGCAACGTACCAAATAGATATGAAATCGCAGATATAAGACCCGGCAAGTTCGCAATAGAGTTCGTTATATTTTCTGCAATACTACCGAAATTATTACCAGGAGCAGCAGCAGCAGCAGCAGCATTTGCTTCACCAACAGATGATACCATCATTCCGATAGTCATTGCCGCACCAAGTTTATAGTATGAATTTTTTACTTTATTTAACATTTTCAGTTCTCCTTTTAAAAGTTACCAATAAATTACCTTATATCCTAACTCTATCACGTTTGCCACAATATTGACACATTTATTTTCACCTTATTATGAAAAAGTTACGCCGAATGCTGTGATGCCCAGAGTTGCTTGAACCGCATTCAATAATGGCCCTAAATTAACCGCCAATGCGCCGCCAATAATATGCGTCAAACCAGCCATAGTAGATGCCTGACCTGATCCTTCTGCAACATCACGCATTATGAATAACCCGCGAACAAAGCTTATCATTCCAATGATAATCATGAATTTAAGCACAGCACTTATAACATTATGGGCAGCCGCCTGTTCAGCAACATCCATCCCTGTTGTATATTTTAATTGTGCATTTGTTTGAGAAGACCCAAATTCAAGGGGGTTAGGATTCACAAATATAGAGCCTGATACAGCCCTCATGATTGTGCTTGATGACATTAAGAAGCCAGCGATAACAAATGTTGCTATTGTTCCTATACCGCCTGGTCCTTTTGCACCTTCTTGCGCCGATCTGGTTAATCTTGATATGCCAATCATAACAAAAATAAGTCCAGCAACAAATGTAAAGAAGTTTAATAAAACATGTGTTGGCCCTAATGTATCGTTCATAAAACACACCATTGCGACATCAAGTGAATTTGCGTCTGCGCATGAGGCAGGTAATGTTTCATTAAATCCAGTATTTGCGCCAGCTATAGTGCCAGCAACGGCAGCTGCATTTGGCGTTACACTATATTGTATTGCAACCGCAACCACAGGAAGGGCAAAAAATGCACCGCCAGCAATTAAACGTGTAATACCTTCATGAAGTGGTGTTTGTGATGGGTTATTGACATGATCGCGTATTTTTATAATTGCCCAAAGCCCAAGAACTGTACCGATTATATATGATAATGCCGCTAAAAACCCTGGTAGACCCATAGTGGTCTCCATAACCGTACAGAGCACCGATCCTAAGGTAGCGCCTCCCGTAAATAAATTCACCCCTGTAAATTCAAGACCATTACAAGCTACTGAATCAGCTTGCGTTGACCAGAAAAATCCAGCCCCACTTAATATAGAGGTTAAAACTCCAGCAAGCCCCATACCACTATTATTAATAGCTTCAAACATTGCATTAAATATGGTGGGAAGCCCAAATAGCATTCCTGCCGTTAAATATCGAATAACCACATCTTTCAGGGGGATTCTATCAGGGTCTTCCACATGGTCTCTTGTTTTATAGATTGCCGAAACCGCCATAACCAGCCCCAATAAATATGCAACCGAAGAAACCATTCCAGGTATTTGCCCCATAGACAGCATAATCGAATTTAGAATAGAATTAAAATTACCAAAACTAAGGTAACCCGTAACAAGACCGACTAATCTACTTGCTCCAAATATACTGAAAGTGGTAAAAGGATTAAAGTTTGTTATCGACCCGCCATTAATTGTAAATAATGTCGCCTCCACTATAATAGGAAGTGAGAGTAGTGCACCACCAATAAGAAAGCGTATAACAGGCACCCTAATAGGGGTTTGGGTGGGGTTGCTAACATGATCTATAGTTTTTAAAATGGCAGTAACGCAAATTATAATGGCTGATAAAAAGGTTAAGGCTGTTATTAACCCTGGCAGTCTAGCAGTAGAGCCAACAATATTTTGCGCAATATCATTAACATCTTGCGCGAAAACATCACCAGACAATAGGAAATAGAATAAAACCCCAAACAGAACTGAAATATTTTTCTTAACCATAAACCTTGCTCTCCCTAAACATATCAATACCACTATTACAACATATTTGTGTGACATAGCGCAAACTTTTAGAGTAAATTAAAAGCTATATGCGCGTTTAATCGAAAGAAATAATCATAAAATGAAAGTAATTAACCCAAAAAAGCTTGTATGTATGGATAGCTATGCGAGCAAATATAACTATTCTATAGATTTAGCATATGCGCGTAATGATAATTTGTTATTTGGTGAAAGAATTTATAAAAAAAGCGCGCAGCTTTGGCTATATAAAGATCTTGCGGAAATTGTATTTACTGCCTCTAAATATTGCTTTGAAGAGTATAAAGTGCGATTTATACTTTATGATGGACTGCGCACTACCGATGCACAAGAAGCCATGATGCGCACAAAGCGCGTTCTTGATAATCCTCATTGGTTGGAAAAGCCGCGATTACTTTCACCATCTGGCGCAGGCGGGCATCCGCGGGGCATGGCAATTGATATTGGTTTAGAAGATAAAAGCGGCGAATTGCTTGATATGGGGTGTATGTTTGATTGCTTAACCGAGCGAGCGCACCGCGAACATGAACATTCCCCTAAAATTATGCATAATAGGGAAATGCTGGATAACAGCATGGATATGGCTGCACGAAATCTAAATGTGCAACTTTTGCCACTTCCAGAAGAATGGTGGGACTTCCGTTTGCCTCCTGAAATTTACGAACAATATAAGCCTTTATCAGATAATAATTTACCAAAACATATGAGGTTAGTTAATTAATTAATTACTATAACACTAAGCTAACCATTGTTTAAAAGCTTCCTTTGTCTCTTCATCGGCAGATTTTAATTTTTGCGCCTCACTTATGGCAAGGTCTTTTTGTGACATTTTAGCAGCCATCTCAATTTTGCCAGCGATATCACTTACCTTTCTCATGCCAAAATTACCTGCCATGCCTTTAAGTTCGTGCGCGCGCGCTCCTAGTGATAAAATATCTTTTTTCTCTATAAGCAGTCTCATGTTTTCAATAATTTCACTGGATTTATCCAAAAACCCGTTTAATAGCTCAGAGAATTGATCTTTTTTTAATGTGTTTGCTAAGCTTTCTATCATGGCTATGTCAAGCACAGCATGAATATCTATGTCAATGTTATTAGGCTTTTTTTGTTCAAGTAGGTATTTTTGAATTTCGGTAAGCTCTTCATTTACTTTTATATCAGCTGTTTGTTCTTCTTCCTTATCATTTGAAGCTTTATCTGTGTCTAATGTTAAATTAACTTCTTTATCTAAAATAGTATCACTTGTTTTTGTAGCTATATTTACCTCAGAATCACTTACAAAATCCACCCTATCGTCAAATTCTAAATTATGGGTAATGCTGTTTAGATTCGCTTTATCACCCTTTATTTCTGCTACTTCATTCTCAAATTTACCTATAGAGGCATTATATATAACATCCATCAATTTTTTTGAATCTATGGGCTTGGCGATAAATCCATTCATTCGCATTTCAAAATATTTTTCTATATCTTCTAGCTGCACATTGCCTGTTAGCGCAATAATAGGGGTGCTGGCTATTTCTTTATCATCCATAGCCCTTAATTTGCGCGTCGCCTCAAGTCCATCCATTCCATCCATTTGAATATCCATAAGTATAAGGTCAAATTTATTTTTAGCACATAGTTCAAGAGCTTCTAAGCCGTTAGTCGCCATTGATAGTATATGCCCATCGCGAGATAGAAAACCCTCTAAAACATTCCTGTTCATCTCATTATCTTCAACAATTAAAATACTCATGGGAGCGGCATGTTTTGTTTCAAAAGAAGATGATTTACTAGAATCGCCTTCTTCTTCTATTATTATATCTGAAGGCTTTACTTCATCTAACCTAATATCAAACATGAAAGTACTGCCAATGCCTTGCTGGCTTTCTACTTTGATTTCCGCGCCCATAGCTTCAATTAGTTTACTGGAAATGGCAAGTCCAAGCCCAGTGCCGCCATATTTGCGTGATGTACTGGTTTCTGCTTGTTTAAATGGTGTGAATAATTTAGCTATTCCTTCTTTTGAAATGCCAATACCACTATCTTTAATCGCAAAATTAATAAGCGGATTTTCTTTAGTTCCCGAGCATTTTATTTCTATTGTAACATGCCCATTTTCTGTAAATTTTAGGGCATTATTTACAAGATTAAGAAGCACTTGGCGCAAGCGCGTTGGGTCTCCCATAAGTCTTTTAGGGACATTACCATCAATTTCTGATGTTAATTTTATATTTTTTTGTAATGCGTGTCCCGACATTAAAACCGTAATATCATTGGCAAGCCCACGAATATCAAAATCCACGATTTCTAATTCCATGCCCCCATGTTCGATTTTCTCGAAATCCAATATATCATTTAGTAAAGACATCATGCTTTCGCCCGACTTATTAATTATATCAGTGTAGTTATGCTGGTTCTTTGTGAGGCTGGTCTCTTGAAGCAATTGCACCATTCCCAATATCCCGTTCATTGGTGTTCTAATTTCATGACTAACCACTGCAAGAAATGCTGATTTTGCTTGATTAGCTTTATCGGCTATTTCCTTTGCCTTGCGCATTTCCTCTGTTCTTTTTACTTCGCGTTCGCGCAATTCTGCCATTAACTCACGCTCTCTTTCAATTACGCGCAATAGACGCGCTTGATCGGCGAAATCCTTTGATTTTTGCAATTTTGCAATTGATTGTTCCTCATGTCTTTTATACATCTCCTTTTGCTGTTTTCTTATTTTGCTATTTTTATTTGATCTTAAATAAGAGGCTATAAAACATATTGCCACCAATATTTGCAGCACCCAAAATAGATTAAGCGTAAAGGTTGAGGTTGGTAGAATATTAAGCGATGATAATGCCAAAATCATAAAAGATAGCGCAACAAGCCCAAGCCCTGAGCAAAACATCAATGTTGTTATTCGTGATTTAATAGTTGTAAAAGCTGTTATTACAATAACGGAAATAAAGCTTAAACATATAGCTCCCGTTAATATTAGAAACGCTACTTTGCTTGACCCTAAAATAAATAAATATGCCATAGAAGCAGCAAATATAAATATTGCTATACTTATTAATGCCACGCTTTCCATAGGTTTACGGTCATATGTAATTTTCATAAAGAATTTTGTAGCTATGATAGTCGATATAAGGCTAGTCATATAAAGTATAAACAGGGTTTTTCCATTTAAAATTCCGCTAGCTATAAAATTCTCATTTAGGCTAAAAAATATAGTGTAAAGCAAAATATAATAAAACAGTAATGCCAGTGAAGCATTGCTACGCCCAATATAATATGATGAAATGAAAAATGATATTAGGGCTATGAAAATCAATGAAGCTATAGTGATTTTATGACTACCTAATAATGTATCTTTCATATATTTATTTTGCATGATCAATTCTGGAGCAATAATCAAGGGCATAGCGCCAGCACTTTCTACATATATAAGGAAAGTATTTTCACTGCCCGAAGCTATTCTTATTGGAATAGCCGCGCCGATAAAGGGCGATTTGGCTTTGACATTATCTGACTGAGGGTAAGATAGGCTTTGTTTCGTGGTATAATTCATAATATTGATTTTTTTGACTAAGCCAGAACGCCCATCTAGCGTATTTCCAAAATGCAAAATCCAATCATCTGTTTTTGATTTATTATATACCGTGAATAAAATCCATGCAGGATCATTGCTAATTCCTAAATTTATAACATTTGAATTTATTTTAGCTCCGCGCAAGTTACTACGATGGCGAGACATAATAGTATTGGGGCTTAATATTTTATCTTCATCAAACGTTACATAGCTATATGATGCAATTGAAAGTGATTGAACGGTATTATCTAATGTTATTACTTGTTTATTTTGTGCATATGCATTTTGAAGTATTAAGATATTGGCAAGCATAAACAAAGCCACAATCATAAATGATTTTGCTCCACACTTGCTTGTTCTTATCTTTAAATTTTGCTGCATAACCATTTGAATTTAATAGACCTTATTGTTCTATTGAGGAATTATAAGGCAAAACCATTAATGATTCATTACAAAAGTGACGTTGCTAATATTTTTATAGCCTCGGGATATGCTTTATGCTCTTGCTCTAACACCCTATCAGATAAAATGCTGGCAGTATCACCACCATATATGGGAACGCTTTTTTGCAAGATTATATCGCCGCTATCTAGCTCTGAGTTTACAAAATGCACAGTGCAGCCTGATTCTTTTCTGCCATCATTTATCGCGCGTTCATGGGTGTTAAGCCCCTTATAATCAGGCAATAATGATGGATGTATATTGATGATTCTGCCAGTCCATTGATCGGTAAATGACCCTGTCAAAATTCGCATAAATCCAGCTAGAACTATTAAATCAACATCATGTTTTTCAAGCCTTTTGCTAATTTCACTTTCAAAATCTTCGCGGGCTGTATATTTTTTGTGATTAACCATTTCTGTGGCTATGCCTGCATTTTGCGCAGATATTATGCCTTGCGCATCAGGATTATTTGATAAAACCACTGCTATTTCTGCTGGGAAATTTGGTGATTTGCACGCCTCCATTATTGAAAGCATGTTAGAGCCTCTGCCTGATATAAAAATAGCTAATTTTAGCTTTTTCAGTCCCATGATGCGCCAAGGTTATTAAGTTTAATTACTATATCAGAATTGCTTTGTTTTTCTATTTTGCCAATTGAAAATACATTTTCTCCATTATTTGCCAGCGACTCTTTCACATTTTTTGCATGTTTCGGATCGCAAATAACAACCATGCCAATTCCGCAATTAAGAGTTCGCGCAAGGTCAGAATTATCAAGGTTGCCGCGCTTTTTAAGCCATTTAAATATAGCGGGCAATTCCCAAGTTGCAACATCAATATCAGCGGTAAGACCAACGGGAAGCGCGCGCGGAATATTCTCCGTTAGACCGCCACCTGTTATATGCGCCATGCCTTTAATCGCTGGCGCGCCGCCTTCGGATTTTATTTCAAGCGCAGCAAGCAACGCCTTGACATATATACGCGTCGGAGCAAGCAATGCATCACCAAGTGTTTTTGCTGGGATAGTAGTTTGCTTATTCTCATCACCATCTTGCATTGCAATATCCATATCAAATGGCAGTGCGCTTTCATAATTAAGCTCGCTATTATTATTTATAATGCTGCGAACAAGGGAGTATCCGTTTGAGTGAACTCCATTTGAAGCAAGAGCCAAAATGACGTCGCCCTCTTTGATTTTATCACCAGTAATTAAAGACTTACGATCCACTGCGCCAACAGTAAAGCCTGCTAAATCATAATCACCACCAGCATAAAGCCCTGGCATTTCTGCAGTCTCGCCACCAATTAGTGCGCATCCTGCAATCTCGCAGCCTTTTGCAATTCCTTCTATAACCGATTTTGCGACCGTGTTTTCTAGCTTGCCCGTAGCAAAATAATCAAGGAAGAATAAAGGCTCTGCCCCTTGTACAACCAAATCATTAACGCACATAGCAACCGCATCAATTCCAATTGTATCATGCCTATCAGAATCAATGGCGATCTTAATTTTTGTGCCAACTCCATCGGTTGAGGATACAAGGATGGGGTCTTCATATCCTGCTGCTTTTGGATCAAATAACGCGCCAAAACCGCCGATACCGCTCATAACTCCGCTACGCACCGTTTTCTTAATTGCAGGCTTTATTTGCTCAACTAAATCTGCCGCCGCGTCAATATCTACGCCAGCTTGTTTATATGCACTTTCTTGTATTTGTTCTTTCATGTTGCTCTTATGCTCACATAGTTATAAAACTAATATATATATTCATCAATTTAAAGGGTTACCATGGGAATACCTCATCACGCTTTTAACTGCAAGTTTTTAATGATTTGCATCATTGTGATTTTATCGTCTTTATCAATCGCAAGCACGGCTAATGCTTATGACTCTTTGTTTATCGTAGAGGGCATAAAGGTTGATGTGACGGCCAAAAACTCTGTGATAGCGGGGGAGCGTGCGCTTGACCAAGCCCAAGCCCAAGCTTTTAAAGTGCTTACTAAGCGCATGGTAGAAGAAGCGCAAGTGCAAAATATGGCGTTGCCTGATTCTTTAACTATATCATCCCTTGTAAAAGATTATGAAATAACTAATGAGCAATTATCTGCGGTTAGATATGTAGCAACCTATACTTTTCGTTTCCAAGAAGACGCGGTTAGTAAATTTTTCGCTGTATCAGGGGTGGATTTCACAAATGAGAGCAGTAAAACTTTATTAGTTTTGCCAATATTGCAAAATGGCAGAAAAAGCATTTTATGGTCAGGGGGTAATGTCTGGATGCAGGCATGGTCTCGCTATAATATATCAAGCGGTCTTGTCCCTATCGAAGTTCCTATCGGTGATCTAATGGATATATCTGATATAAATGAAGATAATGCTTTAAGATATGAGCGCAGCAAGCTTGATCGCATTCTTGCTCGTTATGATGCAAAAGAGGCGGCAATTATGGTTGCTGTTCCCGATGCTAATTTGCAAAATGGTGGGGAGCTACGCATTAGTATTTATCGAACTGACCACGCGCGCGCGCAGCATGTTCGTGATATTATTATATCTTCTAAAAATAATGAAACTCTTGAGCAAATTTATGATCGCGGCGTTACCAAAGCATATCGCGCATTACAAAATGATTGGAAAAATAAAACATTATCGAGAGCATCTCAAAGCCAAATATTTCATGTTCGCGTTCCATTCAAGAATATAAGGCAATGGGTAAAAGTAAACCAAGTTATATCTAAGGCACATGGGGTTAGTGATATTTCGGTGCTATCCATTAGCAAAACAGAGGCTAATTTATCTTTTAAATTTGGCGGAGATGAGGCTCGTTTGCGTGATGTTTTCTCTCGCTCTAACCTATCCCTTGGCACTGGTCATGAAAATTCAGCATCTCAATCAGTTATATATGATGTGACATATAATAAAAAACGTGGCAGCAATGTTCACACATTTTAAGGGGATAATTTAAATGAGTGTTAAGCCATTAAAGCCAACAACCCATATGATTTTTTGGGGATGTGCAACTATATTATTTATACTAACAATTATCTTGTTTAAATCGGTTTTATTGCCATTTGTTTTGGGAATTGCCGTGGCATATTTGCTAAATCCTATTGTAAATAAGCTTGGGGATATAGGAATTGCGCGCGCGCCTGCTGCTATTATAATATTGGGCAGTTTCTTGCTTATTATCGCTGGGTTTATCGGGGTAGTTTCGCCTATTATTTATCGGGAGCTATCACAATTTTCCAATGATCTTCCAAATTATATTGAAAAATTCTGGGGAATTATGAGCCCAATAACCGCGCGTTTGGATCAATATATTGGCGGTGCGCAAGGCGAGAGTCTAGAATCTCTTTTAAAGCAAAATTCAAGTTCAGCCATAAGCGTTGCCAATTATGTTATGCAGAAATTTGCATCTGGCGGTCAGGCTGTTATGGATACTATATCGGTAATCATATTCATGCCAATCGTGGCATATTTCATGATGAAAGAATGGTTAAATGTAACAAAATGGGTGCAAGATTTAATGCCGCGCCATTCCAAGGAAGTTATCATGGGGCTATTAGAGCAAATTAACAAAAAGCTATCTGGCTTTGTTCGCGGGCAAATAACTGTTGCTGTATTTTTGGGCGTGGCATATGCAATTGCCCTTTCGATTGCTGGCTTGAAATACGGTATTTTGATTGGGTTACTGTCAGGGTTACTATCAGTTATCCCAATGTTTGGCTCTATCGTTGGGCTGCTGGTTAGCATTACTGTGGCATGGTTTCAGGCGGGTGATATTGTGTTTGTTGGGATAATTGCAGCTATCTTTATTGCCGGACAACTTATAGAGGGTAATTTTCTTACTCCTAAATTGGTTGGAGATAGCGTAGGGCTGCACCCACTTTGGGTATTTTTCTCTCTGCTTGCTGGCGGCGCATTGCTTGGTATATTGGGGATGTTTTTGGCTGTGCCTATTGCCGCGGTTATTGGCGTTTTGATTGCTTTCGGGCTTAAGAAATACAAGGAAAGCGCTTATTACAAAGATATTGATGTAAAAGAAAAACCAAAGAAAATCAAAAATGGCAAATAAAGTGCAGCAAATCCCGCTAGACTTAGGCTCTCGCCATGCATTTGGGCGCTCTGATTTCCATATAGGGGCTAGCAATCGTGACGCGGTTGGTTGGATTGACCGTTGGCCTAACTGGTGCGCCCCTGCATTGGTATTGCAAGGCGCGGCGGCAAGCGGTAAAAGTCATTTAGCAGCCGTATGGCAGGATAAAACAAATGCAGCTATCATAAAGCCTGAAATGCTTACCCATAAGTCAGCGCAAGAATTATTTAATATGGGTGATAATTTGGTAATTGATGGTCTTGACCCGTGGCTTGGCGATAAACTGGCGGAAACCACATTATTTCATCTTTATAATATGCTTAAAGAAGAGCAAAAAACCGTGATGATTACTATGCGCATGACCATGTCACGCTCGAATTTTGCCCTAGAAGACCTTGCTTCACGCCTTCGCGCCGCGCCAAGTGTTACAATACATGCGCCTGATGATATGCTGCTTGCATCTGTTATAATCAAACTGTTTAGCGATAGGCAGCTTAGTGTTAGCAATGATATAATTTCATATCTGCTCCCAAGGATGGAACGCTCATTCGCCGCCGCCAAAGAGGTGGTAGAAAATGCAGATCACATGGCTTTATCTGAAAAACGCAGCATATCAGTCCCCCTAATGCGCAAAGTACTAGCCGCCATGCAAGAAGAGTAACTTGTTTTTTAGATGTAACAATTTTATAAGCTTGCAATGCCGATAAGGAATTACTAACCCACTTATAGTCTAGTCGCCGATTTAAAAAAGTTTGTCCGTTTTTACAGCTAGACCTATTAAAAATGCGGTTCTGTCGCAAGAATATGCTTAGGTTAAGAAAAAGCTATATTTACTATGTCTTATGCAGCAAAAAGACGGAACTGCTCTGCATTGGTTAATTCGTTATCATTGCTTTTTATAGCTCAAGCTATAAGATTAAGTACCAATGAACACATTGGATAATTACAATTAGCAAGTTTTACTACAAATTTTGCAACAGAACCTCACCGCTGCGCTCACCGCTACCGCTAGTATCATCGCTATCTGATGAGCTATCATCCGTTTTATTTTTTGTTACAATATCGTTATTCTTATCGTATTTATCGTCATTTTTTGCACTTACTAAATCGAGCATATCACCTAATGCAGTTAAAGGACTAGATTGGGTTTTATTAGGGTCAAACTTACCTTCTTTAAAATTTTGCCTATCTTCAACAAGGTTATTTTGGATCTCAAGAATTTCCTGCGTAGAGTTTGCCTCTTGTATTAAGGCTTCTTTCTTCTTCACATGTTTTTTGAACTTAACAAGTTTCTTACGTTTGGCACTTGCCGCTTTCATTGCTGCGGCTTCTATTTCAGTGCTGGCTTTTTCCTCTATTCTTTCATCAATGATCGCGATTTCATCGGTAATTCCTTGTTTAATTTCAACGACTTGCTTTATCGCGAAATCAAATATAATATTAAAGCTACGCTCCATTTCTATTGCAATTTCATTCATATCATCCCAAAATTGCTTAAGACGGCGTTTTTTCTTTTTATCACCAGATAATATGCCCTCCATAGCCATAGAGGAATGCTCACCATGCACAAGATGTTGCAGGCTTAAACCTGTTTGATAGCCTTTTAGCTCAAGTGCTAATTGAACAATATTGCGAAGCGATTCCCGAAGGTTATCCAGTCCAATTGATTGTGGTTTTTCTAGAAAATCCAAAAGCTCGCGAAGGGAGGCTGTTTGCGGATCATCTTCTGCGCTTTTATCGAATATTGCTAGGCTGTTCATTTATCCGCTTTCTATTTTTTATATTAATTATCAAAACCTAAAGTATTTACTTTTATTTGTCAAAAATAGAGCTATTATTAATCTGATGTCTTATATTACCAATATTATTTTATGTATCTTGTTTGTTTGTGTTGGCTTTGCGCCCCCATCAAGAGCCGCGCTTAATAATCCTACAAAAGAAGCAGGAATAGTCGCACATAAAGCATTATACGACATCAGTCTTTCTTCAAAAAAAAGCAATTCTAATATTTCTAATATTAGTGGCAAAATGTTTTACGAGTTTAAATCCTCTTGCGATGCATGGATATCTAATAATCGCTTTGATATGCTTTATGAATATCCGCAAGGGCATGCTGTCCGGATGACTAGCGATCTTTCAATGCATGAGTCTTTTGATGGCAAAGAGTTTAATTTTACCGTGCAGCGCAAGCGCGATGGCGATTTGTTTGAAGAAATAAGAGGCAGCGCAAGCCCTATAGCCGCTAAATACTCTAAGCCTAAGGGCTTGATATTCGAATTACCACAAGGAACATTATTTCCCATGGCTCATACTTTGTCAGTATTAAAGAAAATTAAAGGCGGCGAAAAATTCTATAATGCAACTATATTTGATGGTAGTGATGCAGAGGGCGCTGTTGATATTAATAGCCTAATAATATCTGAAGCTGCACCCCTTAGTGTTAAATCAGATGATGTAGAACAAGCTCTTATAGATTCTAAAGCATGGAATATCCGACTTGCTTTCTTTCCATTAAATGATTTCGAGGCAACATCTGATTATGAAATGTCCATAATATTCCATGAAAATGGAGTTATCAGCAATATGGGCGTAGATTACGGCGATTTTTCTGTAACGCATAAATTAATTGCTTTAAAGCCATTGGATGATGGCTGCTTAAATGATATAAATGAATAAATTATAATATAGAAAAATTTTAACTATTTAGAAACTACTAATGATTAGGATATATATAAATTACTCGCGTAAGTTATAATCACATAACCTTCTGGAATAATAGATAAAATTATGAATAAAAAAGTTCTAATAGTCGAAGATAATGAGCTTAACATGAAGCTGTTTCATGACCTTTTAGAGGCACATAATATTGATACCGTGCAAACTAGCGATGGCAGGCTTGCATTCGATATGGCTAAGGAACATAAGCCTGACCTTATTATCATGGATATTCAGCTTCCCGAAATTTCAGGGCTTGAGATCACAAAGACACTTAAACAAGATAATGTGCTTAAATCCATCCCTGTTATCGCTGTAACCGCTTTTGCGATGAAAGGTGATGAGCAAAAAATCCGCGAGGGCGGTTGTGAAGACTATATATCAAAACCCATTTCTGTTACTCGTTTTATAGAGGTCGTGAAAAAGCATCTTTATGGTGCTTGTGAAAATCCAGACCAAGGGGAGCTGTAAAATGTCTGCACGCGTTTTAGTTGTTGATGATATATTGCCTAATGTAAAATTGCTTGAGGCAAAGCTTTCATGTGAATATTACGAAGTTATAACCGCAACTAGCGGCATAGAAGCATTAGAAAAAGTTGAAAATGAGAACCCCGATATTGTGCTTCTTGATATTATGATGCCGGGTATGGATGGGTTTGAGGTTTGCGAGCGCATAAAGGCCAATCCTGAAAAATCACATATTCCAGTGGTTATGGTAACGGCTTTAACCGATATTCAAGATAAAGTGCGCGGGCTTGAGGCTGGCGCGGATGACTTCCTTAGCAAGCCAATTAATGATATAGCGCTTATGGCGCGTGTTCGCTCGCTTGCTCGCCTTAAAATGGCAATGGATGAGTGGAAGCTGCGCGAAAATTCCGCAAATCAATTCGGCGTGGTTAGCGAGCAAAGCAACCTAATGAAAGAGCCTATAGAAGGCGCAAGAATCCTATTAATTGAAGATAAAGACTTTGAAAGAGATAAAATATCAAATGCATTATCTACAGATCTTAATATTGTTATAGATGTTGATAATGGTCTAAAAGCAATGGAGCTAGTGGCCTCTCAAGAATTTGATATCATAGTGGTTAGTCTTAATTTAAAAAATGAAGATGGTCTAAGGCTCTGCTCTCATTTGCGCTCTAATGAACGTACGCGCTCACTTCCCATCGTTATGATTGCAGGTGAGGAAGATATGCCTCGCGTGGCGCATGGTCTTGAAATTGGCGCTCATGATTATATTTTGCGCCCATTAGAAAAAAATGAGCTGCGCGCCCGCGTGCGCACTCAAGTTCGCCGTAAACGCTTCCAAGATCGCCTGCGTTCTACCTATGAAATCAGCCTATCTATGGCTCTTACGGATAGCTTAACGGGGCTATATAATCGCCGTTACTTAGAAGTTCATCTTGAAAAACTTATAGAAAATAATGCAAAAAGCAATAAAGCCCTTGGCGTTATTATGATGGATATAGATAACTTTAAAGCTGTTAATGACACGCATGGTCATAATGTTGGTGATGAGATATTAAAAACCTTTGCGGATCGTATAAAAGATAACTTACGTAGTTTTGATTTGGTGGCGCGGCTTGGCGGTGAAGAGTTTGTAGCTATCCTTCCTGATGTATCGCCAGAGCGAGCATATCTTGTCGCCGAGCGTTTGCGCAAATCTATTGCAGATACCCCTATTGCATGTAAAGTCGAAGGCGGAGCTTTGCAAATAACAACATCCGTTGGGGGAGCTATTATTAATAATGGCGGGCATTCTATCCCTACAATATTAGAGCGCGCGGATAAATGCCTTTATGAAGCCAAACACGCAGGGCGTAATTGCACTGTATTTGAAAATAAGGGCAAGCTTAATCCTGATGACTATATAGAGGAAAAACGCAATTTTTATGATGTTCCTGATGCAACAGACTAAAATATTGACCTATCATGTGATAGGCACGCAATAAAAAACGCCCCTTTGCTGGGCGTTTTTTATTGCTGATATAAAGAGAAATAATTATTTCTTGGAAGGAGGCATTTTCTTTTCAACGAACATTACATGTGCGCCTCTATTACCTGTCTCAGGATGCGTAGCCCAAGGATCATATTTTTTCTTTTTTATCTTATATTCCGCGCGCGTTGAGCGCTTAGTATAATAACGAAAGCCTGTACCAGCTTCGCTTTCTAATCTTACCTTTATATGTGACGCTTTAGCCATATCATTAACTCCTATAATTCCGTAGAGACGCTTTATGAAGGTTTTTAAAAGGCATGTCAAGCATATTAGCGTTTTTTTCGCGCGGCATTTTGTCTTGCGCGCTTGCTTTTATATGAATTTCCCCCGCCACGATCATGATTGCGAGAGCTAATTCTAGGCGGCTTCATGCCTTCTATATCTGCGCCTTTTTGCCCTGCGGCAAGTGCAAATACGCATGATCCTGTAATGCCGTCAGCTTCTTTTATTACAATGCGAATTGCCGCGCCAAGGCGGAATATTTGTTTGGTTTTACGCCCGATAAGCGCGTGCGCTTTTTCATCATGGATATAGTAATCATCACCCAAAGACCGTATAGGTATAAGCCCGTCCGCTCCACTTTCTGCGAGTGTAACGAATAAACCAAAGCGCGTAACGCCGTTAATTTTACCCTCAAATTCTGCGCCTATATGATCGGATAAATAACTTGCAGTAAATCTATCCGTAGCAGATCGCTCTGCGCCCATGGATGTGCGCTCGGTCTCTGAGATATGTTGCGCTATCTCATTAATGCGGGCTATTTCATGATCTGACATCCCGCCACTGCCAAGCCCAAAAGCTCCTATTAAAGCGCGATGAACCAGTAAATCGGCATAACGGCGTATTGGCGAGGTGAAATGCGCGTATTTCTCTAATGCTAGCCCGAAATGCCCGATATTATCGGTGGAATATATTGCTTGGCTTTGCGTGCGTAGTACCATTTGTGATATTAAATGGCTGTATGAATGTTTGGATGCAGCTTGCAGCAAGTAATTGATTTGCTTTGGCTTTATGGATTGTCCCTTAGGCAGTGATAGCCCAAAGCTTTCGATAAATTCGCGCGCGCTCTCTAATTTATCATAGCTAGGCTTGTCATGAACGCGATAGACGCATGGGAAGTTCTTATTGCCCTCTAATGCGCTTGCCGCTGCGACATTGGCAAGAATCATAAATTCCTCGATCAGCTTATGCGCATCAAGGCGCGTGCGTGTGGTAACGCCTGTCATCTGCCCCTTATCATTAATAATGATTTGACGCTCTGGCAGGTCTAAATCTAATGCTCCGCGCCCTCGCCGAGCTTTATCAAGCACGCCGTAAACCTCATATAGTGGGTTAATCACGCCGTCCATAAGATGAGCGGTGGCATTATCGCCATTACCATCTTTTGCGGCTTGCACCTGCTCATAGGTTAGCCTTGCATGGGATTTTATAAGCGCTCTAGTAAATTTATATTTGGTAAGCTTACCGCTTGCGTTTATATACATATGAACGGCGAGCGAGGCTCTAGTCTCATTAGGGCGCAGCGAGCATAAATCATTGGACAAGCCCTCGGGCAGCATAGGCACAACTCTATCAGGGAAATATGTCGAGTTACCGCGCTTTTGGGCTTCATCATCAAGATTGCTACCCGCCTTCACATAGTGAGCAACATCGGCAATAGCAACGATTAAGTGATAACCCCCATCATCAATTTTTTGCGCAAATACCGCGTCATCAAAATCTCGCGCGTCCGCGCCGTCAATGGTAACAAGAGGGATTTTGCGTAAATCTTCGCGCCCCTTAATGCTTGGCACTTCTAGACCTTGTGCCTCTCTTGCAACATTTTCGGGGAATGTGTCGGATAGTCCCGCCTCATGCAGCGAGATCATGCTTATGGCTTTGGGGTCGCCTTGCTGCCCCAGAATTTCATCTATTCTTACTTGTTTGCGGTTAAGCCCGCGCGAGGGTAAAAGCTCTGCAATGACAAGATCACCATCTTTTGCGCCGTTAATATCCTTCATAGCGATATCAAAATCATGCTTGGCGCGTTTATTGGTGGGGCTAAGGATTGCTCCGTTTTTCTGCATTTTGATAATGCCAAGAACGCTGCCCCCCTCATAGCGCGAGCCTTCGTCAATAAGGCGGATAATGCGCGCTTCGTAGACATCATCACTGCTGCGCGTTAGGCGGCATAAAGCGCGGCTCTTCTCGCGGATATTCTTGAAATTCTTTTTATCGGGCATAATTTCAATGCGCGGGGGCGAGCCTTTAAGCTCCTCATCCCATTCAAGCGGATGCGCAAATACATCGCCGTCCAGATCAATTTCATAAATTTCTAGCACAGCAACGGGCGGCAATCCGTCAGGAGCGCTATATACACCGCCAGCTTGCTTGGTTATTTCTCCGCCCTTTTCAAGGGATTTTAAGATTTGCTTAAGCGCAACCCTGTTCTCCCCGCCTTTAATATTAAAAGCGCGGGCAACTTGCCGCTTTGTAACGGGCGTTGGTGATGATTTTATGAAGTCGAATATCGCTTCTTTGTTTAAATAGCTCATATAACTTGCTTTTTAAACCTTATTGCTGCAATAGTAAACGAAATAATGATATTACATAATTTTATCGGAGAGTATGTTAAATGTTAAAACAATCATTTTTTGAATTAAATTGTCATGGCGGCTTTCCTGTGGGGTAATTGATACGTCATACTGTAATATAACATGTACTATTTAAAACCTAAAGCACCATATATTTGCTATAAGCTAGGTATAAAAATTAAAAGCCACAGCTGATGAGACAAATGAAGCTTTTAACAATGGTTAATAATACGTGCTACCCAACAATTTCATCATCATTAAAGAAATAGGCAATCTCAATTGCCGCATTCTCAAGTGAATCAGACCCATGAACAGAGTTTTCACCAATATTAAGTGCGTATTCCTTACGAATAGTGCCTGCATCGGCCTCTTCTGGATTTGTTGCACCCATAATTTCACGATTTTTAAGAAGAGCACTTTCCCCCTCTAACACTTGTACAACAACAGGATCTGATGACATGAACTCTGTTAGTTCGGCAAAAAATGGTCGCTCACTATGAACAGCGTAAAAACCTTGTGCTTTTTCCAAGCTCATATGAATGCGTTTTTGCGCAATAATGCGTAGACCGGCCTCTTCAAATTTAGCATTAATAACACCAGTTAAGTTGCGACGTGTTGCATCTGGTTTAATAATTGAAAACGTACGTTCTATTGCCATGGTATAAATCCTTAACTTACCCTTAAATTTGATTAGTGCCTCTATATATAGAGCTTAACGGCATGATGCAAGAGCAAATATTATTGGAAAATTAAGAAAAATTCTAGACTAGAAAAATAATCTACGGTAAAATCTGGGCTATATTTGGGTAAGGGCAATAAGATATACCCATGTTTTTTAAGCATTTTACCAATGATATTTTTTCTATGTACAAGAGCATTATCCATCACAATAATGCTAGGACTCATAATTAGCTAACAGTTCCTAGGATAGAACAATCTTTTGGTGCAATGAAAAAACGACGGAAAGGAATGGATATTGATACAACTATTGAGGAATTAATAATGCCTTATTCTTAATTCAAGCTGCTATATATGTCGTCTGTGTATTTAAGTCCATATCAACTAAGCTCCAACATACGGTCAACCGCGAGTTTGGCGCGGCGTGATATTTCAGGGTCAATGATAATTTCAGGCTCTTCACTTTGCAGGGCTTTTAATATTTTAGGCAAGGTAATACGCTTCATGTAAGGGCACATCTGACATGTGCCTATCATCTCAACATTTGGATTATTTGCAGCGATATTATCGCTCATAGAGCATTCAGTCATAAGCATTGCACGCTTTGGCTGCTGCGTCTTAATATAATTATCCATCTGCGCCGTAGAGCCTGCAAAATCCGCCTCCGCCATGACATTTGGCGGGCATTCAGGGTGAGCAAGAACCACAATATCATCATAAGTTTTGCGCGCATCAATAATATCTTGCGGAGAAAAACGCTCATGAACAATGCAGCTTCCCTCCCAGATGATGATTTTAACGTCCGTTTGCGCCGCTATATTTTGCGCTAGATACATATCAGGAGTCATTATTACCGAGCCATGACCTTGCTCTCCCAAAGCATTAACAATTTTCAGAGCATTGGATGAAGTGCAACAAATATCGCTCTCGGCTTTTACCTCGGCGGATGTATTAACGTAAGTAACAATCGGAATATCAGGGTATTCTTCTTTAAGATCGCGGACATCTTGGGCGGTTATTGATTCGGCGAGTGAACATCCCGCTTCCATGTCAGGCATAAGGATTTTCTTCTCAGGGCATAGAATTTTAGAAGTTTCCGCCATGAAATGCACGCCGCATTGAACTATGATATCCGCAGTCGAGGTAGCAGCTTTTTGTGCAAGCAAAAGAGAATCACCAACAATATCACCAACGCCAAAGAATATATCGGGAGTCATATAGTTATGTGCCAATATAACCGCATTTTTCTCAAGCTTAAGGCGGTTGATCTCATAAATATAAGGCGCGATGCTTTCCCAATGCTCACGTGAATATTGCCTTGAAAGCTTGTCAAATATTGGATCGGTTGCCTTAGCAATCTCATCACTATACGCAATTGTTTGCGTGCTCATTCCTTTTTACCCCTTCACAGGCAATCAATAAAGAAGCTATATTTCATATTAGTAAGGGTTAGGTCAAGGCTATGAGCGATTTATTTGCAGAAAATAACATAAAAGATGTTGACGCGGTGCAACAAAACAGACCTATGGCTGATCTTTTGCGCCCATGTGATTTGGATAAAGTGGTGGGGCAAGAGCATTTGCTGGCAGGAAACGGAGCTTTGCGCCGTATGATTGAAGCGGGGGCGTTATCCTCGCTTATATTATGGGGGCCGCCTGGTTGCGGCAAAACAACTATTGCTCGAATCCTAGCAAGTCATAGCGATCTGCATTTTGAGCAGATATCAGCTATTTTCTCTGGCGTGTCTGATCTGCGTAAGTTATTTGAAGCTGCAAAAATAAGAAAAGGCAATGGAAAAGGCACTTTGCTATTTGTTGATGAGATTCACCGTTTTAACAAGTCTCAACAAGATGCATTCTTGCCAGTAATGGAAGATGGAACAATTACATTAATCGGTGCTACTACCGAAAACCCATCTTTTGAGCTTAATGCTGCCCTGCTTAGTCGCGCGCAAGTCTTTGTGCTAAGGCGCATAGATCATGAAGGTTTAGAGATTTTACTTAACCGCGCGGAGGAAAATCAAGGGCGCGAGCTTCCTTGTGATGATGATGCGCGCGAATTGCTGAAAAGCATGGCAGATGGTGATGGGCGTTACATATTATCCATGGCAGAGCAGATATTCGCACAAGTTAATGAGGGTATTTTAGACAGTGAAGCTTTGCTGCAAATGCTGCAACGCCGCGCAGCTTTATATGATAAAGCTAACGATGCACATTTCAACCTGATTAGCGCGTTTCACAAATCTTTGCGTGGGTCAGATGTTAATGGCGCGCTTTACTGGATGGCGCGAATGCTAGAGGCAGGCGAAAACCCTGAATATATCCTAAGGCGCATGACTTGCGTTGCAAGCGAGGATATATCAATGGCTGACCCGCAAGCATTACCACTAGTTATAGCAGCGTGGCAAGCTTATGAGCGTTTGGGTTTGCCCGAAGGGGAGCTAGCCATGGCGCAGGCCTGCGTATATCTTGCAACCGCGCCAAAATCTAATGCTAGTTATATGGCGTTAAAGGCGGCAAAGAAAGCTGCCAAGGAAACGGGGTCATTAATGCCGCCAAAACATGCTATGAACGCTCCGACAAAACTTATGAAGGCGCAAGGTTATAATTTGGGCTATCGCTATGACCATGACACACCCGAAGGATTTAGCGGGCAGAATTACTTTCCTGATGAGCTGCCACGCATTGAGTTTTATAAACCATCGCCTAGAGGCTTTGAACGTGATATACAAAAACGCCTCGATTACTGGGCAAAGCTTAGAAAGTGCAGCGAATAACTAATCCCATGATTGGCTTTAAGCCGCATCTGTAAGCTTCTTTGGTAAAGACACCTTAACACTTAAATCCTTAAGCAGCTTGGGATCAACCTCGGATGGGGCTTGCATCATCTGATCTTCATATTGACCGTTCATGACAAAAGCATAAACCTCACGCAAATTAGGTTCATCGGCAAGCAGCATTATAATGCGATCAACGCCAAATGCGAGACCTCCATGCGGGGGCGCACCGTATCGCATAGCATTAAGCATTCCGCCAAACTCGGCTTCTAGTACATCTTTGCTGTAACCTGCTATGCCAAACGCTTTTTCCATGATATCGGCTCTGTGATTACGGATTGCTCCAGAGGCTAGCTCAAAGCCGTTACATACGCAATCATATTGCCAAGCATAGATATCCGCAGGATCTTTATCTTCCAAGTCTGCCATTCCGCCTTGCGGCATTGAAAATGGATTATGGGAGAAGTCAATTTTTTGCTGGTTTTCATCAAATTCATACATTGGGAAATCTATAATCCAGCATAATTTATAGACATCTTCCTCGCGGTTGCCCATGGCATCACATATTGCATCGCGGGCAAGCCCAGCAAATTTAGCTGCAGGAAGCTCTTGATTGCAGATAAAAAACACAGCGTCACCATCTTCTAATCCTGCAGCTTTTTTAAGCGCTGCTTGCGCCGCTTCAGGAATGAATTTAGCAATGGGGCCTTTTCCAACGCCATCAGCAAATAGGATATAGCCAAGCCCGAATGCGCCTTCACTTTGCGCCCATGAATTTAGCTTATCAAAAAAGCTGCGCGGCTTATCAGATACTTTAGGAGCGCGGATGGCCCGCACAACTCCGCCTTTATCAATAATACCTTTAAATGCTTTAAACTCGACATCATCGCGGGCAAAAACTTCCGTTACATCGACAATTTCAAGAGGGTTGCGAAGGTCGGGTTTATCGCTCCCATATTTTAACATTGCCTCTTTATATGGAATAGATGGACACCATATAACCTCACGTTTTTTACCCGTAAAATCTGAGAATTTCTCGAATATGCCTTCTATGACGGGCTGAACCGTATCGAATACATCATCTTGGGTTACAAAGCTCATCTCAACGTCAAGCTGATAGAATTCGGCGAGGCGGTCTGCTCTGCCATCTTCATCACGAAAACATGGCGCGATTTGAAAATACTTATCAAACCCGCTCATCATGAGGAGCTGTTTAAATTGCTGTGGCGCTTGTGGAAGGGCGTAGAATTTCCCTGGGTGCAAGCGAGAAGGCACTAAATAATCACGCGCCCCTTCAGGAG